>CAZEIA010000007.1:0-44657 GCA_964512335.1 uncultured Desulfobacterales bacterium
GGCCCGAAGGGCCACGCCCCCAACGAATCGCACTGTAGCCGTAACGCGCCCGGATACGGTCCAGAGCTCGAGTCACCCCGGCCCGCTCCTCCCCGGGGGAAGGCGCGGGCGAAAAAAGCGAGAGCTGGCGGCCGGAGGGAGGAGCCAGCTCCGTGAACCAGACCCGCATGAACCGGACCCGGACCCGGCGAACGCAGGCCCGCAAAAAGGCCTGCTCCAGGGGAGCGTAGAGGTCCATGTCCCAGGCGCTTCCGCCGGAAAGGCCGGTCCGGCCCGCGACCTCCCGCCCGTCCGAATACCGGATAACGATGCCGGCTTTTTTGGGGGCCATGTCCCGTTCCCGAAGCCTGCGGGCGCATTTCTCCACCATCCCGTACAGAAACCCCAGAAGCCGGCGGTCGTCGTTGTCATCCTCGGAGAGAATCATCTCCTCCGTCACGACAGGCCTTTTCCGGGGCGGATACACCGGCGTGGGATCGACGCCCAGGGCCCGCTGGCGGATGACTTCGCCCCGGCGTCCGAAGAGGAGTCGAAGGTCTCCGGCCTCCAGGGCCGCCACCTGCCGGACCCTTGTGATCTCCAGTTCTTCAAGGAGGAGTCTACGGCGAACCGGGCCGATTCCCGGCAGCACGTCCACGTCCAGGGGGGCCATGAAGACCTCTTCCCGGCCTAAGTCCACATCCAGAATACCCGGCACGGGATGGATGCGTGAGGCGATGCTCGAGACCATCTTATTGCCGGCCACGCCTGCGGTGCCGGCAAGCCCAAGCCGGGCCAGGACTTCCCTGCGGATCCGGTCGGCCGTGTCCTTGGCCCTTCCCCACAGCCTGGAGGTGCCTGTTACGTCCAGGTAGACGTGGCCGGGCCTTGGGGGCTCCCAAAGGGGGGTATATCGGGCGGCCGTCTCCGTCAGTAGACGGCCGGCCTTTTCAATCCTCAAGGGATCCGGCGCGAGCACGGTGAGGCCCGGGCATACATCCCTGGCCCGACTCAGCGGCATGCCCCTTGCCACCCCTTCCCGCCTGGCCTCGGAGGAGGCGGAGAGCACAGACGCCCGGGCCGTTCGACCCCACGCCACAGCCACGGGCCGACCCCTTAGTTCAGGCCGAACCACCCGTTCCACGGCAATGGGAAAAGCGGGGATATGAAGATGGATGATGTGACGTGTCACTTGTAATGTCTCATCACTCCGACGACCCGCCCCTCGATCCGCAGATCCCCTTTGCGAACGAGGATCGAGGGCATGCCCTCGTGGGCGGGTCGGAGTTCAACGTGATCTCCCCGCCGGTAGATCTTTTTCACCGTAGCCTCGTTGTCGACCAGTGCCACCACTGTCTCGCCGTTCTCCGCCGTGGGCTGTCTGCGAATCAACACATAGTCGCCGTCCAGGATGCCGTCGTCCCGCATGGAGTCCCCTTCCACGCGGAGCACAAAATGGTCCCCTCGTCCCTGCATGGACGGAGGGATCTCAATTACATCAGGCGATTCCACGGCCTCTATGGGCCGGCCCGCCGCCACGATCCCCAGGAGGGGAGTCTCGAACCGGCGGCTCTCAACGGGACGGATCACCTCGATGGCGCGCTTTTGGTTCTTGGCCTTGGGCCGCCGTATGTACCCCTTACGCTCCAGATGGGACAAGTAGGTGGCCACCGTGTTATAGGAGCGGAAGCCGAAGTGGGCGCGGATCTCATCGAAACTGGGGGACTGCCCCCACTCCTCCATATATTGAGAAAGATAGGCCAGGAAGGTCTTTTGCTTGTCAGTCAGTTTCATGGCCGCCTCCGGAAAAAAGAAAAAACCGGTTTAATTCCGCCACAACTTTCAGTGAAACTTCCAGTCAAAAAATTACTGTAAATTATACTGTAAGTCAAGAGAGGAATCATGGAGGCGCTATTTCACGGTCTGCTGTCTCTTTCCGCGGCGAAAAAATTCTGTTTCAATCTTTTTATCTTTGCGATCTTTATGTGCTTTGCGAGAAAATCCCCCGACACCGTAGCCGTTCCGAAATGCATTCAGGGACATTAAGGTTAACTCTAAAACCATATAGAGGCCTTGAAATGAGTTATCAAGACATAGAATTATTACTCCAAAAGACCCAAATGGAGCTTTCAGAGACCCGGAAAAAGCTTCTAAAAGAGAAGCTGATATCAGATAGTATCATTGCCAGCCTGCCCGGATTCTATTTCATGATCGATGAAAAAGGGCGATACCTGCGCTGGAATCAAAATCTTGAAATGATGCTCGGCTATTCACATGATGAACTGATTGGCCGGGACAGTCTGGACCTGATTCCGCTTGAGGAAAAAGATAAAATCCGGGAAGCCACGGAACGTGGGTTTAGGGAAGGCTCCTTCGACGTTGAATACCATAATATTCATAAGGACGGCCGTAAAATCCCTTACTATGCCCAAGGAGTTTCAACGGAAATTGACGGCCGGCGCTATGTTATCGGCATTGAAATCGATCTCACCAGACTCAGGGATACTGAGCGGGCACTGAGAGAAAGTGAAGAACACTTACGATCCCTTATGGAAACAGCCGTAAACTTCTCTGTCTACAGAATTGCGTTTGAAAAAGGGGGCCCGACAGATGCCCATGTGGTTTTTGTAAGCCCATCCATTAAAAAAATATTAGGCATTGATAACCCATATAAACTTAATAACTGGTTTAAAAATATACATCCAAAAGATGTTGAAAGAATAGTAAATGCTCATTTTTCCTTACCAAGGAATCCTCGTGTTGATGAATCAATACGGTTATTTAATCCCTATTATGGTAAGTGGCGGTGGATTCAATTTATATCCACAAGTGTTATGGATGAAGACGGCCTTTTAAAATATTCCAATGGGATAATATTTGATATAACACACAGGTTTGAAGCTACTGAAAATCTGAAACAAAAAGAAGAGGAATTAGAGAAAAAGTCACGCAAACTTGCCCAGTTGAATACAGCACTTCAGGTTCTCGTAGAGCAAAGAGAGAAAGAGATTAATAATATTGAGAAGAGCTTTCTAAACACATTTGATCGCCTGATTAAACCATACTTGCATGATCTGGCAAGAACACAACTTACAGAAGAACAAAGAACATACATTGAAATTATCCAATCAAATCTGGAAAGAATAGCTTCTCCCTTCAGCAAGAAGCTATCGGACTGGCAGCAAAGACTCACTCCTGCTGAGATAAAGGTTGTGGGCCTGATAAGAAATGGAAAAAGGACCAAAGAGATTGCCGAACTCCTTCATATCTCAAACAATGCCGTATCCTTCCACAGAAAACACATCCGAAAAAAACTCGGGCTCACCGGAAACAAAATCAATTTAGTCAGCTACCTGCAAGCCCTGGAGCAAGGTTGACAGCCAGCAGATGGTAGCTTATTGCTACCTATAAACTACCAATTAATTCTTATTTACACCCCCTTCATATACAGACCATAGTAAACACCGGCCGAGCGGGAATGGAAGGCATGCCCATGCCTCTGAAACCGCCTTTGAATTTGAGGGGTTACCCCCCGACATCTTGGGAGGATATATCGTTGAAAGACGGGATGAAAACAGCCTTGCGAATCAATGGAGTTTTGCACGAATTCGAGATCGGGCGGGACATCGGACCTTCCGACACCCTGTCATACCTGCTGCGGGAAAAGCTGGGATTGACCGGAGTTAAAATCGCCTGCGATCAAGGCGCCTGTGGTGCATGTACCGTATTAATGGATGGGATAGCTGTCTTGTCATGCATGAAGCTTGTGGTTGATGCTCACGGACACGACATATTGACCGTGGAGGGCTTGCCTGAAGACGATCCCCTTGTCGAGGCCTTCGCAGAGCAAGCGGAACCCGGCTATGGAACTGCCATACAGTGTGGTTACTGCACCCCTGGGTTTGTGATGACATCCAAGGCGTTTTTACGGGAGAACGCGTCCCCGACAATAGAGGAAATCCGATTGGCGCTTTCCGGCAACCTCTGTCGTTGCGGTTGCTATGAGGCAATTACTCGAGCTGTACAGAGAGCTGCGGCCGGCTCAAAGGAGGTGGGATAATGCAATCAGGGTTCAGGCCGAGAAAGCAACGAAAATATGTTGGCACGTATCGCCCGAAAATTGAAGGGCGCGCCAAGGCCGCAGGAAAAGCGGAGTACCTGGACGACATCGCTTCGAGCCTTCGTTTCCCGGGGCTGCTTCATGCGAGGGTGCTTCGATCACCTCATCCTCACGCGGTGATAAGGGGTCTGAACACGGAAGAAGCGGAACGAATGCCCGGCGTCCACACCGTGCTCCGCTATGATGACCCTAAAGTCGCGGCACTGAAGCCGACCACCAACGCATGGACCAGTTTCAACACCGTTGCATATGACACCATGTACTACCCCACGTACCGGGATCGAAAGGTTCTGGGCGGCAAGGCCCACTGGGTGGGTGACGAGGTAGGGGTCGTGGTCGTGGCAGAGACCGAGGAGATCGCTGAAGAGGCCCTCAGGCGCGTGGAGGTGCATTGGGAGGAACTGCCGTTTGTGATGGATCCCAGAGAAGCCATGAAACCCGATGCGCCGGTGATCCATCCGGAAATCAACCCCTCAGGCAACACACTTCCACCCGAGGACCTTTGTGGACCCGAAATCTATCGCATACGCGGCGATGTGGAAAAGGCCTTTGTCGAGGCCGATGAGATAGTGGAGGTAAGCGCGACGTATCACTACGCAGACCATGGTTGCCTCGACACGAGAGCCTGCCTGATGGTCTGGCAGGACGACGCCCTGACGTGCTGGACCAACCTGTATCAGGCTGATCAGACCCGCATGTTCATAGCCCAGATGCTGGACATGCCTCTCCACAAAGTCCGGGTCATTTGTCCCTACATCGGGGGAAGTTTCGGAAGAGGGAACACAGGGGATCAGTGCTACTACATCTTCACGGCAATGGCCGCGAAAAGGGCCCGAAGGCCGGTGAAATTCAAGTACACGCGCCGTGAGGATTTTCACGACACCCGGAACGGTATTGAGTGGTCCGTGAAGATGTCGGCCGGCAAAGACGGCAAGATCACAGGGTGCCATTTCAAAGGGATAGGAGATTCAGGGGCATACGCCGATCATACGGTCGCGGCCCTCAAGTACATGACCGGCTTTGAGATTGATGAGTGCCTTCTTGCCCACATCCCCAACATGAAGATGGAAGCCTATGCCGTTTATACAAACAAAATTCCCGGATCCTGCAAACGTGGCATAGGCAATAACCAGTTCAACCTGACGCTTTTTCTTGCGATCGAGGTCATGGCTGAAAAGCTGGGAATGGATCCAGTGGAACTTTCAATCCGGAATTTCGGCCACGAGTGGGAGGGCCTCCCAAACCGGAGCGTGGCCGCAGTCCTGAAGGAGGGGGCCGAAAGGATCGGCTGGGACAAACGAATGCCTACAGGCCGGGGCGAACTTATCGACGGATACAAAAAGCGGGGTCTGGGTTTCTCCCTGCACGACGGATGGCACGCCGCATGGCAGGAGGAACCTCGAGGCAAGGTCCAGCTGGGGATCCGCTTGAATCCGGACATGACCGTGATTCTGCAAGCCCCTATGGCGGAGACAGGCTGCGGTTCCAACTCCTGTGCGGTTTGGGCCTGCTCCGAACACCTCGACTTCATCGGTGTGCCCCCCGAAAACATCAAGTGGGTGGAAAAGGCCGACACCGAAACCGGATATAAGGACATGGTCCAGACCGACAGTTCAGTATCCTATCTTCACGCGGAACTGATGCCGGAGGCGGCGGCCGTCTTGAAGGCCAAGCTGATAGGGATGGCCGCTGCAAAGCTTGAAAAATCTAAAGACGAACTCGATGTCCAAGACGGAAGGGCGTTTGTAGTCAGTGATCCTGAGACGGGAATCGACCTCAAAAAACTGCTTTGGAATGAAACCATGGTCCCGATTCTGGTTACAGTCGAAAAGATGCCCCCGCTTGAGGTAACCGGGGTCCCCTACGAGGCAACCTTTGTGGAAGTCGAGGTGGATGTGGAAACAGGCCTTGTTGCCGTGACACGTATCGTTCAACTGAACGACTGCGGTACGGTCATGTATGCCGCAGGCGCCGAGGCCCAACAGATCGGCGGCCAAGCCATGGCCGTGGGAGAGGCCCTTACCGAGGAGATCGTATACGACGAATCAACCGGCATTCCTCTGAATTTCAACTGGGTGGATTATCTCATCCCCACTATTATGGACCTTCCTCATCATGTGGAAGCTGTGCCCATGGAGGTGTGGAAAGGCGCCGGCGAGTACGGGGCCTGCGGGATTGGTGAGTCTGTGACAACATGCACTTGCAGGGCCGTGGCCAACGCCATTTACAATGCCACAGGCGCAAGAGTGGACTCCACCCCGTTCAAGCCGGAAAAGGTCCTTGCCGCTCTGGAGGAGGTGAAAAGCGCTCAGCAGGCCGAGGAAAGGAAGGTGGAACGATGAAACGCTTCGAGTTTGTTCGTGGAGAAAGCATGGAAGCGGCCGAAAAGATCCTTGCCGCATCCCGGGGACAGGCGCGACCCATCGCCGGGGGGACGGACCTGCTGGGAGGGCTCAAGGACGCCATCCACCCATGCTATCCTGAAACCCTGGTGGACCTCAAGACCATCGAGGGATTGACCGGGGTGGAAGAACGTCGGGACGGTATGCACATCGGCGCCACAACCAGGATCCGCGACCTGATTGACCACCCTCTCATACTCAAGAAATATGGAGCGCTTTCCCAGGCCGCTGCGTCAGTGGCCTCCCCCCAGATCAGAAACATGGGCACGCTTGCAGGCAATATCTGTCAGGAGCCACGTTGCTGGTATTACCGCAACCCGGACAACACGTTTCATTGCGCCCGAAAGGGTGGCGACCGCTGTAACGCCTTTACGGGGGACAACCGCTTCCACTCCATTTTCGGATCCATGCGGGTGGACGGCACCCCCTGCATGGCGGCCTGCCCGATACAAACGGACATCGCCGCCTATCTTGACCTTCTGCGGGAAGGCATGGTTGATGAAGCCGCGTCCATGCTTTTGAATATCAACCCCATGCCTGCTGTCACGGGAAGGGTCTGCCCCCACTTTTGCGAGCAAAACTGCAACCGGGGTCAGTTTGACGAGCCTGTGTCCATTCGAGAAGTGGAGCGTTTTGTAGGGGATCACATCCTTGCCAACCGAGACCGCTTTCTCCCATCCCCCGAATACAAAAGCGGAAAGTCGGTGGCCGTCGTAGGAGCAGGCCCTTCCGGCCTTTCCGCGGCATATTTCCTGAGGTGTTCCGGCCACAGGGTCGTGGTGTTCGACCGTATGGAAAAGGCGGGCGGCATGCTCCGATACGGCATTCCCTCATTCCGGCTCCCCAGAAGTGTTGTGGACGACATCGTATCCTTCCTGGAGGATTCCGGTGTTTCGTTCGAACTGGGAGTGGAAATCGGCGGTGATTCACCACCGTCCGGGCTCCTTAAGGACTATGACGCCCTTTACATGGCCGGCGGGGCCTGGGCCGCCGTCCCAATCGGAATTCACGGGGAGGGACACACAATAACCGGCCTGGACTTTCTGGCCTCCGTGAACATGGGGAAACACACCGCGCCCGGGAAAAGGGTCCTGGTAATCGGGGGCGGCAATGTCGCGGTAGACGCTGCTGTGACCGCGAAGCGCCTTGGTGCGGGACATGTGTTCATGGCCTGTCTTGAAAAACGTGACGAGATGCCGGCCTTGGACTGGGAGATAGAGCATGCCCTTGAAGAGGGGATCGAGCTATTGACCTCTATCGGACCCTCCCGTGTCCTGCTCTCCGGCGGCGGCGTCACCGGGATGGAAATGGTCTCTTGTCCTTCGGTGTTCGATCAAGAAGGACGCTTCGCTCCGGTGTTTGACCACACAAAACAGCACAGAATCGAATGCGATGCCGTTATCCTGGCGGTGGGGCAGCAACCGGACACCTCACTGGCAGAGTCAGGAATCGAGATGGAAAGCGGACGCACCATCGCGGATCCACTCACTCAGAGAACACACCTTAAAGGAATATACGCCGGAGGGGATGCGGTGAGCGGCCCTGCGACGGTGGTGGAGGCCGTTGCGGCCGGACGCCGCGCAGCCGGCGGCATCAACGAGTATTTGGGGGTCACAACCGGGGAAAAGGACACGCGGACAAGACTCCTGAACCGGTTTCACGCCGACTGCCTGAAATCCTCAGTAAGGCAAGAAGTCGAATACAGTTCACCCGCCTCCCGCGAACTGGACAAAGAGGACAAGAACGGTCTGAACACGGATCAGGTATATAAAGAGGTGAACCGATGTTTCAACTGCGGCTGTGTTGCGGCATCTCCTTCGGATCTCGCCCCGGTCCTGACAGCCCTCGAGGCCGAAATAATTACGGGAAAGCGGGTTATTCCGGCGGAAGGGTTTTTTTCCGCAAGGTCCCTTGTCTCAACGGTACTGGATGACGGGGAGCTGGTTTCCGGCGTATTCATACCTTTCAAGGATTCTCTAAAGACGAGTTACTTGAAATTCCGCATAAGAAACGCCATTGACTTCCCTATTGCGAGCGTAGCCGTAGCTCTAGATATGAATGGGAACATCGTACGCAAGGCACGAATCGTTCTCGGAGCCGCCGCACCCGTCCCGTTGCGAGCAAGGCGGGCCGAAAGGGTGCTTGAAGGAAAGGAGCCCGGGGAAGCCGAGGCGACGGAAGCGGCACAAGCCGCTGTTAAGGGTGCTGTACCTCTAAAGAACAACGCTTACAAGGTCAGTATCTTCAGGGCCCTTGTCAAGCGAGCGATAATGAAGGCCTTGGAATAAAACGTACACCCATTCAAGGAGGGATAACACATGAAACAACCGGCAAGATATGTGAGTATGGCCCTGGCCATCATCGTCTTTGGATTTTCGACCGGCTTTGCAGGCGAAATCAAATGGAGGGCACAGACAGCCATGCCGCCGGAGGACTCGGGGACAAGGCATCACGCCAAGGCCATGGTCGATGCCACAAACAAGGCGCTGGAGGGAAAGCTTAGAACAACCCTCTATCAGCTGGGCCAAATTGTTCCCGAAGGGGAAATGGGGGCGGCCTTGTCACGAGGCGTCTATGATGTTGCGTACATGCCGGGCATGGCACGCTCAGAGGCGGGAAACGTGGCCTTCGGGCTCCCCTTCTCATGGAAGAACTTCGACGAAGTCATGGAGTTCTACTACGATTTCGGCTTTCTCGAGTGGATTCGAGAACACGAAGCCAAACAGAACGTATATTTCGGATGCCCTTTGCCTTGGGGGCCGGTAGCCCTGTTCTCGAATTTTCCAGTAAGGACGCTTGACGACTACAAAGGCAAGAAAATATGGTCGTGGGGCCTGATGTCGGCTGTGATCGAATCATTCGGAGCCAAGCCGGTCTGGTTCGATCCAGGGGACATATATATGGCCCTGAAACTGGGGACCATCGACGGCGTTCTTTTCGGACCCGCCGAGCTCGAGACCATGAAACTGAAGGAAGTAGTGAAATATATCAATTATCCCGCGATCATCGATCCCCTTGTCCTAGACTGGACCATTAACCTCAAAGCCTGGAACAAGCTCAGTCCGGAAATGAAAGACACGTATGAAAACATCATGCGCAAACATATCCGTGAGATGTACGACAAAATTGCAGTGGAAAACGAAATGGGCATTGAAAAGGCAAAGGAAAGTGGAGTCGAAATTATTCACCTCAACCCTGCTGAGGAAGCCAGGCTGAGAGAAACGGCCACGAATGTCTGGGAAATTCAAGCCAAAAAGGGACCGGCGAGTGCCGAGGCCGTCAAGATGTTGCGTGACTTTTTGGAATCAAAACAAGATTAATTGGTCGGTGATATGGGGGGCCAGGTTTGCGAATAAAAGTGAAACCTGATCCCCCATATTCGAAAAGACTTGCCGCTGTTCTCCCAAGCAGCTGGATGCTTTGCCCCCGGCGTCTGAAAAGGCCTCATGGGAACCAAGACCTTTTGTCTCGCACAGGGATGCGAGGATATACATATAATATTAATATGTTATATGTTGTCTCTCCGCATCCTGCCGGAAAACGGGCAGTTGCAGTATCATCGAGCTCGAGTTCCATCTGAATCTCATAAAGAGAATCGAAACCCTGTGAGGAGGGGAATCGGCATGGGTTTTATCAAACGTCTGATAACATTCATCGACACAATGAATGACCGTATTGGCAGAGTCCTCTGTTTTTCCCTCATCATTATAATGCTTATACAGGTCATGGATGTTGTTCTCAGATACGTTTTCAACGATCCTACCATCTGGGCCATGGACATGAACACCATGCTGTTCACCGGTTCAAGCATGCTTGCAGGAGCATATGCACTACGTCATGATACACATGTCAAGCTGGATTTATTATATCGCAACTGGAGTCGTCAAAACCGAGTATTAATAGATTTATTTACTATGTCTATGGCTATTATTGCTTTTGGTTTTGTTATATGGAAAGGGATTGATAGTGCCTGGTGGGCATGGAAAATTGGACAAAAGGCCAACTCATATTGGGCTCCTCCCATGTGGCCTGTTAAAATGTGTTTGCCTATTGGAGGGTTTCTGTTGCTCCTCCAGGGTATCTCAAAATGGCTCACCTTGCTTCTGACGGTACTTGAAAAAAATAAAAAGGAGTTATCGTCATGAGCATAGGGCTGATAACAATTCTCCTCTTTGCCTGTCTTTTTTCTCTCCTCCTTCTTGGGCTCCAGGTATCATTCGCTCTGCTTATTACAGGGATAATCTTCACCATCACTTTGTGGGGCCCTTCTCACCTCTATGTTTTGGCGTCGTCAATGCAGGGCGCACTGAGTACCGAAGTGTACATCGCAATTCCCCTCTTTATCCTCATGGGAAACATACTTTCCCACACAGGGATCGCTGACGAGTTGTTTCACGCGCTTTACCTTTGGACGGGCCGGCTCAAAGGTGGGCTGGCCATGGGTACGGTCGCTGCTGGAACTATTCTTGCCGCCATGTGCGGTTCGAGTGAAGCCGGCACTCTCACCGTAGGCCTTATGGCCCTGCCGGCAATGTTGAAACGCGGATATGATGCGCGAATCGCTATCGGATCGATCGGCGCGGGTGGCCTGCTGGGTTTTTTAATCCCTCCCAGCGTCATAGCTATTGTCTATGCCGGTATTTCCGGTGTCTCAATGGGGCATCTGTACTTTGCCTCCTTTATTCCAGGCCTTTTGCTCGCAACTCTCTACCTTGTCTACATCGGCATTCGCTCTGCTTTGGAGCCCGGGATATGTCCCTCCATTCCTGACGAAGAGGCGCCGACATGGAAAGAGCGCTTTCAGGCCCTGTCAAAAGTAGTATTACCCCTTTTGATCATTTTTGTCGTCCTGGGAGGAATATACGGAGGGATAACAACACCCACCGAGGCCGCAGGCGTTGGTGCAGTAACGGCATTCATAGTAGCGATAATCAAAGGTAGAATTACATGGAAAGCAGTTAATGAAGCACTTCGTGCTACTTTTATGCTATTGGGAATGATAGGCTGGATTATCATGTGCGTTACTGTCTTTACAAATGTCTATAACGCTCTTGGAGCCCCTGAAATTATAAATTCCTTGATCAGCTACTTCCCGGCCGGTGGATTCGGCGTTATTATATTTATGCAACTTTCGATTTTCTTGCTGGGAACATTCATGGATGACTTTGCACTCCTATTTTTGACAATGCCGATTTATGTCCCGATAATAAAATCACTTGGTTTCGATCCAATCTGGTTTGGTGTCTTAATATTAATCAATATGCAGTGCGCATTATTGACACCTCCTTATGGTTTCAATTTATTTTATATGCGAGCTATTACACCCCCCAACATTAAAACGCTAACAATTTATAGAGGTGTTTTACCCTTTATAGGACTTCAGCTACTTTGCCTTGTGCTTGTAATGATGTTCCCTCAGATCGCTCTATGGCTGCCGTCCACCATGACAGCCAAATAACAGCCCTGTCCGCGTCCCGGATGGTCACTGTGGACGAGGGTCCGTAAAACCAGGGGCGATGACAACAACACCTTCGTCTCCACTCGACCTCCTTCCGTCCTCGTGTTTAAAAGAAGCACACAGGTTGATCTCCCCGTCCAGCACAGGCATGGGAGTGATAATGAGTCCCTGCCCAAGGGCAACGGGAAAAGGAAAAGGGCGTTTCGTATCGCCTATGGCTTGACAAATCGGGTAATTTTCCTTAAGCACAGAATGTTATCGATACAGCCTGACATCTTTAAATAAGGAGTACGGGAATGACCGGGGTCTACACTAAAGAATACTCAGGAGGAATACTGTGATGAAAAAGGCTCTCTTCATTATGCTGATCTTCTTGCTCCTTCCGGCGATATCCATGGCCGGAGGCGCACCCGACATGAAACCCGGCCTCTGGGAGATCACTGTCAAGACCCAAATGCAGGGGATGGACATCCCTCCTTCCACCACGACTCAATGCCTTACAGAGGAAGACATTGTTCCCGCCGGGAATCAGCCCGGGCAGGAATGCGAGATCATCGACATGAAGGTGTCCGGGAATACTGTCACATGGACCATGCGGTGCAGCGGCCAGGGAGGAGACGTTAAAAGCACAGGACGCATCGAGTATCAGGGAAACTCTTTCCAGGGTTCAATGACAACCATCATTGGTGAAGGCATGAACGTTGAGAGTGTCATGACCGGCAAGCGCCTGGGTGACTGCAAGTAGTTTTCCCGTCTTGTACACATTCACTGAGTTCAAGCAATGCGCGTGCGGGGAACCATATAGGAGAGGAGACCACGGGCCGCAGGGCCGGACGACGGTCTGGTCTCGGCGGCCTTTTGCATGACCGCCTCCGATATCCACTCGGTTCGGGAATAGTGAGACAAGCTCCCGGACAAGCAGTCCCGTCAGGTCCCTCGGTCTAGGGCTGAGTCCCGACGCCTCTTTTCTTGGAATGGTAGTAGAGAATCTTCTTCTCCAGCTCGTTGATCCTCCGTTCGGCCTCAGAGATCTTCTGTTGCACCTCCGGAGATGGGGCTTCTTTGGAAGGAGGTTGTTTAACATCCGTCCCGGGCTCCGCACTCTTAGACCTCTCCTCCTTGACGATGCGGGTCACACTGGTCGTGCTGATACCATAAGCACCGGCAATCCTGGTCTTGGGCTTCCCCGCTTCGTAGTCTCGAGTCACTTTTAGTCTTATCTTGTCCGGTATTCGCTTCCTTGCCATTGTTCCTCCTGATTAAGTTGAAAAAACGGCTCCATTTCTTCAACATATTACTGTAGCTCGGAAAAATCGCCCCGGCCGGCCGGAGAAATGCAGGGGCCTATCATGCTACACCCTGGATGGACGATCAAGGCGAAAGAAGCCGCCTATGGAAACCAAAACCGAAAATCGGGCTCTAAATAAATATACTTTATACCCGATCCTTGATTCGGGGCCGGGGTTTTCGATTCTGAGACAGCTTGAAACTCCTTGAAACTTAAGGACATTTACCTGCCACCTTTGACTGGAGCTACCTCACCATGGAATTACACGAGATAAGAAACGACAGAAACCTGGTGAACGCCATAGACTGGAACATGACCCCTGAAGAGGCGGTTGTGCTCTATCTGGAGTGGGGTAACAACTGGTCCCACGGCCGAATGATCAAATCCAGGAATGACGTATCCCATTACTTTGTGATCACCAGTTGGGAGGAGCCTCCTCATGTCCTCTTCATCCGCCGGGACACGGAAGGCGCTGACGAGGTAGCCCGGATTGAACTACCGGACACGGTGAGGGAGCGGTTTCTCAACTCTATCAGCCGCAATAAGGGGGTGTGGGGCCTTACCGAGGACGTCCGAAGCTGGCTCAAGGACGAGTTACGTGTCAACTGAACAGGGTTTACCTCAGTAGAAAAGGACGCCTTGCATTAGAGAGCCCCTCACGGCTGAATGGGGACATGAGTTTCAAGTGAAATGCCTGTTGGATTAATAAACAACGGTTCTCAAGAAAGTTCAGGCTCCGATTCAGGGCAAATGGTTGACACGCAAAGACATTACTGTCGAGGTTGTAGAATCCGTTCAGCCGCCTTGAAACCTGTACGGAGGCTTACTTCCATACTGGCCCTGAAGAGTCCGTCCCCGGCGAAGGCCCAATCGGGGTTCAGGGTTTCCAGCTCATTCCGCATTACAGTCTGGCTTGCAAGGGCTCCTGGAGGTAGTTGCACTCCACCGAACGGCCATCGGTAGATCCTGTAGAACAGGACTTCATCAGCAATCCCGGGCCACACCTTATCAGCCTCCCGAAGCACCGCCGCAGAAACCTCGCCATCCGGTTTGTCGAAAAGCCTGGAGCTTGCCTCTTTTGTTAGAACAACCGTAACCAGGCCTTTTCCCTTGGGAACCCTCTCTCCACCCTTGTCATGGTCCTGAACCACGGTTGCAAGTGTGTGAATCTGAGTCTGCAGGAATCTATTCATAAAGGAATGGTCGGCAAAAGGCCTTGACAATGCCAGTGCAACCACAATGGAAGGGTTGTATTTGACATTTTTAAGGGACCTGCCGAGTGCTTCCGGAAAATCCGCAATGATGCCGGAGAGAAGGGGGAGCGGGACGGTAAAAATAATTCTATCGAACACCCGGGAGCCGGGGTTTTCTCCTCCGGTCTCTACGTTATAGGCCGATTCACCTGTCTTCCGAACTCTGAGGACCGGGGTGTGGTCCGTCACTTTCATTAATTCACGAAGCTTTTCGGTCACTGCTCCCATGCCCTGGTTCAGGGTGTAGACCCTAAACCGGGCAAGGCTCGGGAGGGTAGCGAGAAAGGCCGCTTTCGAGTTCTCTTTAGGATTGATGAACCCTGTCCAGGGGGCTCAGTTCCAGGTGGCGCGGGCTTAATGACCGGATATCCATCTCTCTTTGATCAAGGTGCTTGCTGAGCAGACGGATTATCGCCGGGGATTCACCACGACTCGTAAGCCGCAAATCTCCGACGAAGAGGTCCTCCGGGCCCGAAAAAACCCAGTAGAGGTCAAGGGCTGGGACGCCTGTAAATAGGGACACGAAAGAGACTCTTGACCGAGCTGGCTGAAGCATAATCGAATTCAACGATTCGGTCAATCTCAGGGTCTTAATATTGTTGAACAGTAGGACAATGTGCTGACTTTATGCGGGGTAAGATAAACGTGGCGTCTCTTGTTTGAGGCCTATAGAAGAAACTATGATTCCAGTACGTAACAATATGAAGTTGTATTCGTACTCATAATTTATGCATACCGCTGTCGATATCACACGCTTAGTCAATTTATACTGTTCATACTTCTAAGGCATTGAGAAGTCTAAGGAGTTTTCGATCACGTTCTTTGATGTTGTCAATGGAGCCGCCCTGTTCCGCAGGTCCATAGTTGTAAAACCCTCGACCGGTTTTGATGCCCAGGTCTCCTTTTTCAACCTTTTTCAGCAGCACCTTGTGAGGCTCTCTGGCGTTGTCGATGAAACGGTAGAGATGAGACGTACCCTTTAACATGAGGTCCAGCCCGGCCATGTCCATGGTCTCGAGCACGCCGATGACGCCCAGACGAAGTCCGAAGCTCCCCTTGACAGCCTTGTCAAGGTCCTCTACTGAAGCCACGTTTTGCTCCAGTAAAGATAAAACCTCCCGAAACATGGCGGTCTGAATTCGGTTCACCAGGAAACCCGGAATCTCCTTTTCCACCCTGACCGCCGTTTTCCCCACGGCCTTCAGCAGGTCAATCGTGAGTCTCAGCGTCTTTTCCGATGTCTCCTCCCCCCTCACCACCTCGACCACGGGCACGATATGCGGCGGATTAAACCAGTGCGTAATTACCTGGCGATCCTTTCCAGCTGCGTCGTTGCCGAATCGGGAGACAGGAAGCATAGAGGTGTTGCTGGCCAGCACTGCATGTGCGGGGGCGGCCTCACCTATACGTCTGAACAGATCTCTTTTTACCTCCATGTCTTCGGGAGCGGCCTCCACCACAAAATCCACTCCCTGGACCGCCTCCTGAAGATCCAAGGTAGGGTGGATCCTGGACAAGATAGAATCCACCTCGGAGTCTTTTATCAGGCCTTCTTCCACAAATGTCTCCAGATTGGATCGGATGCTTCGGAGAGCTTGCTCAAGGGCTCCCTGGTCCACGTCATAGAGGCCTGCGATGCATCCGGCACGTGCGAACACCTGGGCTATCCCATGCCCCATGAGCCCGGCCCCAACCACAGCCATGCGGCCGCTTTCAAGGAGTTCTCTTATGTTTTTCACGACCCGGCTCGCTTCAGCTCTTTCAGAAAGTCCTTCACCGTGTCTTCGGCTCCGTAGTTTATCTTCCAATCCCATTCCTTCTCCGCGTTGCTCCCATCAATCCATGTGGGGATGCTCTTGATGACATCTATGGCTCGGGGATCGGGGTTAAAGCGGATCTTCGCTCCCGGTACGTGCTTCCTGACAATCCCGGCCAACTCGCCCGCGGTGGGTGCAGGCGTAATCTGCCCCAAGTTGTAAATGCGAGTCTTGATGCGGGAGGAATCGGTCTCGTACAGGGACACCAGGCTCTGGACAGCGTCCTTGATGTAAAGAAGGGGGAGGATAGTGTCTTCAGGGACCCAAACGTCGTAGGGTTTCCCAGCAACCGCCGCCTCAATCATGCCCGGATTGTATTGACCAAAGCCACCGGACCGCACCCCCGGGCCGATTAACTGCGGGAAGCGAATACCCCTGAAATCTATCCCATAGCGGGTATAATAATATCTACCCAAGAGTTCATCGAAAACCTTTGTGACTCCGTACATGATAAGGGGCTGTTGGATTGTGTCGTCGGTGATAACTTCATCTCCGGATACCCCGTAGACTCCCATTGAGCTGGAAAAGATAACCTTTTTCACGCCAAAAAGCCTGGCCGCTTCCATTACATGAAAGGTGCCGCCCACATTGATCTGATAAGAGCGGGAGGGATTGGCCTCGGATGGGGCGGAAAGGATGCCCGCCAGATGAAAGATGTCTTGAACGCCGTGGTCCTTAACCGCATCCACCACCTCCACCCAGTTGGTGATGTCACCTCGAATGTAGCGGACACTGCCCTTTATGTCACCGGGCAGCCACTCCTCGGGAGCCACATCCAGAATGACCACCTCCCGGTCCTTCTCCAGGAAAATCCGGGCCAGGTTCGCTCCAATAAATCCGCAACCTCCCGTAATAAATATTGACATCTTTATGGCCTCCGGTTGTGTCACATTGCTATCAGGGTTAAAACAGTCTTTCTTTTATCTGCCGGAAAACGCCCCTGCGGAACGACATGATCGAGATAACGAAAAGCAGCCCCAGAATCAGAGGCCAGATATTTGTGTATGCGCTCAGGAGGTCCTTGAGATAGACCAGGGTCATGGCCCCCATGACGGGCCCGTAAAGAGTGCCCATGCCACCCAGCAAGGTAATCAGTACAATGTCGCCCGAGGTATCAAGGCTTAATGTGAACAGCGGCACAAAATTCTGAAGCAGGGCATATAAGCCGCCGGCCAGGCCTGCAAAACCTGCCGAAATCGTGAAAGACAGGTGCTTGAAAAAATTAGGATTGTAGCCGATATTCTTAGCTCGAACCTCATTCTCGCGGATGCACTCCAAAGTCTTCCCGAAGGGGGAGTGGATAATCCGGACGCCCAAAAGGACCGCCAGCCCAAAACAAAAGAGAATGAAGTAGTAAAAAACCAACTCGGAAGTGAGATCAATGGGACCCAGCGGAGGTCTTGGGATCCGGTGCAGACCGTCGTCCCCTCCCGTGAGCCCCCTCCACTTGAAGGCAATGAAATATATCATCTGGGCAAAAGCCAGAGTGACCATGGCGAAATAAATGCCGTGGCGACGAATGGACAGGGCACCGATGGGTATCGCGGCGACAACGGCCACCATGATACCGAACAGCAGCCCCGCGGGCGCGGGGAGTGAGAAGTGGATGAGACCCAGGCCAGTGGCATAGGCCCCCAGCCCGAAAAAGGCCGCATGACCGAAAGAGAGGAGACCGGTGTAACCGAAGCAGATGTCGTAACCGATTGCGAAGATGGCAAAAATAAGCATATGGCTGGCCAGGGCCTTGTAGGGCGTTATGAACGGCAGGGCCAGAAGCAAAATAGACGCCGCCGGTATCATCCAGTAAAGGTGTCTGTTCTTTGTTCCCATGTAAGGACACCCCTCTATTCGAAGAAGTCGGCTCGGCCGAAAAGGCCTCGCGGCCGTATGATGAGGATGAAGGCCATGAATGCGTAAATCAGCACAGTAGCCATGGGAGGCCAGAAAACGATGCCCAAGGTAACCAACTCCCCGATGATAAGCCCGGCCAAAACCGACCCGCCGATGCTCCCCATGCCTCCGATGATCACAACCACGAAAGTTTCCACCAGAATGTCCATCCCCATAAGCGGCTGAACGTTTTGAATGGGAGCAGATAGGACGCCGGCAAGGCCTGAGAGCGCGGCTCCCATGCCGAACACCAAGGTGAAAGTCCGAGAGATGTCGATCCCCAAGGAGGCGACCATCTCGCTGTCGTCGGTTCCTGCGCGGATGATGGCCCCCAACTTGGTCCTGGATATGAAAAGCCATACCCCTAAGGCCAAGGCGGCCGTGAACAGGATCATAAAGAGCCGATATTTAGGGTAATACATGAACCCGAGATTCACTGCTCCGGAAAAGACGCGGGGTATGTTGAAGGGCACACCTTCAGGCCCGTATATGATCTTGATCCCATCCTGGATAATGAACATGATGCCGAATGTCAGGAGAAGATTGTAAAAATGAGGAAGGTTGTAAAGCCGCCTTATCAGTGTCTTCTCCAAAACGATACCGATTATGCCTACCATGAGGGGGCAAAGGAACAAGGCAATGAAAAAAGGTACTCCTAAGAGGGTGACCGCGGAGTACGCCCCATAGGCTCCCAGCATGTACAGAGCGCCGTGAGCGAAGTTCACCACGCCCAAGGTCCCGAAGATAACCGTCAGGCCCAGCGAGAGGAGCACATAGATGGAGCCCATGATAAGCCCGTTGAAGAGCTGGATGCACAGGAAATTAAAATCCATTAGAACCCCTGAGGGTGAACGGTTCAATCCGCGGAGGAGGGATCGAGGCCGAAGCCCCGCTCCCCCGACTCATCTTACGCGTTACTGCAGATTACAGCCGAACTGCCCGGGTTGACCGAACGCTTCTTCCGCCGGCAGCGTGCCCACGATCTCAAAGAAATCCTCCTGCTCCTTAATCTCCTCAGGTCGCTTGGCACGAAGCAGCAGGGCCTCGCCTACCTGCATGTGGTCCTCCGGCCGGATGTAGCCGGGGTTTGCGAACATGTCTCTGAAGGTATGACCTTCAAGGGCGGCGATCACTTTATCCGGATCAGTGGTTCCGGCTCGGTCAACAGCCTCCAGGTACTGCCAGGTGGCACTGTAAACAGCGGCAGCCATGAAATGCGGGCGCTCTCCATGCCGATCGAAGTACTTGTCCGCGTAATCCCGTGCGCCCGGGTTGTCCACCTTCCAGTGCCAGGATGCGGCCACATAGTTATCGGCAAATACCTCGGGTCCCGCTCCCTTGATGTTGGGCTCGAACAGAAGGGCGTGAACGATCTTGACCTTATCCTTCAGGCCGTACTCCATGGCCGCCTTAGTGGAGTTGACTGCGTCCTTGCCGACATTAAGAAGCACCAGAACATCCGGATTCGCCCTCATGGCGTTGAGGATGTAAGGGCTGTAGTCAGAGGTATTGAGGGCAACCATGTCGTTCCCCACGTGGACTCCACCCTTTTTTTCCAGGGCCGCAGTGAAATGTTTCAGGAGATCATGCCCCCACGCATAGTCTGATGTTATAGTGTACCATTTCTTTCCCAGATTTTCGGCTCCCCATAACCCTACGGTGGTAGCAAGCATGTAGTCATTGTAATTCCACTTGATCACGTACTTGTTGCAATGCTTGCCTATGAGGTCAGTGGTTCCCGCCGAGGTGGAGATAAAGGGCTTCTTGTTGATTCGGGCCTGCTCAGCAACTGCCAAGGCCGCAGCACTGTTGGGGCAAGCTACAATGACGTCGACGTTCTCCTTTTGATAGAGTTCTTTCGCCCTCTCATTCGCTACTCCGGGATTGTAGGCATGGTCACGGGCTATCAGCTCGATTTTCTTGCCCAGGACTGTTCCGTAATCCTCAATAGCCATCTCCGCAGACCACTTCTCTCCATTGCCAATGACAGCCAGAGGCCCCGAAAGGACGCTGACAAGTCCGATTTTGACCGTATCCGTGGCTTGTACCGGGCAAAAGGTCCAGAGCAGAAGCACAGTTACGAGCACTATTCCTGCCAAACTTCTTTTTAACATAGCCGTCCCCCTTGATTTTTATAGGTTTTGTTACACCCTAACTTCTCCAAAAAGTTCCTTGATATATCCTATTATTACCTTAACGAACTCTATTTATATCTGAACAATTGTCCTTTTACACGCCAAGATATCTGCTCTGCACATCGCGAGCCTCACAGAAGGCATCATTCGTATCGGAATACACGATTCCGCCCCCGTAAAGTATATGATGGCGGTCCGCAACCTCGGTGGCAAACCGGGTGTTTTGCTCAATGAGCAGTATTGTGAGACCGCTCTTTCTGATTTCTTTGATTATGGATCCAATGGTTCGAACAAGGAGCGGGGCAAGCCCTTCCGTAGGTTCATCCATGAGAATGAGATCCATTTTTGCCCTCAGAATCCTGGCAATGGCCAGCATCTGCTGTTCGCCTCCACTGAGCTTGGACCCGCGGTTGGCATGACGCCGCTCCAGCACAGGAAATGCATCGTACACCTTCTGCAGCGGCCAGCCCTCACGGCCTAGGCCCCAGACGGGCAGAAAGAGATTTTCCGCCACGGTAAGACTCGGAAATATCCTTCGCTCCTCAGGGACAAAACCCACCCCCCGTTTTGCGATCTTGTGTGGAGGCAACCCCGTCACATTCTCTCCCCGGAGAGTCACTGTGCCCGATTTGGGCGGTACCAAACCCATGATAGTTTTACAGGTGGTAGTCTTGCCCGCTCCGTTTCTACCAAGGAGTGTAACGGTTTCTCCCTGTTCGATTCGCATTGACAGGCCTTTGAGAATACGGCTTTCGTCGTAGTAGCTGTGTATGTCATGAAGGACCAGCATCTCTAGTATCCTCCCAGGTAGGCTTCTTGAACCTTTTCATTCTGCTGGATCTCCGAGGGTGTACCGTCGGCAATAACCAACCCCTGGCTCAAAACCGTCATCCAGTTGGAAATGGCGATTACCAGATCTATGTTGTGATCGATAAGAACCACAGTAATCCTCTGAGAGATCTCCTCCACAAGTTTCATCATCCACTTCATGTCGGCCGACTGCAGCCCTGCCATAGGTTCGTCCAACAGGATAAGTTCGGGATTCGTAGCCAGGGATATCCCTATGTCCAAGATCCTTTTTTCTCCATAAGATAGATGCCGGGAGATGAGTGATCGCTTCCCGCTCAGCCCTATCATTTCAAGAACCTGGTCGGCTTTTTCCGTGGCCGCCTTGAGCCTTGTGAAGTGAAGAAGGAAATTGATGGACCCTGACATGGCGGATTGGGCCGCTACCCGAAGGTTCTCGTGGACTGAAAGGTCTGGGAAAATGCTGGTTATCTGAAATGATCGAGCAATCCCTTTCTCTGAAATGCGATAGGGAGGTAGACCTGTTATCTCCTTTCCCTTGAAAATAAAAGTGCCGGTTGTGACGGGGAAAGCCCCTGTTATCAGGTTGAAAAGGGTGGTCTTCCCCGCCCCGTTGGGACCGATTATGGAATGTATGCTGCCCTGCTTCACCTTCAGGTTTACATCCGTAAGGACCTGAAATGCATCAAAGCTCTTGGACACATTCTTAGCTTCAAGGAGAATATTTTCGCCCATAATCCTTCCGTGCTCAGGCAGGTTTTCGTTCCGGCAACCCAAGGATCTTCCGCGCCTCATCAGGGGTTGCTATCTTGCGATCCAGTTCTCCTGCGATCCTGACTACCTTTTCAACCAACTCCGCATTACTTTTTGCTTGAACACCCTCGGAGAGATAGATGTTATCTTCAAATCCGACTCTCACGTTACCTCCCATAATCATGCCCACAGTGGTCATGGGAAACTCATTCAGGCCCACTGCGCAGACCGACCAAGAAGAACCCTCCGGAATATTCCTGGCCATGTATTGCAGGTTCTCGACGGAGGCGGGGATCTGCCCCAAGATGCCGAGTACGCACTGGAAGTAAAGGGGCTCCTTCAGATACCCAAGTTCCGCCAGTACTTTGCAGTTGTTGATCATGCTCACGTCATAGCATTCCAGCTCCGGCTTGACTCCGTGGTCCCGCATGACCTCCGCCATATGAACCATGTCGGGGAAACTCTGCACCATAACGAACTTCAGGAGAAACTCCTTCTTCTTCCGGTTGTAGATATCGATGACCGGTGAGCCGGCGTTGAAAGATGCAATATCCGGTTTGGTCATGGGATCTTTGGCCAACTCAGGAATAACTCCGATCCGGCCTTTTACCGATTCCTCCGGAATCTCCCTATAAAGCCAGTCCCCGTCTACTCTCCTCCCCGTTCCCCCTCCGGTTGAGACGTTTATAATGATATCACAACGCTCACGAATCCCTTGGATGGCCTCTGCATACCATTCCGCCTTGTTTTCTCCCTTGCCCGTATTGGGGTTTCTAGGGTGCAGGTGTACAACTGAGGCCCCGGCCTCAAAGGCCTCTACAGTGGCCTCCACCTGCTCCTTGGGTGTTTTGGGAAGATACGGGTTGGAATCCGGAGATGCTCCACCGGTAATGGCCGCAGTGATGATTAACTTTTCCATCTGATTTCCCCTTGAAATGTTTACTGATTGTAAACCAATTGGTCTAAAAAAAAGGACTATATTCGCTTGTAAGGGTAAATAATGCACAGAAACCTGACCGGATCCTCTCCCAGGCTACGTCCAGAATGCGAAACTCCGGAATTGAAGTAAATGGAATCACCCGGTTCCAAGACATAAGTCTCTCCCTCATAGTAGAACTCCAGTTTGCCCTCTAGAATATAGATAAACTCCTCGCCTTCGTGGTGGAATTCCACAATGGGCGCCTTTTCGTCCATTGTAACCAGCATGGGTTCCATGTTCTTCCCACGCATGCGGTAAGCCAAGGATTCGTACCCATATGCCTCTGGAGCAAACCGGCGGCCGATCTCCCTTCTGCTTTCCGCACGGACAATATCCAAATTAGTGCCCGAGGATCCTTCGTTCTCATCGAAAAGAAAAGATATGATATCAGTGTTAAGGGCTGAGGCGATCTTGGTTAATGTTGAAAAGGGAGGAGATTTATCGGAATTCTCAATACGTGAGAGATATCCCTTGGTGAGTCCCGTGATGGAAGCCAGACGATCCAGGGTGAACCCCTTTTCGATACGAAGGTTCCTGATTCGGTCCGAAATCTTCTTTTCATCAAAATCCAGCACGATTCATAAGTATACCATCAGGAAACACTAATCAAGCTTTTTTCGCTGCGCCTACATCGATATTTTACCATCCATTCCACCGAGCGCCTCACTCGCTGTTAGAGTTAAGGCCTTTTGTAAAAATCGAGAAACACCCCCGAAAATGCAGCATTAAAGATCAACTACCTGAAAACTTTATCCGCACCGAAAGACTGCAATCCATTGCTTTTTTCACTTTCCTGAGTGAGCAGCATTGATGGAACTGGAAAACATGGTCGAATTCATAACATTCCAGCGGCACATCTCCGCTTTTCTTCTTAAAATTGCTTATAAATCGGGTTTATACCACGCTAAAGGCCTAATTCCGTCTTCTTTTCTTCGGTGGGGATTCCGTCCTCACTCCACCGCCGGTACGTATAGTAGTCGCTCAGAAGCCGTCCTAGTGGAGGAAGCTGGTTGGGAAGGCCGCTATCCGTTTTGTTAAGCGTTAGGAAACGGGGGGGCAGAAAATCGTCTTTCCTGCTGATGCCGAGACGGGTGTTGTAAAGTCTTTTCAGGTTGAAGACCCTCTCTCCGACCTTCATGAACTCCACAGTGTCCATGTCTTTTCCTGTTATCCAGTGAAACCAGTTCAGCATGTCGGTTGCACGAACCGCCTTCCCCACCT
Source organism: uncultured Desulfobacterales bacterium (assembly GCA_964512335.1). Lineage (GTDB taxonomy): Bacteria > Desulfobacterota > DSM-4660 > Desulfatiglandales > HGW-15 > JAIPEI01. Next base: position 24,103 of record CAZEIA010000007.1, read on the forward strand.
GAGCGAAACGGCAGATGACCAATGTGTCCATGGCGGTCATAAAATCCTGTAGTTTAGCCGTAAACTCCGCTTTTCCTTCAACCTGAAACGCATCTTGTGACTCGGGAATGCCTATTTCGGGCATATTCAAACCCAGTTCGTACGGATGACTCCAACTTGCGTTGTGGCAGGCGCCTCTTGCCGCTGTGGCATATGACAGGGCCTGACTGAAAAAGCGGCGTGGGTCATGAGCCGAGGGTTCCAATCCTTTGACGTGAACGGCAAATTCAACGGCATTGCCACCAAGGCACTCGGCCATCCGCTTCGTGCCCTCTCCCATCAACCAGCCGATGCCTTCCCTTTTGCCTATCTTCTCGATCATTGCGATCATTGCGGCATGATTACCCCATGTCAATTCTATGCCGTCCGTATCGCTTCTGGAGATTATGCCTTTTTCAAAGGCCTCCATGGAAAAAGCGATAACGGCGCCGGTCGATATGGTGTCCAAACCATAACGGTTGCAAAGTTCGTTTGCCTTGCAGATAGCTGGTAAATTGTCGATCAGGCACTCCCCTCCCATCGTTCCTATTGTCTCATATTCAGGTCCTTCGCAGTCAAGAGGGGCATAAGCGCCATCGGACAACCGGACGTGTCTCGCGCAGGCTATCGGGCACTGAAGGCACGCTTTTCTGCCGGAAAGAACAGAATCGTACATCCTTGCTCCGCTTATTTCGGCGGCTCCCGCCCAACGGCTGCCTCTCCAATTCTGGAGGGGGAAATTCCCAATTTTTTCATAGTGCTCAACTCCTCCCGAAGTTCCGTACTTCCCGAATGTTTCAGTGGCCTTCTTGATTCTGGGAAGAATTACGCGAAGGTTTTCCTTAAGCAGATCAGGACGGGCAAGAGGGGTTTTTCCTCTTCCGTATGCGACAAGAGCCTTCAGATTTTTAGACCCCATGACCGCTCCCAGACCTGTCCGGGCAGCCATCCTGACAATGTTTCCAATGTGCGGAATGCCCGCTATTCGAACGAGCTTTTCCCCTGCTGGACCGATAACGGCGCAGTTTGCCTTTTCAACGGTTTCTTTCTTGAGCCAGGCGGCGGCCTGATAAGCATCCTTTCCCCATATTGGACGCGCATCCCTGATTTCGACGCCGTTTTCATGGATCCACAGGTAAACGGGCTCATCGGCCCTGCCGGTCAAGACAATTCCGTCAAATCCCGTTCTCTTGAAGAGCGCCCCCCAGGATCCGCCCACATTTGCTTCGCCTAAAATACCAGTTAAAGGGGACTTGGCCATGACGTGATGCCTGCTAGAAGAAGGGACAGTAGTACTAGTAAAAGGGCCTGTAAAGGCAATGAAAACATTTTCGGGACCAAGAGGATCCGTTGAAGGCCCGGTTTCATCGAAAAGAAGCCTTGCGCCGACTCCGGCGCCTCCAATGTACTTTTCGGCCACCCAAGGATCCAGGGGCTGCGTTTCCGTCTTCCTCTCTGTAAGGTTCACCCACAATATCTTTCCGTTGTATCCATTCATGGTTGGCTTCTTTCTTCCTTTCACCCGGCTCTTGACGCTGGCGCGTTCTCGCACACAAGGTCTACTTTTGCAGCCCTCGTGACACGGCCGGGAGATGTCTTGAGGGGTCCCCTCTGCTTGGAAACAGTCCTCCCTATAGGCTCACAATGAGGGAGGCTGGGTTTGGGTGATCAAGGCCAAGCGTCTGCCCGCGGTAACGGCCATATAACTATCCGCCCGCAGAGGGAATCAGGACATCGATTTCGTCTTCATCGCTGATCGCATCGATCAGTCTCAAATGGGAGCCATTTCGCACAAATACAGCGTGAGCGCTGAGTTCGGCATCGTCCGTGCATCCCTGGAGCAGTTCGAAACCTCTGCTGTTTGAAGAAAGATGACGAATGAGCCCGTCGAGAGTCAATGCGCCTTTCAGCGTCAGTTGTAATTCATTTTTTCCCGCAGCTCGCCGAAAATAGCCGTGAAAGCGGATTCTCATTTCCCGCAGCCTTCTTGCTTAGGAGGTGCTTCCATCCAATATCCCTGTGCCTCGCATTGGGATTCGACCGCATTCGTTTCGTTTACCTCACTTAGGGGGCCTGATCTTCACTGGTGGAGAATACGAGCAAAGCAGACGCAATTGACCGGAACCGGTATTTATTATGCGGTGCTCCGAACTGAGCTCCACACACAGGACGGTTCCAGGCCCAATCTCACAGGAGTCGGTTCGAGACTCGGCCTTCCCGGATCCTTCCATGACGTAAATGATCTCTTCGCTGCCTTCATGTTTGTGCCACGGAAGTTCGCTTTCCTTCGGCACTACGGAAATCCCGAAGGACATCTTCTGGCTTTGCAGAATCTCTTCATCAACCAGCACTCTGAAAGACCTTCCAGGCAGTTCGACCAGCAGGCCCTCTTTATCGTTTGTTGTCTTCATGAAATTCTCCTATTCTTTTTTCGCATCAATAAGCTTCCACGCCTCTACCTTGGCAGGCCGGTCAAAAAAGATGTTTTTCCCGGAGGCCGACAGGGGTATTCCCAGAATGAGATCGCATGGACTTATTATGCCGAGCTCCAAAGCCGCAATGCCTACCTTTTGCATCAAGCGGTTATCCACATTGTTGTCCATAGCCACCTTTACAGCCGATCCAGACGCAAGGCTCAAATCCATTACTCTGAACATGCAAAAGGCTCCCGGAAAATCAACCTCTTCGATCGACAGCGGCTTCCTCTTGCTGAAATCGGTACAGGATCCAAAACCGCACCCCCCGCAGTTGAGTTTGGCCACTTTTCGTCCCTGGATCCCGATCAGCACCAAAGCATTGCATATTTCAACCGTTCTAGCATCGCTGCCCCAATCCATACGCACAGCCTCGGCGCGCGCCTGATCGCTCTGAGCGAGTTTATTCGCCTTTTTTTCGGCAACCTCCAGCATTCTTGCAGCAATTTTGGTTTTCTCTTCTCCAACTAAAAGCGCCGTTTGCACCCAATCCGCGCCTGCGGTCTTCGGCGCCGTACGAGCTGCAACCGCCATCAATTTGGCAACAATCTCGACGCCCTCCTGATCGATGGAATTCATTTGTTTCACCCTCCATGACGTATCTTGAACATGGCGTATTTCCGCTTTATTTTTTCTCTTCCTCTCTAAGAAGCTTCCGCTGCTTCTCAGCAACCTTTATAGCCCCTTCGGGAATGGAATCCCACCTGGGCGGAATATTGTTCCAGTCATTGTAGATGGTGTAGGGGTTTTCCTTCACCCCAAAAGGAGGAACACCCGTATATCCGCGGTGCTTGAGATTGAGCAGGTTGTTGTTGGAAAACCAGCGGCTGGAAACCTCGTCTACCAGTTTCGGAAAAATGTCGACCTTCGTCATTCCTCGCGATTCCCCCATCTCCGCCAGAACGAGTCCATTGTAATCAACGACCATGGATCTGCCGAAATAGGAAAAAGAAGGATCCTCCCCGACCGTGTTGGGCGCTATTACATAGACGTTGTTCTCGAGCGCGCGACAGCGATTCGTAGTCTCCCATATACTGTCCCAGGGATACATGTACTTGGACGGCCGAAGAATCACATTCGCACCCTTCCAGGCCGCTTCACGGGCCGGTTCGGGAAGATCCCCGTCATAGCAAAGAATAATCGCAATACGCGATCCTTTAGGCCCCTTGCACACACCGACCTCGGAGCCGGGCGTCCACGGCTCCTTAGGGACCCAGGGATTGACTTTTCTGTAGACAAGCACAATTTCGCCCTGATCGTCGATCAGCAGCATGGAATTATAAGGGAGTCTTCCTTCTTCCTCATGGCACTCGATCATGTGCACGCACACCCAGACACCCTTTTCCTTTGCCTTGGCCTGGAATCTCTCCGTTTCCGTACCGGGAAAAGTGCAGGCAAACTCAAAGTGGGTCATGTATTTGTAAGAAAACCCCATCGTGCTGTATTCAGGGAATACAATAAGATCGGTTTCTGGAAAAGAAAAGCTCGCTCGGTCGATATAATCGCATATAGTGTCTATGTTTCTGTTTATACCTTCCGTATCCGTTGCAGGATATGGATCGAACTGGACCATGACTACGCTCAGGGCATCCTCGGATATGGGACTGATGGTTGGCATTCCAATACCTCCTCGCTCTTGTTTTGGTTTCAAGAAAATGAAAATTTCAATTTTGAAAACTTGCTTCCACCTTATCGGAAAATCAGAATTTGTGTTTACTTCCAAGCCTCATAAACGGGTCAAACTTTCGTTTTTTGAACTGCCTCGATAATCTTAACGTAGCCGGTGCATCTACACAGATTCCCCGATAAGGCCTTCTTTATCTCATCTTCAGTCGGCTCGGGTTTTTCATCCAGAAGAGCCTTGGCTGAGAGCACCATCCCGGATGTGCAAAACCCGCATTGGACAGCTCCATGCTTCACAAACGACTTCTGAACAGGATGGAGAGTCCCTTTCACGTTCAGGCCTTCGATGGTGGTGATCTTTTTCTCATCTGCATCCACTGCAAGAGTTAAACAGGACATCATGGGAAAATCATTGATCAGAACCGTGCACGCTCCGCAGTCTCCTGTATCGCAGCCTCTTTTCGTGCCTGTAAGGTTCAATCTTCTTCGGAGGACATCCAGGAGGGTTTCGTTTGGTTCGACCTCCAGTCGATGATTCTCGCCGTTGACTTCAAGGTGAATCTTCATGACGTTCCTCCTTTGGTCGAATTGAGCTTTTCGCATTCTTTATGGACAACCTTGAGGGTTCTGGCGACAAGGGTCTTAATCATTTCGAGCCGGTACCATGCGGACCCTCTAAGATCGTCAATTGGTCTGGCCTCCTCGGAGGCAATTGTGCCGGCAGTCGTGAAAACTTCTTCATTCACATCCCTGCCGATCAAGAACTTCTCTGCTCGGAGTGCCCTGATCGGCTTTTCCGCCACCGCGCCAAGGGCAATGCGAACGTTTGTGCACACCCCGGAGCTATTTTCCTTCACAAGAACGGCTACGCCGACAAGAGCCAAGTCCGAGGGTCTACCGGGACTGAATTTGACGTATCTGCAAGCGGCCTGGGTGATAGGAAGCGGGATGCGCACCGCCGTCACTATTTCGTTTTTAGCCAAAACGGTTTTTCCAGGTCCTACAAAGAAATCCTCAATGGGGACGATTCGTTCACCGTCAGGCCCTGCCACACTGATTGTCGCGCTCAGGACCATTAAAGGCGGAGGCAAATCAGCGGCAGGCGAGCCATTACAGAGATTGCCGCCTATTGTTGCCATATTTTTCACCTGAGGAGACGCCATGACTTCCGCGGCCTGGTGTAGGACGCCCCACTGGCTTTTGATGAGAGGATTCTTCAGCAAGGCGTGGATGGAAACAAGGGCGCCTATTTTGAGTTCGTTTTCTTTCTCGTCGAATTCAACGATGTCTAAATGAGGAATGCCCTTGATGTTTATTACGCGCCGGGGTTTCGGGCACGAACGTTTTTTCAATGCGACAAGAAGATCAGTGCCGCCGGCAAGGATCCTTGAACTTTCCTCGTACCGGTCCATTAGGGAAAAAAGTTCATCGAGAGTCCTGGGCTTCAGGTATTCAAAATTCTGCATCTTTCTCATGATGGAAAATCTCCGGAACACGGTTTACCCTCTTTGAGCGCGCGAAGGATCTTTTCCGGTGTGATCGGAAGATCCTTTATTCTCACCCCTATCGCATCATATACTGCATTGGCGATTGCAGGAGCAACGGGCACGGATACTTCTTCTCCCAGTCCCTTCGCACCAAAGGGGCCTACGGGATCCTCAACCTCGATGAAAAGGGTTTTGATCGGCGGCACTCCTGTTGTTTTGATCAACTTGTAGTCCATAAAACTTGCGTTTTGAACCTTCCCCTTGGACAGGAGCACCTCTTCCATAAGCGCATATCCAATTCCCTGCAGGACTCCGCCCTCGACCTGTCCTCCCGCTCCTAAGGGATTGATGATATTCCCCGAATCGTGTGCGGCGGCATAGTTCAGGAGGCTGACGACACCCGTTTCAGGATCGACTTCGACCTCCACAATATGAGCCGCAAACGAGTAAGTCGGAGACATGTCGCCGTACAAAGTGGCCGGATCGAAGTTTTCGCTCTGGAAATCGAACCTTCCTAACCCGATCAGGGGCATTCTGCCCATTCGGGTCGCTATGGCAACGAACTCTGAATAAGAAAAGCCGCCTTCAGGAGAGCTTCGAACAAAAATGCGGCCGTCGGCCATGACGAGTTCGGATTGCGGGGCCTCAAGAATTTCCGCTGCGGTTTCGAGGACCTTTTGCTTGGCGCTGGCAGCGGCATTTCGCGCGGCATTGCCAGCGATGACAGTAACCCTGCTGGAAAAAGCGCCCAGGCCCACGGTCGCCGAATGGGTATCCAGACCGGGCACCCTAACGGCCTCCATAGGCACACCCAACTCTTCCGCAACTATCTGGGCCATCAGGGTTGTCGCTCCCTGCCCCACTTCCCCTTCGCCCGATAAGACGTGCACCAATCCGCTTTGATCTATACGGACCTCTATGCTGGAGCCGCTGTACCTTCCCGGAAGCTTGAGTCCGCAAATATGAATCGATGCGGCAACTCCCATGCCGCGGTTGGGGGGTTTGTTTTTCCTGAAAGCGCCCCACCCAATCTCTTCGGAGGCCTTTTTGATGCACCCTTCAAGGGCGCAGCTGTGAATCTTCCACCCGTGTACGGAAACATCACCTGTGCGGCTTGCATTCTTGAGCCTCAATTCAATTGGATCCATCCCTATTTGCTCGGCAAGCCCGTCGAGATGCGACTCAACGGCAAATGCAACTTGGTTGGCGCCGTAACCCCTGTAAGCGCCCGTAGGCAGATTATTCGTATAAACCAGCTCCACCTCGGTTTTCAGATTCCTCTGCCTGTAAACCGAATCGAACCGGGCCGCGGCCGCCTGACATATGCTTGGCCCGTGGCTCGAATAGGCCCCGTTGTCGGCCAGAATTCTGCTGTACTTCGCCGTGATAACGCCGTCTTTTTTCACCCCCATCTTTAAAAAAATCTTCATGGGCACCGCAGGGCGTGTCGCGATGAACTCTTCATCCCGGGTAAAGGTGATCCGCACGGGTTTTCCTGTCCGCATGGCCAGAAAGGCGGATATGGGGCATGCAGGCGTGATGCCGTTCTTACCACCAAACCCCCCGCCGACGTGGGTCTGAACGATCCGTATCCTACCAGTCGGTATGTCGAGCGCCGAAGCGATGGAGGGGAGGGACCTTCCGACATCCTGCAGAGGCATATACAAAATGATGTTGCCGGACAAGTCCACATCCGCAATGCAGGAAGTCGTCTCAATCGGAGCCGTATGAAAAAAGGCGGTACTGTATTGGTCTTCGAATATGAAATCTGCTTCTTGAAATCCCTGTTCGATGTCTCCTCTCTGCACTTCAATGCGCTTGGCGATGTTTCGATTAGCTTCATGAATCAAGGGAGAGTCCGGTTTGATCGCGTCTGCCGGATCGAACACAGCGGGCAATTCCTCGTAGTCCACTTCAATAAGATCCAGCGCCTCCTCCGCTGTTTCCTCGTCTGTTGCAGCGACAGCCGCGATTTCGTCTCCAATGTAGCGAACTTTGTGGAGCGCCAGCGGGAGTTCGTCCGCAATGGCCAAACCGTATTTTTTGCTGGGGGTGTCCGTTGCCGTGATGACCGCCTTCACTCCGGGAAGGCTCCGTGCCCTTTCCGTTTTGATGTTGGCTATCTTTGCGTGCGGATAAGGGCTTCTCAGTATTTTCCCGAAGAGCATGCCGGGCAGGACTGTGTCATCGCAATAGGCAAGCCTTCCTGAGACCTTTTCGAAGCCGTCGATCCTCGGAAGGGGCTTTCCTATCAGTCGAAAGCTTTTCATAAAATCAACCTCTCAATGTGAAGTCTTTAGCCCATGGCTGTGGGACCTGATCCTGGGAAGCACCGTGGTGATCAGGATGAAAACAATTCCGAGGAGAATGAACCCCAGCGCTATGGGATGTTGCAGAAACACCTTGGGGCTCCCTTCATTGAGTAGTAACGCCATTCTCAGATTCACCTCCAGAGTGCTCCCCAATATGACCGAAATTATAATCGGCAGAATAGGATACCCGTTTTTTTTCAAAACGTATCCCAAGATTCCGAATATCAGCATAATGCCGCTATCAAAAAGGGAATTACGCAAAGAATAGGAACCTAAAATACACATAACCCCTATAATAGGCCAAAGTATATGACGTGGCACCAGCAGGACTTTTACGAACAATCTGGAGGTTAGATAGCCGATAGCTATGAGCAGGAGGATGCTCAGGAAAAATGAAGCCAGAAGGCTGTTAACCACATCGGCATGCATGACGAAAAGAAGAGGACCGGGGTCCATGCCCTGAATCATCAAGGCGCCCAGCATAACAGCGGTAGGCGGGTCTCCAGGGATCCCCAGGGTCAGCATTGGGATCAGAGCCCCGCCGGTAACTCCATTGTTTGCAGCCTCCGCCGCCGCTATTCCCTCGGGAACCCCTGTGCCGAATTTTTCACCATCCTTTGAAGTCTTTTTTGCAAAATCGTAGGAAAGAACAGCTGCGACCGCGCTGCCTGTTCCTGGAATAGAACCTACAACCGTGCCAATGATTCCTGAAATGGAAATTCTCTTCCACAGACGGGCTAGTTCCGCTATTTTTGGGAACTTACCGAGCTTCTCAATCATTCCTTTCTTTATGTTCTTTTCATGTATCTGTTTAAGCATTTCAGGAATTGCAAAAAGCCCTATCATGACGGGAATAAAACTCACCCCATACTGTAGCTGAACTGAATCGAAGGTGAAGCGAGGAGTCGCGTCGATAGGATCCATGCCTATCGTTACGAACAATAGTCCTAGAAATCCGGAAAGAATGCCTTTCCGAACTTTTCCCTTGCTGGAGAAGGCACAGATCAGCGTCATTCCCAGGAAAACCAGTCCAAAAAGCTCCGGGGCACCGAAACTTAGGGCGACGCGGGCAATCTGCGGGGCAGCGAGAGCAAGGCCGAAGAAGCTGATCAAGGAACCCAGGGCGCTTGAAACGATAGATATTCCCAGGGCCTTTCCAGCTTGACCCCTTGCGGCCATCGGATATCCGTCCTCGCCCGTTATGACGGCCGCGGGATTTCCGGGGACATTCAAGAGGACCGCGGAAATAGAACCGCCGCACATTCCTCCCGTATAAATGCCGATCAGAAATGCCATTGCCGTCTGCGCGGTAAGCGCAAAAGTGAACGGCAGTGCGAGAACGACCGCCATGCTGACGGTGAGTCCGGGGATGGCTCCCACTACAAGACCGGTGAGCACCCCAATTGCGATGACGGAAACATTGGAAAGTGTTATGGCTTCGAGAATGCTAAAAAAAAGATTTTCCAAAAGAATCCCGCCTTCCTCTTCACTACAAGGGATACTGTTTCCTTACGGCAGCGGCACCATGAGGGCTTTTGCGAAAATGAAATAGAATAAAAACCCAACGAGAGGTGGTATTGCGATCAAACTCAGCCAGTTCCAGCCGCCAATTAGGAGCATGGTTGCAGCCAGGAAAATAATGGACATTGGCAAGAACCCGAATGTTGGCATCAAGGCAATAAATAAAAAGAAGCAAACAATTATGCCCACATTGCGGAACGCCTCTTGTTTTATTACAGGATCCCCTTCTGCATCCTCCCGCGGCTTTTCATTTGATAAATATGCATGCCGGACGGCTGCGATCAACTCCAGAAGGGCGAGCAAAGCTGTGGAAATGACAATGACCCATGGCAAAAACGAAGGCCCCACCGTATGGATTCCCTTGAGTTGCCTTGAAGGCAACTCGGTGGCCAAGTAAGCATAAAACCCGCACACCAAGAGGATGCCCAGAGGCAGAAAGAGGGCTCGTTTCTTTTTAGTCATTTTAAATCCACTTCTTTTCTGAAAAGGATGCCTCCGCCCGGCGAATCAAAAAAACTCACTTGCCCTTGAGCTCCCGCAAGCCGAATTTTTTCACGATTCTCTCGATTTTCGCGTCTGTCTCCTTGATGAACTCCTGGTATTCGTCATGACCGATGAAATTAACGACAAAACCCTTTTTTTCTGCAAGTTGCTTGACAGTTTCCTCTTTGGACGCCTTTTCAAAGGCATCTTCCAGCTTCTTTATGATTTCCTCGGGCGTTCCTTTAGGCACATGGATGCCGCGAAATTGATAAAAGCCTACGTCGTAGCCGAAATCCTTGAACAAGGGAACATCCGGAAAAGTCGGGATCCTCTCTGGAAAGGAAACCGCCAGCATTCTGACCTCCCCTGCATTCGCAAGCGCCAGGACTTCCGGAGGATGAACCGATATTGCCTCGACTTCTCCCGACAACAGGCTCGGAACCCTTCTCACGCCAACCGGGACATGGGTAAACTCGACATCGGCGGCTTCCTGGAGCGCATAAGCGGTCAGGTTAGTGAAACTTCCTGTTCCCGCACTGCCGATCCTTACTTTCCCCGGATTTTTCTTTGCGTACTCTATGAAAGCGGGGAAATCTTTCCAGGGTGCATCGGCTTTGACCACGATTGCCGTGGCTTCCAGAATCGAATTGCAGACAAAGTCCCAGGCCTTGTAATCATAGGGGAGGTTCCCCATATTAGTGGTCGTCAAAATCGAACCCGAAAGCCAGCCGACCGTATAGCCATCCGGCTCAGCGTTTTTAACGAAATCGAATCCTATGGACCCACCCGCGCCCGGTTTATTTACGGGGACAAGCTTCCCGCCCAGAGATTTCTCCGCGCTTCTGGCGAAAGTCCTGCCGGAAATGTCCGCCGCGCCACCCACTTTGAACGTTATGACGAATGTAATCGGCTTGGACGGATAGTCCGCCGCGATCAAAGGCGACGCAAGCCCCAGGGAAACAGCCAATGAAACGAAAAAGACAACCCAATTGATTTTCTTCATTTAAAAACTCTCCTTTCATTGTTTGATCTTGGAATACCCGTATAGGGGCTCAAACTCCGATGCCCCACCCCTTAAATCTGGGGATTGAACACGTCGAGAAAACCGTCAACCAATTGATCTTCGTCAGTCTTAGACGATTCTTTTGCCCTGGGCACCTTGATGATAAAGCCGGAACTGTCGGCCCTGTATTGAAAAACGAGAAATTCGAAGGGAGCGCCGCTGGACGTGTAAGTGATTCGCTCCATGCACAACAAGGGTCTTCCGACCTCCACATTCAGACACTCCGCAGCATCTTTGTCAGCTTCTACGGCCTTGATCACATGCCGCGCCTCCGCAGGTAAAATTCCTGCACGTTCAAAAAGGGTGTAAGTAGTTTCGGTCGCCGGCACCGATTTTCTTAAGGGTTTGGCAACATGTTCATATTTGGTAGGCAGATAAATGGTCACCAGACAGAAGGGATTGGACTCGACAAGATAAAGCCTCTTGATTTGATAAACCTTCTCTTCAATCAGATTGAGCCCGAATCTCACGAATTCCGCAGGCGAAACGATATCATGGCTGATCACCTTTATTTTCGGCTTAACTCCTTTTGACAGCAAAACTTCCGTTATTGTCTTCAGATCAGAAAGCTCCTGATGGATAGGCATGCTCGAGACAAAAGTCCCAAGCCCCTGCTTCTTCACTATGAGTTTTTCATCAGAGAGCAGATTTAGGGCATGCCGAGTTGTAATTCTGCCGACTCCGTATTTTTTTGAGATCGCGCTTTCGCTTGGGATGAGAGATCCTGGAGGATATTTGCCTGAACGTATATCTCCCCGAATCTTATCGGCTATTTGAACATACAGTGGTTTTGGAACCGCACGTAAGACCATGGGTAGTCTCCGTATTAAAAAAAAATCCGAGCGGAACTTTAGTAGAACGTATTAAGACGTATGATACATATTGAGATATATGTCAAGCAAAAACTGTTGGTCGTCTACCTTAGATCAATTTTCACAGGAGGGTACTCAACACAACACTTGATTAGAAAAGCTATTTCAGGGAAAGGGGCAAAGATTTTTAACGTTTATCTTGTGGGGCCCTCTGCTACAATAACTTAAACCCCAGATTGCGGGACGCACCAAGGAGAGTACAATGCATGATCGCCACAGCCGTCAGATAGTGATGTCGGAGTTCGGAGAAGCCGGCCAAGCAAGGTTACGCCATGCCAAAGTTTTAGTCGTCGGCAGTGGGGGCCTGGGCGCCCCTGCGCTTCTGTATCTCGCCGCAGCCGGGGTCGGCGTCCTGGGCATCGCCGACAACGACGAGGTTTCTCTTTCCAACCTCAATCGCCAGATTCTCTACAAGACTGAGGACCTAGGACGCAGCAAAGCCCTCACCGCCGTGCAGCGGCTGTGCGATCTTAACCCTGAGATTAAAACCATTCCCTACGAGATGCGTGTGCTGAGCGACAACGGCCCGGCCTTGGTTCGGCAGTTTGATCTCGTGGTGGAGGCCACCGACAGCCTGGCGACCAAGGATTTGATGAACGAATTGTGCGTGAAGGCAGGTCTGCCCCTGGTCTGGGGGGCAGTCGAGCGCATCGATGGACAGATAGGCGCCTACGTTCCAGGCCATACCTGCCGCCGCTGCATTTTCCCAACGACGCCCGCCCCCGGCACATTTCCCTCATCGGCGGAAGTGGGCGTCATTGGTGCGGCTGCCGGTGTGATCGGATCTTTACAAGCCGTGGAGGCCGTCAAAATTTTGCTGGGAATAGGAGAGCCGCTACTGGACCGCTTGTTGTTGTGGGATGGTTTTGCACAGTCCTTCGACTTAGTCGAGATGGATAAAAATCCCGACTGTTCCGTTTGCGGGAAGAAGTCGGGCTGAGATGGTTCTGAACACCACGGCCCCAGGAAGCGTCGGGAGGCCGCTTTTCCTTGTGCGTTAAGAAGGTTCTACCGAAAATGTCGATCTCCCGCATCGTTCTGCCGTAGCTGATGGCATCTTTCGTCTCGTCCTCAATGGAGGCCAGCTGGTGGGCCTCGAATTAGGCGATAAAAAGCAGGCGGGTTTTCACAGAATACGCTGTAGAGGGAGAGTGATGGCAGCTTATACTCCAATGCCTTCCATCAGGGGTGCGTTTTTCTGTCTGCTGGGGAGTTTTTGTATCGCGTGCTTTTATGACGGGACAACCAGAACAAGGTTCATCACTGTGGTTCCAAAAGGTATAGCAATGCGACCCGATCATTTCTTCCGGAGACTTACCAACTGAAGATGCCGCAGCTGTATTTACCCAGATAATTCTCAAATCCTTGTCGTAATAACCTACCAGTTCGGAGGTTGAGTTTAAGATTAAGGCTTTCTGAAACTCGCTCTCCCGCAGTGCCTTCTCAGCGCGCTTACGCTCGGTTTGGGCGTTTTCCAATTCCCGAACCCGCTGCTCCAGTTCCTCGTAGGTAGGCTTATCGGTCATGATTACCACCTGTGTTTTCCCAGTCCATTGAAGCCAGTACTACCAACAGAATACTTGATGGCCGCCCGATCCCATCACCCTACAATCCTTAAAGGTGGCTCGACTCCGGTTTTAACCCCAGCTCCCTGAAAATCCGTCGGCCTGAAATCAAAAGCCAAAATTCAAGAGCCGTTTGATACGTACAGGCTTATCGTATCATACACATTCAGTGGGGTCTCGAATCACCAGGACTCCAATTCAATAGTTTTGGACGAAAGGTAGGCCGCTCACCCAAAGACATCATGTTAGCAATGATGGATTCAGGTTCCATAGGGATAGATTAAGTGCGAAGGCATAACCTACCCATAAGAGGTAAGGGACCATTAGCAGACCGGCAATTGGACGGATACGCCAGAAAGCGATAACAGTGAAGAGGATGAGAACCCAAAGGATCAGAATATCCGTCAGGGCCAGCCCTCCCCGCCGCCAGGCGAAAAACAGCCATGTCCACAAAGCGTTCGCGGCAAGCTGAGCAATGAAAAGAACAAGTGCGATGCTTCCCTCCCGAAAACCCCGTTCGCGCCAAACAAGCCAAGCCGCAAAACCAATGATGGCATAAAGGCCAGCCCATACCGGCGCGAACACCCAGGAGGGCGGTGCCCACTTCGGGCGCACAAGCTCCCCGTAGAAGGCTCCTGCATCGGCCGACGCAATACCGCCGACAGCACCCGCGGAGAAAGTCAAAAAGAGCCAACCGACGAGACCAAGCGTTTGAGTCAGAAGAGGTATGCGAGACATTGTGGATGCCAGAGTGGCCTGAAGTTAAGGATCGTATCTCTTCGCCTTACTATCTTCTTGCGGCGGTTCACGGTTTTCCCACTGTTGCTATGTAAACCGTGAATTCCTCATCTCCATCAACGCCAAGTAGTCGGTCGCATGCCGGCTGGTCGTAAGCGGCGATCGCACAAGTTCCTGCACCAAGAGCGGTACATGCCAGATAGAGATTCTGGCAGACGTGTCCGGCTTCGATAGCAATGACTTTGTGTGCCGCCAGATCGTATCGCCATTCCATGCGAGCGGGGATCGTAGTCCAAAAAAAAGTTACAGCAGATCCGGCCACGAACCGCTGCTGCAAGCAAGCGTAGGCAGCCTTGCGTCCTATTTGATCATCAACGGATAGTTGAGCCAGTTGACCGTCTAGGGGCAGGTAACGGTAGAGGCCGGAGGGTAGGCCTTCAACTCTGCTCGCAGCTATGTAAGTCTCTAGTGCATGGCGTGCACCTGCCGAAGGTACGGTGCGCAACGCACATTCCTGCCCCAGCACATGGCGGATACCCTGGGTGGCCCATAATAAAGCGGCCAGTTCCTCCAAGGTGAGTGCTTGCTCCGTGTAAGAGCGCACGCTTTCCCTTTGTATGATTGCATCAGCAACTGACATGCAGCACAGTCGGACTAATGATGCGGCACCGTCAGGAAGAATCATTCGCACCGCATCCTTCGAACAAGGCTTCTGGACAGGTGGCGCGGGCAAATGCCGATTCTGTTCGGTTTGGCGGAAATCAATAGTTTGCCGGATGATATCTTTGAGGAAAAAACGATTTTCATCGAATCGGTTTACAGGCTTCTGATTCGAATCCATGATAAAGATTTCCTCCTCAGATGCTCTCTTTTCTGGAGCCAGGAGCAGCGCCATTATAACTGCTTATTCGTCCGGTGTCTCTCCGGGCTTGGCCTCCAAGACTACTCCAGGCCACGGAGAGAACTTCCCATGCTCGTCCCGATATGGAATTGCCTTGAGGTAGGTTCCCACGTCGCCGCTTTCCCCGATTCTCCAGAGCCGTCCGGTACGGGTGTCCACCATATATTGATCTTTGCTCGAATCAGAAATCTGGCCGAATACAAAACGCCCACCTGTTGCACTCAATACCTTCCCTGCAGGCGGTGTCTGGGGAGGTGGTGCTGTGAGGCCTAATTGGGCGGAAACGGGCGCTGCAAGAAAAATCAAGGCCACAGAAATCGATATTCCCGGAAATATTTTCCCCATGCTTCCTTGTCCTTTTCAACAACTCGAAAGTCTTCTTTGAATTATAATGCCACGAGGGACGGCCTTTTACAAGAGAAGAACTTATGTCCGGCCGATCCTTGACGCACGCCGCGCGAAGGATAGGGATCGAAATAAAAGGTAAAGCGTCACGAGGAAGCGAAAAACCGGAAATGAGTAAGCCAATATGGAGCGGCACTGTGTGCGCTCCCCAATACGGTAGCCTTGATCTCAGTGACTTGAAATCAGTACTACCAGAAGAATACTAGATTCACGGTCGACTCCATTATCAACCCATTCCTGAAAATCCATGGGTGTGAAATCAAAAGCCAAAATTCAAGCGTCGCTTGATACGTATAGCTTGATGAACTGAACCCCTTCGTTCAACACACCTCGATGGGCGATCACGTTGTCGGTGTAGCCGGACATATAGAGCCCCTTCATTGAAGGGAACTAGTCAGCAGCCTTTTAGTAAAGCTTCCTGCCGTTCATGGAAGGGCCATGGCCGCCCCAAAGAAAGCGAGGCAGCAGCTAGAAAGAACCCCCTTGTTTCGGGAAGTCGCTCCTAATCTGGGCATATCTCTTGACGAAGCTATGAACCACTTCAAGCTGTTTGTCCTTGGTATCCACGAACTTTATCCCAGAGAGAAAGAGCCCTTCTCCGATTTCTGTGGAGTGTACAACTTTTCCGCGTACTTCCAGCAGTTCCTCTTTGAGATCGATGGACAGGAGGATTATGTAAGGCGACTCAATTGGCTCCCGTGTCTCCAGCTTGACACCGCCCAAGCTCAGATCACGGGTCGTTCCGAAGCCTTCCGCAATTTCGTTGCCGTCCTCGTCAACACAGACGTAGGAAACGAAATTCAACGTATCGATTCTGGGATGGCGACGGCGTTCATGGCCGCTCCGGGCGTTTCGGGATTCGTCATTCATAAGGTCTAATCCTTCGGGCCGATATGGGGAGCATGGGATAGGCAACATTGCTACTTTAGTACTTTCTCTGCTACGTGACAAGTGCGATAAGCAGGCGTGCGATAAGCAGGCGTAGTTATTCCAGTTGATCCAAGACTTTCGACGACCGAAACATGGAGCTTCCTTCTTGCAAGTGGAACCCCCCGGAAGCCCCTCCCTCAATTCGTGTTTTTAATACTCAAGGTTTCAGCCCATCCTGCCGATCATTTCTCTGACACCCCTTAAGGATGAGTCGCCGTTCAATATAACCGAATCACTCCTCTTGAATGATTGGAGGCCCGGCCGTGACTGACCTTACCCTTGACGCATATCAAGCGCTCCCTTTGGGAGAGATTGAGGAAAGACTCCTGGAAGAACGCAGAAAGATTCTTGGTCTTGAGAAGGGCTCTGCCGCCCGCACAGTCGCCGGCAGCAAGGGTTTCTTCTTCGTCAGAATGAAAGGGCCCTTCCGGGCACCGAGGCGATGTCGAACAGGAGAAGCGGGAAACTGCTGAAATGAGATGACATACGGTGTCCGATTTGATCCCTGGACCGCCAAAGGTCCAGTGGTCATAAAAAAGGCGGGTTCGCCATAGACCCCGCCTTTTCCATTGGGTGTATAGAGGGGTTGTACTTATCGTATCATGACATTCAGGCACGGTGTGAATCTGCAGGTATTCCATTGCAATCCTTGACCGCTGACGATTCCGCTAGATGCACTTTCTCACTAACGGCTCATTCATTGTATAAATCCAACTCCGGATAATGCTTTGCGGCGCATTCTGGACACAAACCTTGCCTGAAATCTGCATCAGGGTGTTTTCTGACGAACTCTTCGATCTCCAGCCAATAGACTTTGTCATTTCGAAAAAATCGATGATTCCAGAAGGGTCTAAATTATCTATTCTCATTGCTTTTCTCCATTCATTGTCTAACACTTTTCGCACCGTGCTCGCTGACTCGTGCTGAGTAAGGGGCTTCATAACAAATTCACGAATGACTGTTTTCCCGGTTTTTCCTTTGAGAGCTGTTTGTTGTAGCCGACGCACAGGACCACTGGGGTGTCAGCCCGTATCCCAGGATTTCTTCGTTCCCTACAACGATACTCAGAATGTTCAGGATTCGCCGCTGCTCTTTCTGATCCTCGGGATTTACGTAGAACTCGGCTGAATCGGCTTACAAAAGTGACTTTCTGTCTTCATAGCTCAGCATCTCCACCAAGGCAGGATTGGTTTCGAGGATCTGGCCGTCTGGATCGGTCCGGTAGAGGCCAACCGGAATACCCGCTGGAAGTGAGCTGAAGTGGTTCTTGCGCGCCTTGAGATCCTGGATTGTTTCTTGGAGCAAACGATTGGATTGCTCCAATTCTTCTGTTCGTCTTAACATCTCTTTATTGTTAGCTTTTTAGGATATACACAGGCCCTCTTCCCTATGTGACTGGAGGATCATCCTCAAGGCCGGTCAGCAATAAACATTCCAAAGGAATCAAGGTCGTTTGATGAACTCATAGAGAAAAATTAGAGCGAAAGATACACTTAGGGCCAGGAAATCGTTGGAAAGGCGTGCACCTCAACACTATGCTGTCGATCGGGACCTGCGTAACTTGTCGAGCCCCAGCACACTTTCAAGCGTTTTCAGGAGGGCCTCTGTTTCAAAAGGTTTGTGCAGAAAGGCTTGGGGGTTTTCCGCATGGTCACAGGCCATAACATGAGCCTCATCGTACCCGCTGGCGAGGATCACCGGGATATCAGGGCGGATCTCACGCAGCGCCGAAAGGGTCTCCCACCCATTCATGCGGGGCATGGTCAAATCAGTTATCACTAAACAAATCTCATCCGGTCGGCTTCGGAAAATATCCAGGGCCTCTATTCCGTCACCGGCCATGAGCACATCAAAACCGAGTCGACGCAAGATGGCGCCCATCGTGTTACGAACCATTTCTTCATCCTCAATCAGCAGTATCCGTCCGCCCGTTTCCAGCGACGCATTCGACCCAATGACCGTATTCAGGCCTGATGTGATTTGCTGATCAGCGAGGGGGAACAACACTTGGAAGGTGCTGCCGGCACCAGGTTCGCTTTCAACCGTAACCGCTCCCTGATGAGCCTGGGCAATGCCCAATACAACAGACAACCCTATCCCCCGACCAGTGAATTTGGTGGAGAAAAAAGGATCCACCACCTTGCCGAGATCTTCGGCGCTGATGCCGCAGCCCGTATCATTAACTTGAATGGCGGCATACTCCTCTGCGGCTGGCGTCCAGTCCGGGGGCCAGATGGCAGTTGTCGAAACATCCACCCCTTGTACAGTAACGATTGAAACACGGATCTCACCTTCTTCATGCTCAATGGCTTCTCGTGCATTGGCGACAAGATGGGTCAAGGCCTGCCTGATCAGGTCCGGGGCGACTTTGGCCCGCAGCTTGAG
Source organism: uncultured Desulfobacterales bacterium (assembly GCA_964512335.1). Classification (GTDB taxonomy): domain Bacteria; phylum Desulfobacterota; class DSM-4660; order Desulfatiglandales; family HGW-15; genus JAIPEI01. Next base: position 42,880 of record CAZEIA010000007.1, read on the forward strand.
TGAAGCCGGGGAGTCGGCCACGAGGCGGATGCCGGAAGGCATATTTTCTTTGAGCACTGCAACAATCCCTTGGCAGACTTCCGACAGATCATGGACTTCCATTTTTTGCTGTAACTGGCCTGTGTACGCCAGGATGAAAGCGCTCATTTCCGCAGCACGCCCGGCGCCTTCCATGGCTTCGTTCAAATAATGAGCCAGCTCTTCACCGCCCACTACACCCTGTAGCGAATCCGTCATGGCCAAGTCCAGGTTCCCGATGACAATCGAGAGTATGTTGTTGAAGTTGTGGGCAATGGCCCCGGCCATTATAGTGAGGCTTTCCGCCTTTGCTATCTGCTGTCTCCTTTGCTCCAGTTCCACCCGCTCGGAAATATCGCTTAAAAAATTCAGAGTCGCCGGATGTCCTTCCCATTCAATCGAAACCACATTCAGAGAAACCCAGCGCACTTCACCGTTTCTTCTTACGACACGAAATTCATACACCGCGGGCAGTTCGTCACCCTTCAGTCTCCCGTGATGTCGCTCCGAGACCATGACCTGATCGTCAGGATGAATGAACTCCGTGAACTCACGGGACGGTATCTCATCGGAAGAGTAACCAATGAGTTCCCGCATCTTATTATTATGAAAAATGAGTCGGCCCCCTCGAGCGACAAAGATTGCTTGTCCGGCGTTTTCTACCAGCTTGCGATATTTCTCCTCACTTGCATACAGCGCCTCTTCTGTTTGTTTGCGCAGCAGGGCCTCGCCGATATCGGATGCGATCCTCTCCAGCGCATGGATCGCTGCGGGTGTAAAAAGCCCTTCTTTGTGCCCATTGACCTGCAATAGGCCGACGATATTGCCTTTTCTACGAATCGGTATAAGCGCGATAGAGGCATACCCTTTATGGATGCATTGGTTCCGGGGATGATGCCGGGGATCGTCCGCTTCCGGCAGATCGAGGAACGGGAAGGAATCGTTGGTCCAGGCGCTTCCTCCCGGCGTGAAAAGCGGGTTGGAATGATCCACTTTCCCGGAAATTACCAGACCGCAAGCGCATTCCAGTCTTACAGTACCGTCGGGATTGCGGCATATTTCGCCCCTCCGGTCCCTCTCCAGCAGCGAGTTTTCCGTCAGCAGGAAATCGTCGCCAAAACCATCCTGCAGGAAATACGGGAAGTCCTCGCCGCTATGCAGGCGCAGTCCCACAGCATCGCAACCTGTTGTCTGTCTTACAGCAGCAAGGACCCGCTTGATGGAGCTCTCGAAGTCCGCCGATTCGTTGAGGATCAAAAGCACTTCAGCCGAAAGAGCCCTATAAAGCTCCTCCAATCTGCGCTCCGATTCGGCCTTCTCCAACTCCCGAACCTTCCGCTCCAGTTCTTCGAAGGTAGGCTTATGAAACATGCGTGGCACCTGCGTCTTTTCAGTACATTGCAGCCGATACTACCAACAAACCTCTTGATCCCAGCTCGACTCCACTGTCAAATCAGCTAACTTACAATTTGTCGCAATCCTAGAGCATCTAGAATATGATGCTACTTTCGGGGTTTTTCATCCAGTACTCTTCTCACCGTTTCTGCCAGTTCATGTTGGGTCAGAGGCTTCATAACAAATGCGCGAACGCCTATCTCCCCGGCCTTTTCATTAGAAATCTGCCTGCTGTAACCTGTGCAGATAATAATCGGTATGTCGGTCCGAATCGACAGCATCGTCCTTGCCAGTTCATCCCCGGTCATGAGGGGCATGGTCATGTCCGTGACTACAAGATCGAAGCGATCAGGGTCATTCCTGAA
>CAZEIA010000008.1:0-8474 GCA_964512335.1 uncultured Desulfobacterales bacterium
CCGGGGACCTGCTCGGGAGGGATCTCCACTCCCAAGTCCCCCCGGGCCACCATGACCCCGTCCGCGGCCTCCATGATCTCATCCAGCTCGTTCAGCGCCTCGTGCTTCTCGATCTTTGCGATCACCGGGGTGTCCTTCCCTTGATCCCGAATGATCTCCTTCACCCTGAGAACGTCTTCCGCGTTCCGGACAAAGGAGACGGCCACAAAGTCCACATCATTCTCCAGCGCGAAGAGCAGATCGCCGCGGTCCTTTTCCGTAAAGGAGGGAAGGCGGACGGTCCCTGAAGGCAGGTTGATTCCCTTTCGCGAGGAGAGCACGCCTCCCGTCACCACGTACGTCTTTATGTCCCGCCCGGACACCGCCCTCACTACGAGTTCCATGAAGCCATCGGCCAGCAGAATCCTGTCCCCCGGCCGCACCTCGTCCGGAAGCCCGGCATAGGAGACCGAGACCCTGGAACGGGAACCGCTCACATGCTCACTCGTCAGCACAAAGGGCTCACCTGCATCCAGACGTATCCCGGGCTCCGGGATCGTGCCAACGCGGATCTTCGGGCCGGCCAGGTCGGCCAGCACGGCCACGGGGCGTCCGGCGGCCTGGGAAACCTCTCGTATGGAACGGATCTTGTCGAGATGGCCTTCCCTGTCGCCGTGCGAAAAATTCAGGCGGGCCACACTCATCCCGTTTTCCATCAGGGAACGGAGCACGTCCGGGGATTCGCTGGCCGGTCCGATGGTGCAGACTATCTTGGTCCTGGTCATGTTTATCATGTTGTCTCCATTTCTAAGTAAGCTTTCAACCTCTGCCTCTGGTCCCCGCCTGCTGAACGGCGAGGCCGCCCATGATGAAAACAAGCCCCACCAGAGTCGAGCCCTTGATGTCCTCTCCCACGAGGAAGTGGATGAACACGAGCGAGAGGAACGGGGAGATGAAGATCAGGTTGGCTATCCGCGAGGCGCTGTTGGTCAATTTGAGCGCGGAGAGCCAGAGTACGAATGTGATACCCATTTCAAACACCCCTACGTAAGCGGCTCCCAGGAGCCCGCGGGGGTCGGCGGGCACAGCCGTTTGAGAGAAGAGCAGGACGAAAGCCAGCACGAAGGGCAGCCCGAACAGAAAGTTAAGAAACAAACCGATCACGGGATCACGCCGGTCGCGCGTGTTGAAGATCCAGTAGAGCGCCCAGATCACCGTGCTTCCCAGGGCCAGGGCCACACCTAAAGAATCGGAGAATCGCAGGCCGAGGATGTCTCCGCGGGTGGAGATGATCACGACACCAGCATAGCTCACGGCGGTGGCCAGGATATCCGCCTTTGTGAGCCTCTGCCTGAGAAGGGGAACGGAAAGGAGCCCCAGCGCTATGGCCCACGTGTAGTTCAGGGGCTGGGCCTCCTGGGCGGGCAGGAGGTCATAAGCCTTGAACAGGACCAGATAGTAAAGGAACGGATTCAACAATCCCAGGCCCAGGGAGCGAAGATAATCCCTTCTGGTCCCGGCGAAAACAAGTCCTAATTTGCCCTGCGCCCCTATTAGGCCTCCGAGGGCCAGAAGGGATGCCAGGCTCGCGTAGAGAACAAGTTGGGGAGGATCCAGGTAACGGAGCGAGATCTTGAACGCCGAGGCCACGGTTGACCACAGAAGGACGGTCGACAGACCGAACAGAAAGGCTTTCTTCTGGGCGTCCATGGAACCTCTCCGGCCGCAGGTCTCAAAACAGTTCAGGACAGGAAGGGAACGGTCCTTCGCAGGCGGACCCAATCGATATCGAGGGCTACGTCATAGACCAGGGCCTCCACCCCTAAAGCCATGACGCGACGGAGTTCCCTCCCGTAGGACGGATCGATCTGATCGGCCGAAGTGAAGCGGTCGGCGTCCATGCGCTGGATAAGAAAGAAGATCACGGCCCTGTGACCGGCCTGCACCTGATCCCCCAATTCTTGCAGATGCTTGAGACCTCTGGTGGTCACGGCGTCTGGAAAGCAGGCCAAACCTTTCTCGACCAGGGAACAGTTCTTGACCTCAACATAGCATCGCTCCGCTCCCCGCTCAAGAAGAAGGTCGATGCGGGAGTTGCGTCCGTAGGCGACTTCTCGTCGCGTGCGGTCGTACCCGGCCAGTTCCGGAATCGATCCGTCAACAGCTCCACCATGCACGAGCCGGTTGGGCACCAGTGTGTTGACTCCCACCAGACTCGAGGGCATGCGGATCATTTCCCAGGTGAAGCGGAGCTTCCGGCGCGGGCTGTCGTGGGAGGAGAGGTAGACGGGACGACCCGGTTCAGAGCATGTCAGCATGCTCCCGGAGTTGGGGCAATGGGCGGTCACCACGTGACCGTTTCGAAGCTTCACATCGGCCAGAAACCGCTTGTAACGACGAATCAGGCTCCCCTCGATAAGCTTGGGCCACTTTATCCCTTGGCCTGACGGCGCGGGGCGTCCGGGTGCCTCAGCGCTCCTATTGCTTGACATAGCCCCACTCCACGAGGCGGTTGTAGGCATACCGGGCCTGGTCCCCGCTTGACACCGCCTGGAGGTACCGGTAGTACTCCTGCGCCGCGTCCCTTTTCCGGCCCATCCTCTCGAGAGAAAACCCTTTCAGAAAGGCTGTGTTGGGGTTCCCGGGAAGGCGATCGTCATAGGCCGAGAACTCGCCGAAGGCTCCGTCCCAGTCCTTCTCCATGATCCGCGAGATCCCGCTCACGAAGTAGGCCCTGGCCTCCCTGGGGTACACCGCCTTAGCGGACTCTGCATAACGCCGGGCTTCGGTGTAGCGCTTTCGGGCAAGCCCGCACTCAGCGCACTTCACCAAGGCCGTGTAGTCGTTCGGCGCCTCTCTGAGGGCCTTGCGGTAATACTCGTCCGCCCCGTTCAAGTCCTTCTCCCCCATGGCTTTGTCCCCTGCCTGCAAGGCCTCTACAGCTCCCCGAATGGCTCGAAGGCCGGCTGTCCGGTCCATGTACCTCTCCCGGTGAAGCGGCCGTCCCAGGTCGTTCCTGTACCGGCTTTCAACCGTCCTCATCATCATCTCATAACGTTCCCCGCTCATGGGATGCGTCGAGAACATAAGCTCGAGAGCGCTGGGGCTTTTAGACGAAGCCTTGCGGAGCATGTCCATGAGACCCACCATACCATCGGGGCTGTATCCCGCCCGCACCATGTAAGCCAGGGCCAGGGAATCCGCCTCACGTTCGTTGTCCCGGCTGTATTTGGCAAGCAGGGCTCCGGCTCCCAGACCCCCAATACCGGAGACCAAATCTCCCAGGATAGTATCCCCTGTGGACGCCACCGCTGAAATGCCGCCCATGGCGGCCGATACCAGCATGCCCTTGGACATCTGCTGTGCCGTATGCCGGGCGTTGACGTGTCCCAGTTCATGACCGAACAGCGCGGCCAGTTCGGCCTCGTTGTCAAGTTCCAGAAGGATCCCTCGCGTGCATGCGATACTGCCCCCCGGAAAGGCATAAGCGTTCACATAGGGGGCGTTAACAGCCCTGAAAGAATAGGGCATTTGAGATCGATGCGTAACAGAGGCTACAGCAAGACCGGTCGTGTTCACATAATCGTTCAGGGGACCGTCCTGAACCGTCCCATAGTCCGCCGAAAACTGATGGGCCCTGTTTTCTTGATCGATCCGGATTTCGTCCTGTTCGGAGACCAACATCAGCTGGGAGCGGCCGGTCACAGGATTCACGGCGCAGCCGGAGGCCAATCCGACTGCGGCCACGCCGACCAGTTGCAAAAACTCACGGCGGCCCATGTCAATGGTACGGCTACCATTACTTACCGAACACGGCATGACAAGCCTCCTTCAATCAATTATCCGTATACCATTCACAAGCGCTCACGACCAATATATCGTCCACCTCCGCTACCAGCTTCGGCGCCGGGCCTGACTCATGAGCGCAATGACCGCCCGCCGCCAAAATTTCTCGCTCTTTGTGACGGGCACTCATTCTTCTCGCCGGTGAACCTGGCTGTCAGAGTCTTTTCACGGAAAATACAAACATTATAGACCGAGCCCCATGACCGTCAAGCAGTTCCGGATCCATATCACGACTACTCAGTCCGGGACAGCTTGTACCGAAGCCTCAGGGTCCCGTCCTGGAAGTCCGCAGAAGCAATTCGAAACAAGCCGATTTCGCCGGTGGATCGCACATGAGGCCCTATGCAGGGACAGGCGTCATAATCCCCGATCTCGATAATACGGATTCGCTCTCCCGCATTCCCTGGAAGCCGTCCCAGGTCGAACTGCTCCCCGCACTCATCCCTTACGGCAAAACGTTCGGCCACCGGAAGGTCCGCCTTTATCACGCGGTTCACCTTTTCTTCCACCTCCCTCACTTCTTCACCGGTCAAGGGCCGGCCGAACCGGTAGTCGCACTTGGATTTCTTTCGTTCAATATGTGCTGCAAAGCAGCGACCGCACGCGAACATCCTGTCCATGGTCTGGTTGAGCACGTGCTCAGCCGAGTGCATCCGTGGGTCCATGGATTTCTTCACGTGAACACCTCCGGTGTCTGATGGACTCGAAAGATCTATAGTATCCCGCCACGGCGGTAGGAACGCCAAGAAAAAAATAGTTGACAATCCCATGAGAACAGTATAAGTTTGAATTCAAATTATTTCAATACGGATTACGTCAGTTTCAATAAACCTTCCGTGCCATGTAAACAGAACCACAGGCTGGACCTTCCCGACAATTCGGTGAGCGTGGTCCTCCAGAGGATCCCGGTTCCGTGGTGACCTCTTTATTGTGAGGCACCTCGGACGGCAGTAATCGCCACCCAGGGATAGGGTTACAGCCAGGGCGCGGGCCCTTCGGTTTTAAGAGACCGGAAAGGAGATAGTATCATGTGCGGTATAGCCGGGTGTGTCGGAACCCGAGACCCAAAAACCATCAACCGTATGCTGGACGCCTTGCCCCACCGCGGCCCGGATGATCGCGGCATCCACGAATACGGGAAGTTCACGTTCGGTCACACGCGCCTGTCCATCGTTGACGTGGCCAAGGGGCACCAGCCGATCCTGGCAAACGGGGGAAGCCTGGGGATAATCTGTAACGGCGAGATCTATAATTTCCGGAACATCCGCACTAAGCTCTCTCCAAAATATCGCTTTAAGACCAAATCCGACAGCGAAGTGATTCTTCACCTGTATCAGGAAAAGGGTCCTGAGTGCGTAAAGGAGCTCAATGGCATGTTCTCCTTTGCAATCTTTGACGGGGACAACTTCATGCTGGCCAGGGACCCCGTCGGCATCAAACCCCTTTACTATGGCTACTACAAAGACCACCTCTACTTCTCTTCCGAACTCGGCGCCATGAGCCTCGCCGGGGTGGAGGAAGTCCATGAGTTTCCGGCGGGCCACTATTTCACGCCTGAAGACGGGTTCGTTCGGTTTTACGATGTCCCACCCGTCCGGGAACACGTGCTCACGGACATCGACAGGACCTGCGATGTCATTCGAAAGACCTTCATCAAGAGTGTCAAGGACCGCCTCCTCGCGGACCCCGAGGTGCCGGTAGGCTCCTTCTGCAGCGGGGGCCTTGACAGCTCCCTGGTTGCAGCCATTGCAGCCGACGAAATCCCCCGCCTTCACACGTTCGTCGTTGGCATGAAGGACGCTGACGGGGACTTGAGCGACGACATCAAGGCGGCCCGGATTGCAGCCGGACACATCGGCTCCACCCACCACGAGCTCGTGTTCACCGAGGATGAATACTACGAGGCCCTTCCTCTCGTGATCAAGAAGCTGGAGACATACGACCCTTCACTGGTGCGCTGCGCCGTGCCCTGCTACTTCACCTGCAAGCTGGCATCGGAATATGTCACCGTGGTTCTCACCGGCGAAGGGGCCGACGAGATATTCGCAGGTTATCACTACATGAAGAACTTTCCCTTTGGCAAGCTCAACGAAGAGGCCCGACGGCTCCTCCTGAACGTACACAATATAAATCTGCAGCGGGCGGACCGTATGGGCATGGCCTTCAGCCTGGAACTACGCGTGCCGTTTTTTGACGTGTCCATGATGGACCTGGCCATGAAGATACCGCCGGAGCTCAAGATCCGGGAGCACAACGGCGCCAAGATTGAAAAATGGATCCTTCGAAAGGCCTTCGAGGACACCGGCTACCTGCCCGACGACATCCTGTGGCGCTATAAGGTCCAGTACACCCAGGGCGCAGGCTGCGAGGATCTGGGTGAACGCCTGGCCGAGCAGGAGATTTCCGATGATGAGTGGGAACGTCTCAAGGCGGAGAACCCTGACGCAGTGTTGAGCAGCAAGGAGGCGGCCTATTATTTCAAGATCTTCCGCCGTTACCATCCCCAGAATTCCATCCTGCGCTCAATCGGCATCTGGACCGGATTCGATTTCGCCGAGGAGCGAGAGAAGGTACATGGGACCGTGGACGGCGATCTCAAACACGATTACAGCGAAGACGATCAGCCTTCCGGTGAAAGCCGCGCGGCCTAGCGGAAACCAAGAACGGATAAGCCAAAACAGCTTTATCTCCCGCTTTGGCGCAAAGACGCAAAGATACCTTTTTGATTTTATTGTATTTGCGATCTTTGCAGCCTTGCGGGAAAAAGCGTTTCATTAAGTCTTTCACCCCTCACTTGCGCCGACACAGTGTGTAGCACCCTCCGATATGCTGCAAAGCAGTCTTGCCGTCAGCCTGCAATCATTAAAGTCCAAACGATTCTACAGGAAAACAAATCAGGCCTGTTCCGGTCCAAGCGTTTCTTTACAATTCTCTTCGGTTTGTCTATTGTATATATTCAGGTTTCGAGGATGTCGTTGTTGAACACTTGCGGAGGCCTCCCTTTTGCCGGGACAATCCGGATGAAACCAAATTGTTTTCGTAAACCGTGCCGAGCCGGCACGGGCAATCGCGGCCCTTAATGCCGCCCTATCACATAAACGAGCAAAGAGAAGAACAAAATATGCCCGAAGACCTTGAGACACAACAGACCACCAGAGCGAACACCCCGCGATTTCTGACCCAGACACGATTCGATGACTTCCAGCTTCCGGAACAGGTCCTGGCAGGACTTAAGGACGCCGGCTTTACCTTCTGCACACCCATTCAGGCCCAGGTGCTTCCTCTGTCCCTCACCGGAAGCGATGTGGCCGGGCAGGCCCAGACGGGGACGGGAAAAACAGCCGCCTTCCTGGTCACCATATTCAACCGGCTCCTGTCCGACGCCGGCAAGAAGAAGGAAGGACTTCCATCCGCCCTCATCGTGGCCCCTACAAGGGAACTGGCGCTCCAGATCTATGATGACGCCATGCTCCTGGGAGGGCACACGGGGCTGACCCTGGCCCAGGTCGTGGGCGGGATCGACTACAAGAAACAGGCGGACTTGCTCCGTCAGGGGCCGGACATTGTTATCTGCACGCCGGGCCGGATCATCGATTACCTCAAGCAAGGGATTTTCAAGCCCGCCGCTATCAACTCCCTCGTTATCGACGAAGCTGACCGCCTTTTTGATCTCGGTTTCACCAAGGACATGCGATACATTCTACGGAAACTTCCCCACTACGATAAACGCCAGTCCATGCTCTTTTCCGCCACATTAAGCTACCGGGTCCTTGAACTCACTTACGAATATATGAACCTCCCGGAGGTCATTTCCGTCACTCCGGAAGAAGTGGTGGTGGACGGGATCGAGCAGTCCCTGTTCCATGTCGGCCGTCACGAGAAGCTCGAGCTGCTCCTGGGGCTCCTCAATCGCGAGGACTGGGAGCGTGCCCTGATCTTTTCGAACACCAAGGCCGGCGTTGACTGGCTTACCCGCAAGCTCCGGGGGAACGGATATCCCGCTGAGGGCATCACCGGCGATCTCCCGCAGCCCAAGCGCTTGTCCCTTATGGGCCGCTTCAAGGCCGGAAAGGTCAAGATCCTTGTGGCCACGGACGTGGCCTCGCGGGGGATTCATGTGGAAGACATCACCCACGTCATAAATTACGACCTCCCCCAGGACTCAGAAAATTACATCCACCGCATCGGTCGTACAGCCAGGGCCGGCAAGAAGGGGCGTGCCTTGACCATGGCCTGCGAACGTTATGTCTACCACCTGGAACCGCTGGAGGAGATGCTCGGGTACAAGCTTCCTGTAGTCTGGCCCGAGGAGGACTGGTTCGTGGAGGACAAGGCGGCCCATGTTTCCAGGGGAGAACGCAAAGACCGAAGCGGCCCCCCCAGGCCTCATAAACCCAAGAGAGATGGGCGGACCAGGGAACCGGCACGAAGACGTCGGCCGCCTTTGAAACAGAGCAAGCCCCAGCCGGCACCCGAATCCCTTGAATCGCAGGAATTTTCAACTCCTGAACAAACGGAAGAACCACAACCGCCGGCCGGTGAGGTCCCCGGGACAGCCCCGAAACCGGCGGCCAGGTCCAGGAGGCGTCGTCCATCCAAGAAAAAGGAAAGGGAAAAGGCCGGCGTTGAAGGTGAAGTGACGGGGCAGG
>CAZEIA010000008.1:8484-41930 GCA_964512335.1 uncultured Desulfobacterales bacterium
GGTGCACCCCCCCCCAGACCACGGCCAAAAAAGGACCATGGCCTTTCGGGAAAGAAAATCGCCACCAGCTCACAGCCCGGTGGTGTCTTCGGACTCGCCCCCGCCCCTCCTGCGGAAGCGGAGAAAGAGGCCAAGCCGGCCAAGAAAAGCCGGCGTAAGAGAAAAAAGAAACCTTCCCCTGAAACCCCTGAAGAATCCTGACCACAAGGTCAAGGGACCACGGCCGGGCGGCGTATGTCCTTCGAAACCGGTTTGACGTCGCGGGAACATTTGCGGTACTGGTCCGGAAGGGAAAAGGACGAGTCATGACAGAGACGAGCGCTGCTGCGATCATTCAGTCGGCCCTCGACCAGGGACAAGAGGCCTTGTCCGAGTACGACTCCAAAAAGGTCCTGGCCTCTTACGGCATCCCCATCACCCGCGAGGGCCTCGCACGCGATGGGGCCGAGGCCCTGTCAATGGCAGAGGGCCTGGGTTACCCGGTGGCGCTTAAGGCCTGCTCCTCACGAATGCTCCACAAGAGCGAACACGGGGCCGTCCTACTGAACCTGGCGGACTCAACCGCCGTGAGAGAGGGATACCGGCTGATCGTGGAAAGGACTGCAGCCTCCATCGACGGAGTTCTGGTCCAAGAGATGGTTCCCGGCAACAGGGAGCTCCTGCTCGGGTTGATAAGAGATCCCCAATTCGGCCCGTGTGTTATGCTCGGCATCGGAGGCGTTTTCACGGAGGTCCTAGAGGACACGGCCTTCCGTGTGGCCCCTTTAGGGCACGGGGATGCAGAGGACATGGCCCGGGAACTCCGCGCATCGGCTCTGCTGGGTGCTTTTCGAGGTCAGTCCCCGGCCGATCTCGAGACCTTGTCGCTTTCTCTCGAGGCCCTGGGGCGTATCGGCATGGAACAGGACTCCGTAGCCGAAATTGATGTCAATCCGGCAATCATCTCACCGGCTGGCGGAATCATAGCAGTTGACGCCCTCATTATCCTTCGATCCGAAAATCTTGCACAAACCCGTACTCCCGCCTGAGCCCGGAAGAACAACCGCCATGATCTCGACCTTTGAGAAGAGCCCTCTATACCGAATCTGCAATCCACGAAGCATAACCGTATTAGGCGCATCCAACCGCTTTTCGGCCATGGGCACGACCCAGCTTACAAGCCTGTTGGAACTCGGGTACGAAGGTGCGGTCTACCCCGTTCATCCAAGTGAAGAGTCCGTCCTGGGCCGGAAGGCCTACCCGGATGTGCGGGATCTCCCCGAGACACCGGATCTCGCACTCATCATCCTTCCCACGCGCCTCGTGAACGAGGCCCTGGAGGCCTGCGGGCAAAAGGGAATCCGCCACGCCATCGTGGTTTCGGGAGGCTTTGCCGAACTCGGCACTGAGGAGGGAAAGGCTCTCCAGGAACGGCTGGTGGAAACCGCCGCACGATACGACATAAGGTTTCTGGGGCCTAACTGCATAGGGGCGGTGAACCCCCATTCTCGGTTCAATACCACATTTTTTGAATATACCTGTGATCCGGGATTCATCGGAATGGTCTCCCAAAGCGGGAGTTTCGTAACACAGATGTTTGACTACCTGGGCCGGTTCGGTCTGGGATTCAGCACGGGTATCAGTGTGGGCAATGAGGCGAATATCGATCTTGTGGGCGGCATGGAATACCTGGCCTCCTGCCCCAACACCCGGGTGATCGGCCTCTATATTGAGGCAATCCGCCGAGGCCGGGCATTCGTGGAAGCGGCGCGGGCCATTGTACCCAATAAGCCTATCGTGGCATTCTACGTCGGGGGATCCGAGGCGGGACGCAAGGCCGGCAGAAGTCACACCGGGGCCATGGCCGGGCCTGACAGGCTGTATGACGGCATGTTCCGCCAGGCAGGCATTATCCGGGCGGCCTCCATTGAAGAGCTGTTCGACTTCTGCTGGGCCCTGGGTGGAAGTGCCCGGATGAAAGGGGACGGAGCGATTATTCAGACCCACTCCGGCGGTCCCGGTGCGGCCGCGGCGGACGCCTTCTGCCGGGTCGGAACGACCTTGCCCGATCTCGCACCGGCCACCCTGGAACGGCTCGCGCCACATATGCCTGGCACTGGGAGCGTTGGAAACCCCTTGGATATAACATTTGCAAAAAACCCTCTCGACTATTTCTCCACTATCCCGGAAATCCTTCTGGACGACCCCGCAGCTTCCGGACTACTCGTTTATTTCCTGGTACCATCCAGAACGGTTAAACGGGCGCTTGAGGCGATGGGTGTGCCGAAGGATAAAGTGGACGGGCAGACTCTCGCTTTCCTGGCCGAACAGGCCCGCTCCATAGCTTCCTTACGCGAGACCAAAGGAAAGCCCATCCTGGGCTTCTCGTTCCGCATGCGGGAGGACCGGTTCATCCGCGAGCTCCAGGACAGGGGTGTTCCCGTTCTTCCAAGCCCGGAGCGCGGCGCAAGGGCCATGGCCGCACTGATGCGCTATACCCGGTATGTGGACAGACTCCTTTACAGTCAAATCGCCACCCGCCGCAGACGATAGCAATTTGACCTAGAGCATACGTCCGTAGACAAGAAGGTTCCGATTGATCCGCAGCCGGCAGGGCGGGTAAAGGATCTCGTTCCCCTTCACCCGGAACGGGATGTAGACCAGAGTGATGCCTTTGGGCTCTATCGTGATTTCAGGCAGCAAAGGGCGGAGCTTCCCGGCCGGTTTCATAAACGAGGCCAGGTTCATTTTGAGGCTCTCCAAGGCCTCGTTGAGGGGCAGGGTCACAGGGTAGATTTCGTCTTCGGGCAATCGGGGTTCCACCCTGCCTCCAGGCTGGCCCAGAGTGGTCCGCACGGATAAGCGCAGGAAATCCTGAGGCCGGACCTTGAACGCCGGAGCCCAGAAATGGAAAGGCTCTTCCTCCATGGAGTCCAGCACCGCCCTGGGCAGGTTCCCCAGGCGCACCAGGTCTGCCAGGGATCCCAAGCTGACCCCGGTCACCTTCGGCCTAATCCTGAAAAACGGAAGAAACAGCGTGGGCGTCCCCCCGTGCTCGTCAGCGGGAAGCGAGCCGAAGTCGACCTTCATAAAGCGCCTCTTCCCGGCGTGCCAGACAGATCGACAGTTCCGGCAGGTCAGGGCGAAGCTGTCCCGCTCCCCTTCCAGGTCCCAACCGCACTCCGGGCACTGTGCAGGCACGAAACGCAGCTCCCAGGCGGGGCGCCCGCCGGGCCTTTCCCGCAGTTCGGAGTCGTCGGACAGCGGCGGAGAGATCGCGCGATTGAGGACGGCGTCGTAAAGTTTCCCGTCCAGGTAGAACGGCGCATACAGGATGCTAAGGGTCTCGCCTATGAATGACTGGAGAAACAGAGGAGAAGCTCCGGCCTTTCCGAAACGCCCTTGAATCTGTTCCAGCATGTCGGTGTACGACATGTCGGGCACGAGAAAGCGTCCCTTGGTCTCGGGCGTCAAGAAGCGAAGCCTCTGGGTCTGGCTCCGCAGCCCCAGTGACATGGGCACATGGCGGTAGTCCACTCCGCGATAGCTCACATCCACGATCCGGTGATGTACCCCGGCCTCGGTACAGGAAAAGAGCATGCCCTTGAACCTCCAGTAGGGCATGTAAAGCAATTCCCGGCCGTCAGGGGCCTTGTGAGGCAGGACGTAACGGTACACGCGGCTTAAGAGGTAGGATTTGACCCGGCAGAAAGCACAGGTAAAGAGGTGGTCCGTCTCCTCGATTGTCGCAGGGGCCCCGCACTGGGGGCACTGGTATTCAATGAGCAGCCTAGAGCTTTTCACCGCACTCGTTGCAGAACTTGGAGTCATGGAGGTTTTCGCTTCCGCATGCAGAGCAGAACCTGGCCGTCGGCTTCTCCTCCACCTCCTGGCCGCACCGGGAACAGAAACGAGCATTGGGTGCCAGGTTCTTCCCGCAGCTTGCGCACTGGGTGAAGACCACCTGCTGATGGCCGCAGTAAGGACAGAACCTGGCGTTCACCTGAATGGCGCTCCCGCAGTCCTGGCATACAGCGCTTGACTGTTCTGTATCCGGGCTCGCGTCCTGGTTCTGGACGCCTGCACCACCCCCTCCCCGGGAAGGCGCAGCCGCCCCTCCTTTGGCCGCGGCGCCGGCAAAATACTGGGCGAACATGGCGGGCATCATGACTCCCATGCCCATGCCCATGCCGTCACCGGCCCCGCCTTCGCTCCCGGCCGCCTTTTCCATGGCCATCGCCGCCTTCATCTGCATGAGCTTGTTCATGTCGTCGAAGACTCCCATGCGGCTCCGGTCGTCGATAGCCTGCTGGACCTCGGGGGGGGGAGTAATGGAGTTCACGTAGAGGTGGGTCATGGCCAGTCCGAAGTGGCTGAAGTCATCTTGCACACGCTGGGCCAGCCCTTCTGAAAGCTGGTCGTACTTGGATGGAAGATTAAGGATGGAGTCCAGGGTCTCCCCCATGTAATCGTTGAACCGGCTCACTATGACCCGGTTCAGGTACTCCTCCACCTCATCGGTGTTGAAGATACCCTGGGTTCCCACCAGTTTGTTTATGAAAAGGACGGGCTGAACCACCTGCAGGTTGAACACTCCGAAGGCCCTCAGGCGAATAAGCCCGAGTTCCGAATCCTTGAAGGCCACCGGATCCCGGGTGCCCCACTTGAGATTCGTGAACACCTTCATGTTTACGAAATACATCTCGGCTCGGAGAGGGCTTGTCATGGCCCATGGAATGGCCGCTATCTTGGTTAGAAGGGGGATGTTCCCCGTCTTCAGGGTGTGTCGCCCCGGGCCGAAGGCCTCCAGGGCCTTGCCCTTGTAGAAAAAGACCCCGGCCTGGCTGTCACGCACAATCAGCTGGGCGCCGAACTTGATCTCGCCGGACCCCTCCTCAGGAATGCGGTGAACGAGCCGGCGTCCCGTATCGTCGAACCACTCCAGCACCTCCAGAAAGACCACGTTGTCATTACCCATAATGACCCTCCTTGACCCAAGATCGGAATTCCTTTTGCAAACACCTTCGGCATGGTATTGGAACGTCGTCGGTCCGTCAACGAAAAAAGGGACTTAGCGATGATATAACACGCCGGAAACCTATACAGTTTCTGTCAAATTCAGGCGTGTCCGCCCCCTTGAAGATCTTGGGAACCATAAGCGACCGAATAGGCGTTGAGAAACAGATGGGTTTCCGTTATGCTTGATTTATTATGAATGACACCGCAAACAATCCTATCGTAGAGCTTATCGGCGAAGAGTTCTTCGCCTGGCTTTCTGGAACGTTTTCCCGGGAAACGACCCTAAGGGACGTGCCTGCGGGGATCCTTGAAAGAATCTGTGGGGTGGATGTTACCCGGCGGAATTACGCCTCCGACCCAAATGCAATCACCGCTATCGCGCTCCTGACTTTCGCATATGGAATGGCAGGAAAACGCCAGGAGGCCCGCCACGGATCCAACGATCTGATGCTCGTCAAGGTCCTTTCCCAGGGGGAGCTTGCCAGGAGAAGAGGGGAGACAACTCCTCGCAATCCCTTCTGGAGTATGCCCCTGTACGAACTGATCACAGGCGACGTGGGAGAGCGAATACGTGCCACGCGCTTCATGACCAACCCGGTAGCGCAGGCGAAGTAGGCGGCCCGGCCTTTGATCACGAGGTTATGCTGAAAGACTATCATGATCGGCGACGAACGTTTCTATGAGCCGGATTCTTCCGGAGGCGGCTCGTGCCCAAAATGACCCGCCGGAGAATGCGCGCCCTTGTGGTGGGCCCCCTCCTGCTGGTTCTTCTCCTGGCCTCAGTCGTCCTCTACGCCCACTACCTCCTTCACAAACCCTCCGTCCAGGAGGCCATTGTTGAAAGGCTCGCTCTGTTCACCGGCTATCAGATTCAGACCGGGCAAATCGAGCTGAGCCTCTGGGATGGAATAGGACTCCTGGCCCACAGTTTCGAAGCGGCTTCTCCGGAAGGCGCGGAGCGGGTTATGGCCGAGTCCCTTCTCGTATCCCTGAAGCCCGGAGAACTGCTTCGAGGCAGGATCGTGCCTGTGAGCCTGGCTCTTGTGCGGCCGACAATCGAGTTGGATCTTCCCGAAGGCGGACCGCCGGACAACGGCAAGCCCTCCATGATTAACCTCCCCTGGTTTTCAGGCCTGGAACACCTCTCCCTGGAGAGAGGAGCCCTGATCATCAATAACCGCCCTTACAACGCCGAGGCCCTTAACCTGGAAATCCACGCGGGCGGAAACGACCCTCTCACGCTGACCGTTGTCTCCTCAGGCCTGTTTCTGTACCAGGACAGGAAGGTTCCCTTCCGGTCTTACGGAACGCTCATCCCCCTGACAGGCGATCGGGAGCCGGGGCCTTTCAGCTTACATGCAACGGTCGAGGATATTCCTCTTTCGTGGATTCCCTGGCCCGACAAGCTCTCCTTCGAGGGCGGAACTGTTACGGCGGACTTTTCGGTGGAAGGAGTGTGGAATCAGCCTCTGACAACAAAGGGGCTCGCTAGGGCAAGCGACGTGCGGTTCCTGCTCCGCGATGACGAACAGACAAAGTATTACGACCCGCCGGAGATCCTTGTCCACTTTCACGGACAGGCGGACAAATCGGGCGTCAGTTTTCCCGACATGACACTGACAACGGAGGGCCTCTCTCTGGGGCTGGCACTTGAGGTGGACCTGCCCCAAGAGGAGTCCCCTCGAGTTCGACTGCGCGTGGAAAGTGAAACCATGTCTTTTGCACTCATGGAGCGATATTTTCCCACGCCTCTTCTTCCTCCATGGATGGAGGATGATCTATTTCCGATACTCCAGTCGGGGACCGTCATCCTTGAGCATCTCATTATCACAGGCTCCATTGAAGAAATCAAAGACATGGACGAACCTGAAAACGCCGGCGCACTTTCACTTTCCGTGGATTGCCGCGACTTCCGGGTAGAGGGAAGCTCCCTCCCTGACCCGTTCACGCAAGTAGACGGCCGGGTGATCTATCACGAGGGTAACCTGCTGATCACCGATCTCAAGGGCTCGCTCGACGACTCGATAATACGCGAAGGGCGGCTGGAAATAAGTCGCCTTCTGGAAGAACGCTCGGTGTGGGACATCCTCGTGGATGGTGACTTTCATGTTCGAACCCTTCTGGAGCAGCGGGAGATCCTCTTTATTCCTCCGGACGCATTCCTCAACCTCAACCGGCTTGGCCCAATGACAGGGACACTCGAAACCCGCGTCTGGTTCCGGTACGAGACCGGATGGGACTTTCCCAGGCTGCGCGAAGGGTTATTCGTCATTCAGGACAGTGTGCTCAACCAGCCCGAGCTTCGCCTTCCTCTAAAGCTCGGTCGTGCCGAAATCCGGGTAGTCGAGGAAGGTGAAGACCGTTTTCAGGTATCGGGGTCCTGGGGCGAATCCCGTTTCGAGGCAGCCGGGGCCATTGAAATCGACGCCGAGGAGTCTCCTTTTCAGTCGGCCGAGGTATCCGCACGCTTGGACATGAACGAGGCCCTTCCCCTCCTTCTCCGCGGCTTCGAACTTCCCCTGGCCTTTGATGGGCCCGTGGCCACACGCTTTTCACTGGTTCGTGAAAAGAATCGCTGGAGGTGTAACGGGCGCGTGAACCTCGAGGAAGTGACCCTGAGAAATCAGCTGGTATCCATGAATCCCCCCGGTCCCGATGATCACATCGACTTCGACTTGTTCGTGGGGCCGGGGGAGCACCTGGAACTTGAAAATGTGGTCTGCCGTTTCAGGGGATCCCTGCTCGAAATCTCCGGGGGGTACGACCTGGAACGCAAGGACCTTTTGACCATGGAGCTCTCCACTCCTTCTCTCAATCTGGAGGACCTGGGTCTGCGATTTCACGATCACGGCCGGCCCAGCAAGGGGCTCCTTAAGGGCAGGGTCAAGGTGATGGCCTCCAGAAGAGACCCCCTGTCCACCGTGGTCCTGGGTAAACTTCAGGGATCCGATATCTCGGCCCAGCTCCACCGTTTGCGATCCCCTGTCAGGGACGCATCCTTTTCAATCGATTTCTCGGGAAAAAGCATATCCGTGGAAACCTGCCGCATGCGCGTGGGGGAAAGCGAGGTGGAGATCCGAGGAGACCTTGAAGGGTGGCGAAGGGTCACAGGGGAGCTGAACGTTCACACCGAGTTCCTGAACCCGGAAGATTTCATGTGGCACGGCTCCCCGGGGCCGCGGGAAAGCTCTCTGATTCCTGAGTTCATCGATGTCCAGATGCAAATCCACGGCCGCAACGCCCACTGGAAAAACCTGCGCTTCGGTCCGCTTCGTGCGGAAATCAGATTGACAGACGGAGAAATCCGGCTGGCCCGTTCCCGTATTCGCCTCGACTACGGTGTCCTTACAACGAGCGGTCACATACGAAGCACGCCTGAGCCGTCTATTTATCTCTCCAACCACGTGAGGCTGACCGGACAGCCGATCCGCGGGCTCCTTGAAACCTTCGATATGCACAGTCCATTCCTTCATGGGACTCTGAACATGGAAGCCTTTTTGACCTTGGAAGGCCGCAGCACCAAAGACCTTCTTCCCGGCCTCAGTGGAAACGCCGAGGTGGCGATACTTAACGGCAGCCTGCGAAAGACAGGCGTTTTCTCGAAAATCCTGGAAACAATGAGCCTGGAAAACCTCTTAAAGGGAAAGCCGGCGGACCTCCCTGAGGGGGCGTTTTACTTCGAGAGCATGGAAGGCTATGCCGAGGCCGACGGCGGCGTCGTATCCACAGAGAATTTCATCATGTCGAGTCCAATCTATAATGCCGTGGCGGCAGGTGAGGCGGATCTCATCGAAAAGACAGTGGCCTTCACACTGGGAATACAGCCCCTGGAAACCCTGGACACCGTCGTGAGCAGGATTCCAATCATCGGATATGCCCTGACCGGAAAAAACCGGTCATTTCTCACTTACTACTTCGAGGTGAAGGGCCCCATGCTGAATCCTTCGACTCGACACGTTCCGTTCAAGCACTTGGGCAGCGGAGTGGCAGGCGCGCTCAAGCGACTCTTCCTGACACCTTTTCGTATATATGACAACCTCTCAGGCGGCAAGGAAACTGCGGAAGAAAAACCTTGACGTTCCGGCCGGGGGATCATTCCTCGTAGTCCTCGTTTTCGTCGAACTCCTGGATCTCGCCCGGCCAGACGGTGCGCCCCGGCTCCGCCCTCTCCAGGAAATCCCTCAACCCGGGCCGAAGATAGACCCCCGTCAAGTCGAATTTTTTGATTGCGGAGGCGACCACCTCCACCTTGTCACCAATGGAGGCCTTTCGATTTACGATAATCAAAGGGACCCCGCGAATTCGGCAGAGCCCGCCGGGATTGTAACCGGCCTCTTTACGCATGGTCTCGTAACGTATCTCGACCTCCAGGCCCCTTGCTACTTCTTCCAGTTGTTCAAGCATGACCTGTTCATCCATCTCTCAAACCTCCCGAGATTGCTCGCGCCTTCAGCTCCGCACTTGACCGCCCCTCCCGAATGGGGCAGAAGAGGCATAATATGAATCCGGCCAAAGCAATACCTCCGGTCACATAAAAGAGTCCTTTCAATCCGGTCCACTCTGCAATCCATCCGGAAACGACGGCCCCTGTGATAAAGCCGGAATCGTATACGGCAGTGAAAAGGGCCATGACCGCGGGCTTGTCGCCCTGCTCACCGTGGTCCGCCGCAAGCGCGTTGTGCCCGGGGAAAAGGAATCCCATACCCGTGCCGAAGAGAAGCGCCGGAAACCACATTGTTCCCCGGCCGGAAAACACGGGCAGCAAAAGCAGTCCCAGGGCCAGGGCCGGATAGAAAAGTCGCAGAAAAAGGAGCTTTCCACGATGATCGATCACCCGCCCCATGGTCAGAAGAATCACGATAGCCAGCATAAAGGCCACGAAAAAAAACGTTCCCGCAGTCGCATTCTGCCGCTCGGCCGTCAGGGCTAGAAAGCTGAACACAGTTGACTGGCAATGCGCAAAGATCAAGGTCGAGATCAACAGGAAGATAAAGGACCTGTCACGGATAAAAAAGCTGAAGAGTGATCGCCGGCCGGATCTTTCAATGCCGCGGGGGGCTGCAAGGCCCGTAGCGGCAATGCGCAGGGTGATCCAGGCCAGGGCGATCACTCCGCACCCGGTCGCGTACAGGAATGAAAAGCCGAAGCGGCCGACAAGGATTTCGCCCACCGCCGGAGCGAGCGCCACCGCGGCCATGAGGGAGGCTCCCACCACACCGTATGCCTCGGCGCGCCGGTCTCCGGGAAAACGCCCGGCCACGGCGGAAAAGCTGCCGCCCACGAATGCGGAAAACCCCACCCCGTGCACCACCCGCACGGTATACATAAAAGGACCCACGGCCTCCAGGAAGGGATAACAGGCAGTGGCGAGGAGCATGACGGCCATGCCGCCGGACATAAGGGGAAACTCACCTTTTGAAAAAGCAAGCATACCCATCAGGGGCCGCGAGAGAACGGCGGCAAAAGAAAACAAGCCCATCACCAAGCCGATCATGCGGCTCCCGGCTCCCATCCCGTCCAGGGCGAGGGGAAAGAGATAGAAGAATGCCACATTAGAAAAAACGAGGAAATAGGACAGGTTGAGGAGGATGAATACCTTGCTGAAAAGCGGCTGTGGAGCGCCAATAACCCGGTTGTGTCGTGTCTCACCAGACATGCGTGCCTTCCTGATGGAGTTCCTTTGCGAAAACCTCTTATCTCGCGCAGAGACGGGGAGAGCGCCGGGCAAAATCCGGTCACCGTGATCTGTGAAGAACCTGCAAAAAAGCCGATTTTTCCATGATCGTCAACTTTAGTGTTGACCCCGGCCCTTCACAAGCGGTTTTTTCATCTCTCCTTGTTTCGGTTTCTCTCTGCGCCTCTGTGTCTCTGCGAGAGATCAAACATGTCTTGAATTCATCCTTTTTGGTGATATCCTCTAATTGCGCCGCTTGTTAGGAAAATCAGGCGGCTCTGGTGGGACCGATCAGGGGAGGCAGCACACTTGAAACGCGCCGATCATTTTAAAGGCGGTCTTCAATCAGACCCGGGCATTCAGATCCGCGCGGTTCGCCCTGACGAGAACGTGTTTCTCGAGCGGCTGAGCGAACAGGTCTTCCGGCCGTTCGGCTCTTACGGCCGTGCCATTCGAGAATGGTTCGACTCCGGGGAGGCTCTGGCACTGCTGGCCCTTGTCCACGACCGGCCGGCCGGATTCGCCATGACTTCTCGAGTCCGACCCTTAGAGGCGTCAACCGAAGGAACTGAGCTGCTGGCCATAGCAGTGACCCCGAAAAAGCAGCGAGCCGGGATAGGCCGCCTTCTCCTTCGGAGGATCCAAGTGGAGGCCCGAAAGCATGACGCGGACCTCATCCGCCTTCACACGGCTACGGACAACCTTGCAGCACGCGCCCTGTTCGAAAAAGAGGGGTTCCGCACTATACGGATCAGGCCCGTATTCTATCCAAGAGGCCAGGACGCGCTTCTCATGGTCAAGGGTTTGCGAGGAAAATGATGTAGGCCCGGCGGGTGCTCTATCACTGTTTTTTGGCTTTGAAACACTCGACGTTTGGTTTATAATTGCCGCGGTCTTTCAGAGATCCCTACCCTGACCGTACCGGGACACGAACTAGTCCGTCCGTGTCTCCGGTTGATGATTAACCCCGGTTTTTCCTGCCAGTGCGTACCGGTGCGGTCTGAGCCGTACCGCTATCATTGAGCGGAACCCTGCGGCACCGTTTACCCGGAGGAGCTTCATGGCCCAGATCGATGCATTTTTCAAGCTCATGAACGAACAGGGCGCGAGCGACCTTCACCTCGTCTCCGGCCAGCAGCCGGTTCTTCGCATCCAGGGAGAGCTGGAGCGGGTCAAGTACAAGCCCCTGGACAACGACAACCTCAAGGCCATGCTTTACGAGATCGCACCGGAAGAGAAGGTGAAGCTTTTCGAGGAATCCGGAGACGTTGACTTCGCTTACGAGATCCCCGGCCTGGCCCGCTACCGAGCCAACTTCTTTCAACAGAAGTACGGCGTGGGCGCCGTTTTCCGGGAAATTCCGTCCACCGTCCTCACCTGCCAGCAGTTGGGACTGCCGCCGGTCGTACAGCGTCTAGCCACATTGCCACGCGGGCTCGTCCTCGTCACAGGTCCCACCGGCAGCGGGAAGTCCACAACCCTGGCCGCCATTGTCGATGAGGCGAACAAGACCCGCAAGGACCACATCCTGACCATTGAGGATCCTATCGAATTTGTACACCACAGCGAAAAGGCAGTGGTCAACCATCGTGAGGTGGGCCTTCACACCCGGTCTTTTTCAGCCGCACTTCGCGGAGCCCTCCGCGAGGACCCGGATATCATACTTGTAGGCGAGATGCGTGACCTGGAAACCATCAATCTCGCTATCGAGGCCTCGGCCACCGGTCATCTGGTCTTTGGAACCCTCCACACCACCAGCGCGGCCAAGACCGTGGACCGGGTCATCGAGGTGTTCCCGGTAAGCCAGCAGGAACAGATCCGGAACACATTGGCGGACGGTCTTCGCGCTGTGGTCGCCCAGACCCTTTTCCGCCGGACCGACAAGAAAGGACGGGTTGCGGCCCTGGAGATCATGATTGCAAACCCGGCCGTCCGAAACCTGATCCGGGAGGGAAAGACCTTTCAGATCCCATCCATGATCCAGACCGGGAAAAAATACGGGATGCAGTCGCTGGACGACGCTATCATGGAACATCTCAAGAAAAAGATCATCTCTGCGGACGACGCTTACAATAAGGCGAACGACAAGGGCAAGTTCCGCCCGTTTCTCAGGAACCCGCCGTCTGATTTTACGGAAGTCTAGGCTTGTCCGGGGAAGCAATCCCCCCGGCGCCCTTGCGGCGCCCGTTCGACAACCGTCAGAGGGCACGAAGACGCTTTCAGGCCGGAGGAATAAGTAGCCATGAGACGCCAGCAGATCGATCACATCCTGACTACAATGCTCGAGTCACACGACAACGTGTCGGACTTGAACATCACCGTGGACAAGCCTTTTCAGGTGGAAACCTCCGGAGAGCTTCAACCCGTACCCTTGAACCCACCCGTCAACCGTCTGACGCCTTTCCAGTCCGAGGTGTTCGCCCTGAACCTCATCAACGGGGACAGGCGGCTGACCAAGAACCTTATCACGCAGGGATCCTGTGACCTGTCTTACCAGCTTGCGGGCAAGGCCCGGTTCCGCGTAAATGTGTTCTCCCAAAAAGGGTACTATTCAACCGTGATGCGCCAGCTGGCAACGCGGGTACCCACCATAGAGGAGATGAAGCTCCCTCCCGCTTTCAAGAAGATGGGCCTGGAGCGAAACGGCATCATCCTGGTAACCGGTGCAACGGGCAGTGGAAAGTCCACCTCTCTGGCTGCAATCCTGGATGAGATCAACGAGACGAAATCCGTGCACGTGGTCACGCTGGAAGACCCTGTGGAGTTCGTCCACTCACAGAAGAAGTCCACATTCAACCAGCGGGAGTTAGGGATGGATTTCGACGCCTACGCCTCGGGACTTCGAGCGGCCCTGCGCCAGGCCCCCAAGGTAATTCTTGTGGGAGAGATGCGTGACCGGGAGACCGTGGAGATAGGCCTGTCTGCCGCAGAGACCGGCCACCTGGTCCTGACCACCCTTCACACCGTGGACGCAGGTCAGACCATCAACCGGATCGTGGGCATGTTCGAGCAGGAGGAAGAAAAACAGATCCGTATCCGCCTCTCGGACACCATGAGATGGATCGCCTGCCAGCGCCTGCTCCCAAAGGTGGGAGGCGGTCGGGTGGCAGCCTTTGAGATCATGGGAGCTAACCTGCGGGTGAAAGACTCTATTCTCAACGGCGAATCCGAAGGAAAGACGTTTTACGAGATAATCGAGGGAAGCCAGGCCTTTGGGATGATGACATTCGATCAATCCATCACGGATCTTTTCAATGAGGGTCTCATCTCGGAGGACACTGCCATGAGCTACGCTTCCCGCAAGGCGGTGGTGGGACGGGCTATTGACTCCATCAAGGCGGCCCGGGGTGAGAAAACAACGTCAATCGAGGACCTGACGCTGGACGAGTCCTATGGAAACGAAGAGGACAAAAAGATGCGCCGGCGCTAGACGCCCCCGTAGCGAACCTGAACGCGGCCGGACGATGTGCACTCAAGGAGTTGGCCCATGGATGTGACCTGCAGCCAGTGCAACAAGACACTGAGAATTCCGGATGAAAAGGTCCCACAAGACCAGATCGTCAAGATCGCCTGTCCCGCCTGCGGCAATAAGATCACCATCGACACGCGATCAACCGCCGGAAAAAAACCGGAGCAGGGAAAGACTCCGCCGGCCGATCAGGGCGCAGGGCAGGAATCGGCCGAAGAGCTCGATTACGGCGACGACACCTCTCTAGGATTCTACGAAGAGGGCACGAAACTGGCGCTGGTCCTGGACAGCGACCTTGACCGTAAGGAACAGATCAGGGGAGCCGTGGAAGCAATAGAGTATCGCTTTGTAGACTCGCCGTCTACGCGCGACGCCATCAGCAAGATGCGCTTCCACATGTTCGATCTCGTGATCCTCGCCGACGGCTTCGACGGCCAGCCCTTGGAGTACAGCCCCATTGTCAATTCCATCAATCACGTGCCCATGTCTGTTCGACGAAAGACCTTCATGGCCCTTTTGGGAGACCGGTTTCAGACCATGGATAACATGAAGGCCTTCGCCATGAGCGCCAACCTGGTGATCAACCCGGGAGACATGGACAAGCTCTCCGGAATCCTCAAAAAGGCCCTCGCTGAGAACGAACGTTTCTACAAGGTTTTCATGGACACGCTGAGGGAGACAGGGAGGGGTTGAAAGGATCACCGTCACGAGAGGTTGGCATCCTCTTCCAGCGCCCCCGGAGAGCAAGACACGCTCGCCGGGAAAACCCCCCGCGAGTCTATGCCGCACCCCAAGAGGCGCCCGCCCTTCATGGGTTTCAGGACCTCAGCCCAACGCGAACGAAGCCCGGCGACCAGGGCGTGGGGCCCTACCGCCCACACAGCCCCTCCTGCCCCGGCCCCGGCAAAGCGGGCTCCGCACCCCTCGGCCTCAGCCGCCTCTACCAGGGCGCTGGTTTCAGGGATCAGGGCGTCCGGCGTTATTTCCCTGCGAACCGCCATCTCCTCTCGAAGACATTCGGCTGCTCTGCCCCAATCCCGCGCTCTCAAGGCTCGAGCCAGATCGTGAACCGTCCGGTTCGCTTTGACCCAGCCGCTGCGTGTCCGGCCCGAGAGAAACGATTCAACCCAACGGCGGTTTACGGAACCGGAGTCGTGGTCATGCCCGCTGTGGGCCACCAGAAGGCAATGCGAGAAGTCCCTGCAACCGTGGACGTCCAGAAGCGGTTCCCGCCTGAAGGGTGTCCCGGTTCTTCCGTATCGCCACCTCCACAGATTGACACCCCCGTAAACGGCAGCAGCCTGATCCTGCATCCCGCAGAACCCCCCGGACACTCCCTCTTCAAGCTGGTATCCAAGCATTAGGAGTGCCCTTGGAGGAAGGCGGGGCGCGCCCAGTACTTTTGCCAGGGAAGAAAGGGCCTGAAGCAGGGCCGTCAAGGCCGTGCTGGACCCTCCCAGGGCCGAACGAGGAGGAGAATCGGAGGCTATTCGAACATGAACCCCATGGAACCCGAATCTCTCAACCGCGGCGAAGAAGAGGCCGAAGGGCGGATCAAAAGGGCAGCTCCCAGTCATTCCGGACATTCCTTCAGGGTGAAAGCCCTTGGAGGACACCCGCACCCAGCCGTCCCGGTAAGGCAGGAGACATACCCTGGTGCGCATGTCCAGGGCGGCGTTCACGGTGACGGGATCCTCATATTCAAGGGTCATGGCCAGGGCCTTTATGTCCCAGGTCCCGCCGGCGTCGACTCGGCAGGGAGCCGAGGCCTCAACAGGCTCCTTTGTCAGGATCTCTCGGATGGAAACGGGCTTAAAAGACACAGTTCCTTCCTTCGCCGTTGATCCGGTACCGGGGTCTTTTTCGGCCCACCTGTTTTTCAATCAAGCGGCGAGACCAACCCGGGGCATCAGAGGGGAGGAACCCAGCGGTTTGTGTAACCGTCATACGACCAGCATCCGGTTAGGGCTTTCCTGGCGGTGAATCGCGGGTTCTCCGCCCAGAAGAGCATCTGATCGTGGGCCTCGGTCAGGCGGCGGAAATCTTCCGCCCGCCCTCCCTTGTCCGGGTGGTGCACCTTGGCCATTCGCTTGTAGGCTGATCTGATCTTTTCCGCACTGGACCTGGAAAGAAGTTCGTTCACTCCTATGTGGAGGGTCTTCATGGATTCCTTTTCCGTCCTGGAAAAACGCGGGCTTACCCGATGATCCGGCATCACGGCATTCGGGGTAACGGTGTGATCGTGGTTCTTTTGAAGGAGAAAAAGGGACGCGTAACCCTTGGAGTTGTGATGGCTCACCATCTCGTGCCACTCCTCTCCTGACTGGAGAATGAGGTCCTTGAGGTCTTCCGCCGGCTTACGCCCGTTTCGGCGCCGGCACGTGAAACGAGAAATCTCTCTTGACCGAAGGGGCAGGATGTCCAGGAACACCCGTTTTTGGTCAAAGGTAAAGGCGGCGTAGCGTGCATTGAAAACACGGAGAAGCCCCTTGGCCAGGGAAAGGACCCACAAGATCTGTTCGCGGCATCCTGCGGAGCAGTATCTACGGCCTCCGTTCATCTCGGTGGTGCCGCAGGACAGGCACCTTCGCGTTCGACCGGATCCTCCGGGTGTGCATACGAGGGTCATGTCCGACGGCGGATTTTCTTTCAAGCCCTTCAAGGCCTCTCCATCCCCTACGCGTCTGATGTCATTAAAGCACATATCCCAACGGATTTGCTAAAGGGTTACTATAACCCGAAAAGGCCTCTTGATCAAGGGTGTATGACACCTGCAGAGGGCTTAAGGCTCATAACTCACGGCAAGACCAGGCGCGGTGTGGTGCGCGGTGTAGGAGAACGCAAAGACACAAAAATCAAAAGTTTTTCCTGGTGCCTTGGCGTCTTTGCGAGAGGGAGAACGTTCTATGCAGTGCTTAGGGTTTTGGCCCCCCTTTGATAATTGTGTCGATAATCCGTTCATACGCTAGGTGTACGCTGTTCTCAGACTTCTCCAGAAGCAGCGAGAGTTTTCCATTGTCTCCCAGTTCCACCACCTCGGGATCGGCGGGTATCTCCCCCAGAAGCCTGAGGTCCATCTCCCGGGAGATCTTGGCCCCACCTCCGGCGCCGAAAAGGGGGACCTCCTTGCCGCAGTGCGGGCATGTCATAGCGGACATGTTTTCCACCATCCCCAAGATGGCGAGGTGCACCTGCCTGCAGAAATTGATGGACTTTCTGACGTCGGCCAGGCTGATCTCCTGGGGAGTGGTGACTATCAGGGCCTCGGCGTCCGGGATGGTCTGAGCCACTGTCAGCGGTTCGTCCCCGGTCCCCGGAGGCGAGTCCACGATCAGGAAATCCAGCTCACCCCACTCCAGATCTGAGATGAACTGCCGGATAGCACTGATCTTGATGGGTCCCCGCCAGATGACCGCAGTGTCCTTGTTATCGCCGAGAACCATCTCTATGGACATGACAGAGAGGTTATTGTTAACCGCAAAGGGCCGCACCGTTTTTTTCTCTTCGATCTGCAGCCCCCCTTTAATTCCCAGGAGCCTGGGGATGCTCGGGCCATGAAGGTCCACGTCCAGGAGTCCCACACGAAAACCCCGATGTGCAAGAAAAAGGGCGGTTATGGCCGCCACCGTGCTTTTGCCTACTCCTCCTTTGCCGCTCATGACCAGGATCTTGCGGCCGATCTTCTTGAGTCCAGCCTGGATCATACGGTCCTGTTCCGCTCTTTCCAGATCACCGGGGGTGGCCTGGATGGTCTGCAGTTCATCCTTGTCCTTCATTTTCAGTTCAGTGCTCCTCTTTAGTTCGCAATCCCATCAACACAAGGTGGCGCTCTCTTTTGAATATAAAGGCCTCCCCACGAGGCGCCGGCCGTTCCATGGGGAGGCCTCTGATAACAGCGACACAGGGCCGCTCTCAGATCCGCACTACAACTCCAGCCAGGAATCCGAATACAGGGATTGCCCCAGAATCACCCTGGACGTCTTGACGTAGTCCTGGAGTTCCTTGGATAAAGAACCCACGTCTACAGGCTCCTCATCCATGACCTTGTGGATGATCTCCACGATGTCCGGCCGTTCGCCTCTGGCAATGGCGACCAGCTGATCGTCGTAAGCATCCGCAATGCAGGAATACATCCCCTTACGCTCCAGCATGACCATGTAAGTCTGATTCAATATCGGGCGAAGGTGATCAGGCGGCCCGTTGGAGACGTTCGACAGCCCGCAGGTGGACTTTGCTCCGGGCGCGATATCCTGAAGCATCTCCTGGAAGGCCAACAGACTCATGAGCTGCGGCTGCTGAATGTTCACCGGCGTAACAATGCCGTCCACGAAAATGTCCTCGTTCGGCACGCCGGCCTCGTTGGCCGCATAAAGGAGTTCGACCGCCAGTGCCGCCCTCTCGTTCTCGTCGCGCGGCAGTCCCTCCGGACCCCACATGAGTGCGATCATGTTGGCCTTGTACTTCACGGCCAGGGGGATCATCTTTTCGTAGCGCTCCGGCCTGGCCATGATCGAGTTGATGATGGCCTTTCCCTTGTGGGTTGCCAGGCCTGCTTCCATGGCCTCGATGTTGGAGGTGTCCAGGCACAGGGGGATGGAGTCCCCGATGGCTTCCTGGACCGTTTTGACCACGAACTCCATCAGTTCAGGTCCGCCCTTGCGGGCCGGGCCCAGGTTGATGTCGATCCAGTCCATCCCCTTTTCCTGCTGACGCTTGGCCTCCTCGGCAATCGGTCCTGGGTCCTTTTCCTTGAAGGCCTTTCCGATCTCACGGTTGATTACATTCAGGTTTTCTCCGATCAATAACATAGGCTCTCTCCCTTACGAACTAGGGTCGGGGACTCGCCGCAAAAGGCGGCTACTTCTTCATCTCCTTGAGGAATTTCGGGATCAGGGATGCGTCCCTGGGTCCGATGAGGACTTCCCAGTCCGGGAGCTCTTCCTCCATGTCACCGCTGATCGCCGCCGCGTAGCCGGGGATGATGATCTTGCGGTGCTTGACCTTGTCGGCAATTCCGCATTTCTTCACAAACATTCCGACGGCGTCTCCTACAAACTTTCCGGCCGCCCATGCCGTCATTACAGACAGTCCTTCCGTGTCCATGATCAGAAGCCAACTCGGAATCCGGCTCGACTCGATCTCTCCGCTCACTATGAAGTAGGTGAGAGAGAAGTTCGTGGTGATGAGAACAGGGGAGTTCTCGTCCGGCGAACCGATCTCGTAAATACCCTGGGTCACGGTCATGGGCCGCTGCGGGTCGGTGTAAATGTTGAGCCGCTCGAGCAGAATCGGGAAAAGGCTCTCTCCCTTGAAATCGGACAAGATAACAATACCGGCGTACTTGGCGACCAGGAGGGACGCCAGGACGGTCTCCATGTCCAGGTTTCCCGCCATCTCGCAGGGAAAGGTTATCGTTGAAAAGCCTAACGATCGGTTGGCTGTCTTGAGGGCCGCACGGCGAACAGCCACCTGGTCCTCGAACAACTGCTTGGGTTCCCTGGCGCCGGAGTCCAGCACAAGGTCTTTAAGACCCAAGCCTGCCAGTTTATCCGTAAGTGCCGTGAGGCCGTCGATACCATCGGCCTTCACCGCCAAGGGAAGGCTGTTCTCCTTGGCCAGGTTCCCCATTTCTTCCGCATTTTCCTCGGTGGCGGCATAAAGGAGAGGCTTCTTGAAGCCCACAGCCTCCACTCCCGCCTTGAGCACATCCACCTTGTCGCTCATCAGGACGAGGTTGAACTCGCTCTCCGAGGCGATCTTCTTGGCGGCGGCGGCGAATGCCGCGGCATCGCCGTTCGCGTCCTTGAGGGCCACGAGCTCGGGTCGAAGGTTCACTCCCACGCGCTCGAACTGAAGTGCGTTCCACTCCTTGAGTTTCTTGTCAAGGGTATCTGCATCAGTATCTGAAGTGACCAGGGCGCCGAGCGCGGTCGGATTGTAAAACGTCTTTTCGTGGCGAAACATGACGGTCTCACCACCGACTTTGAGGGCCCGCACACCGGCTCCTATCGCCACAGGACGAATCGGGGGTGCGGAGGCCTCGGCCAGTTGCTCCCGGGCCTCATCGGAGACATACGGGCAAGCGTCCAATTCCGCCTTTCCTGAAGCCAGGTTCATGGCAAACGCAAGGCAGGTTGGGACCCCGCATTCTCCGCAGTTTGTCTTGGGAAGCATTTTAAAGATCTGAATACCAGTCAGTCCCATATCTTTCTCCTCATTGCGAAGATTGTTCAGAGTTTATCTTTTGGGTTAATGCAAATTCCGCTGAAATCGCGAAATCAACCTCCTACAATCGAATCCATCGTGAGCGCGGGGTGGTCCTTTTCCTTGAGAAAGGACATGATCTCCTCCTCTGTGATGCCCACGGTCTCGTCCGCAATACGATCCAGAAGGTCCGGCATTCCTTCCTCCTTGGCGCGCATCTCGAACCTCTCCTTTATTTCCTCCTTGAGAGACTTGGGCATCCACACGAGGCGCTTGAGTCCGCCGTCGCCCTTGATGAATTTCCTCTGGGTGATGTTGAACTTGGAGTGGCCCACGAAACCCGGTGAGGACTGGCCGCCGCCCATCACGCCTGCAAGGGTGGTGAACTTCATGCCGGAGGGGGTCTCGCCCAGGTAGTCACGATGTACCGTCATAACACCGTTACATGTGGGCAGGACCGCGGCGATGCACTCGCAGCAGCCGCAGGTGGTCATGGGGTCCTGGACCAGGCTGTAGAAATTCACGTGACTGATAGCCTGGCGTGACGTCTTGTATACGAACTCGTCCACGCCCGCCCAGGAGCCCAGCACGGGGTCGGTACACTCCCCCTTTTCCACCGGCTGGTTGGGTCCGGTTGGGTTGATTTCAAAAGAGGCCTTACAGTCCATCCAGTTGTAGGCACCGCACAGACCGGTCCGCTCCGGGCTCACCACGCATACGTGGTTCGGTGCGAAGGACTGGCACAGGGTGCAGGAGTAGAAGGGGTCCGTGCTCTCGTCGGTCATGCTCTCTACGCGCTCGTCGCGGTGTTTGTACTCTTCGCGGGCCCGCTTGGTCAACTTGTCCACGTCCTCCTTTTTGGTGTAGAGGGTCACCTGGACCTTGTCGAGAATGCTTCCGAAATCCTGGTGGAACTTGGCGTGGAGAATGGTCCCGATGTCCTTGAGAGTGAAGCCCTTCTCCACGGCCTGCTCACCCACTCGGACCCAGGAGATGTCACGCTGTCCAATGTGCATGATGCCCTGGGCGTAGTTAATCAGGTGATGGATCTGCCGCTCCAGGATGGGCTCGAAGTCCTCCTGCATCTGGCGGCCGGCCACCTGCACGTAGATACCCATGGGAAGGCGGTCGCCCTTTTTGCAGTCCTTGAGGTCCGGGCCGATGACCTCCACCTTGCCGTCTTCGATGGCGTTCATATCTGCCATCTTGCACAGCTCGGTCATCTGGGTCTTTCCGCCACCCATCTCCAGGTACAGATCGTCCTTGCGCACGCGCTCACCCTCGAACGCGGGACCGTAGGCCAGTGGGATGTCGATCTCGGTAATGGTGACCTTGAGGCCGCGAATCTCAATGGACCTGGAAGGCATCTCGTCGTGGCCTACGTTTGCGACCACGTGCTCGTAGGTGCACACGCCCGTGGGAAGTATCTCGGGGATGTCCGTATCTGCAATGGTGGGGAAACCCCAGTTCACGCAACCGGCGGCATTGGCCGCCCACTCCGCGTTGACCTCACCCAGAGCGTTGACAAACGCGAAGACCCGGTCCTTCTGGTAGGCGAGCATTTTCTTGTAATCGCCGGGCTCGATGCCGCCGAAGGCCATGCCGGCCCGGTTGGCGAAGCCCAGAGCGAAGACGGCCGCGGAGATGTCCGGACCAAAGGGGACCAGCCGGGTGTTCCACCCGAGCTGGACGTTTTCCTGGATGAGCTGCTCGGCAAAGGTCGTACCGCCCTGGTTGGCAGCCATAAAGACATAGATGGTCTTGACCTGGTATTCCTCGGCCATCTTCTTGGCCGTGGCCGAATCCGGGGCCGCACCCACTATGGCCGCAAAGCCGGGGGCGGTACCGTCCACGAACTCCACGCCGCGCTTCCGCATGATCGTGTCGTCCGCCGCACCGAGCCAGATCTTCCCGTTGTCGATGTCCGGGTCCTCCACCGAGGGCTGGTAGAAATCCGGGTCTTCCACATAGCGGATGGCCTCAACGACCTCCTCGGCAAAGAGCGCCGCCATGCCCGCGTCCAGCAGGGGCCCAAGAAAGGGCAGGTGGCAGTCCTTCTTGACGTGGGGCGGCAGGAGCTTGCGAGCGAAATCGAGAGGCCGCTTGGCGGAATCGAGGTCCGTCACCTTGATCCCGGTCAGGGAATAGATAATGGGCAGAAAGTATGCGGTATTGGGAAATTCGAGTTTCTGGCTTCCGCCGTAAGTCTCCAGGGCCCGCTTGTATTTGCCTTCGGCTTTGGAAACGATATTGTACGCGCCTTGAATGGCAGCAAATGCTACGAGTTTCGACATAACCTGTTTCCTCCCTTCTTAAGAGGTGGTTTCCAGTAGAACGGTTAAAAACAATACCGAGGGCCCTTCTCTACGGACCCCCGGAAGTCGGTTTATGCCGCATCCAGCTTCTGCCGGTCGGCCATATCCATGAGGACCCTGTCCCGCGCCTTGTCGATGCCGAGGGCCTTCCTCTTCTTGTCAATGTGGGCTATCATCTTATGGGCGTGCTCATAAGGATCCGCCACCATATCCCACATGCCGCCGTAGATCTCTTCGAGTTCCTTGTACAGGTAGTTCTCGAAGACCGGGGCGCCGCTCACCGGCAGGGTCACGCCGAAGACCGTGTAGACGCCGGCGGTCACAAAGTAGTGCCCGATGCTGATGGCCTTCTCGCTCATCCACTCCGGAGCTGATCCTGCAGCCGGGAGGTCGCTGATGTCGTTGCCAAGCCCTCCTGCCTTGACCACCTCTGCGGCCGCCATCAGGATCCGGCTGTTGTCCACGCAGGAGCCCATGTGCAGGACCGGCGGAATACCCACTGTCTCGCAGACCTCAGCCAGGCCGGGCCCGCAATGGACGGCGGCCGACTCGGGCGTGAGAAGGCCTGCTTTACCGCAGGCGATGGCGTTACAGCCCGTGGTGAGCACGATCACGTCGTTCTTGATGAGTTCCTTGACCACAGTGAGATGCCCGGCATTGTGAAGGGTCCTGGCGTTGTTGCAGCCAACCACGCCGCCGATGCCTCGGATTCGTCCGTTTATGATGTTGTCATTCAGCGGGGTGTAGGAGCTTC
This sequence comes from uncultured Desulfobacterales bacterium, assembly GCA_964512335.1. Taxonomy (GTDB): domain Bacteria; phylum Desulfobacterota; class DSM-4660; order Desulfatiglandales; family HGW-15; genus JAIPEI01. Next base: position 31,899 of record CAZEIA010000008.1, read on the forward strand.
GAAAGGTGCCTCCCAGGTGGTAGTTGATCGCCTCGTAGCTGAAACCCGCGATGAGGTTCGACCGATGGTTCGGTATGATGACCGGCTTTTCTCGTTTCGGGAAGTTTTCGATTGCCTCGACCACGATCCGCTTAGCATCGTCAAAGGCGGTATGTTCGTCGAACTCGATGTGGGTCGTGTGTCCGGACGCGATCTTTGCCCTGGGGTTTGTGGTTATGACCTTGGTGTGGAAGCAGTCGGCCACATTGGCGATGTTCTCCATGATGCACTGGACATCCACCACCATGGCGTCTACTGCGCCGGTGACAATGGCCAGTTCCTGCTGCAGAAAATCCCCGGCCAGGGGCACGCCATGGCGCATGAGTATCTCGTTGGCCGTGCAGCAGATTCCGCCGAGCTGAATTCCGTTGGCTCCCTTGGACTTGGCCAGTTCCAACATTTCTGGAAGCTCGGCCGCCTGTACGATCATCTCGCTCAAGAGAGGCTCGTGGCCGTGAATGATGATGTTAACGTGGTCTTCCTTGAGGATTCCCAGATTCGCCGAACTCTTGACGGGATAGGGACAGCCAAAGAGGATGTCCTGCAGGTCCGTGGCGATCATGGAACCGCCCCAGCCGTCCGCAATTGCGGCCCGGGTGCACTGTTCCAGAATGTTTTCATAGTCCTGATCCACACCGATGTGCGTACGGTGCATTATCTCCACTATCTCCCGGTCTATGCCGCGGGGCACCACCCCCAGCTTCTTCCACAGCTCATAACGGGGTGCGGGTGCTCGCTTGACCGTGCAGACCTCGCCTTCCTGCTGACCCCACTGACCCAGTGCCTTCTCAGCCACCTCGAGGGCTATCTCGTCTATGTCCCGATCCAGCTTTTCGCCGTTTTCACCTTCGACATAGATCTCGACGCCGAAGTCCGGGGCTACCTCCAGGAGCTTCTTGGTGTCCCGGATCTTGTAGTCTTCTGTCTCTTTGCGGGCGGCGGCAAGGAAGGTTTCGGCCACACCGCGGCCGTGGTCCGAGTGTGCGGCCGCTCCAGCCGCCACCATACGGGCGAAGTTTCGGGCGGCTATGGTTTCTGCCGTGGCCCCACACAGTCCTTTGCGGGTGTCTTCTCCCTCTATTCCGCTCTTTGGAAGCGGGAGGCGGCAGGGACCCTGAGCGCAATTCTTACAACAAGTGCCTTGAACGCCTATATTGCAGGGCTTCATGGTCTGAGCTCGATCAAAGATCGTCTCGATACCCATTTCCCGGGAGCGTACGATCATTTCCTGGCAAGAGGGGTCCACGGTGAGATCCCGCGGATCCACATCCTTTTTTGCCTTTCCTTTTTTGACTTCTTCAGCAGTCATCTTCGAGGTTCCTCCTCTGAATAGATAGGGTTTATCCTCATAATGCCTTATACACGTCGGTGAATCCGGTCAATGTTGCGTGTCAACCTGTCCACCAGGTCGAGCTGGTCCGTAGCCGGGGTCTTGGAGACGGCCTCTCCTTCCTTGGACGCGTGCTCGGCCGCGTGTTTTTCGCGTTCTTCAGCGCGCTTACGCCTCAGCTCAAGGAGCTCTTCCCTCTCCTTTTCTTTGGCTTTTTTATGAGCCTCTTCCTGCTCGGCCTTGGCTTTTGCCTCCTGCTCGGCCTTGGCCTTGGCCTCTTGCTCGGCCTTCATTTTTGCTTCCTGCTCAGCCTTGGCCTTGGTTTCTTCTTCGGCTTCCTTTTTCGCTTCAGCGTCGGCCTTTGCTTTTGCTTCTTGCTCAGCCTTGGCCTTGGCGTCTTCTTCAGGCTTTACAGGTTCCGCCTTGGGCGGCTCTGGTTTGGCCTCAGCCTTCTTCGGCTCTTCCTTGGGTGGGGCCGGTTCCGCCTTGGCAGCAGGCTTTTCTTCCTTTTTGGGAGCCTCTTTTTTCGGGGCGGCCTTTGCTGCGGGCTTCTCTTCCTCCATGGTCAGATCCGGTTCCGGGGCCAGTGCGATCAGGTCCACTTCCACGGATTCGAGGTTCTTCGAGATCCCTTCCACGTCCATGGCGGATCCGCCGTTTATCATCAGTTCGATGAAGGCCTTTGTGAGGCGGACCGTCTCCGGGTGCCTCAGAATCAATACGTCACTGCCCGCCATGAGGTAGCACGCGGCGGAAGCGGCCTCCATGAGGATGGCACGCTTTTCAGGGTCCCCGAGGGTCGGGGCTTCATCCAGGGCCAGACCCGCTTCCTTGGACCTCCACACCTCGTTGCCCACGTTATTAATCATGGGTAACTGCAGCTTGTCATCCTCCTGGGTCAGGGCGGCCATGCGAATCCTTTCCATGACCGAGTAACTGTATTCCATGCCGTAGCCTAGACCTCCCGTTGTCGGGTCGATCAGGATCTTCTGAGGTTTCACTCCCAGGTTGCCTAAAAGGATATTGAGCTGCTTTGCCAGGTTCACATCTATAGGTGTGGAGGACACGACGGTATGATTGTATCCCAGGGCGGTTGCACCGATACCTTTGTGATTTCCTTCCTCAACGGGTGCCAGGCCCACGTTCTTACCGTCGCATACCTCGGCTATCTTTTTGAGGACCTCCTCATCCTTCTGATTGTTGGCGGTCCCCCATGCTATTACCGGCACGTTTACGGCGTCGACAACCTTCTTGAAAACCTGGGCCGCTTCATCCGCGCCCCGGTCCTGCCCGTTCGGGTCGGTGCTCTTGAGCTGGACGACGATTAAATCAGCGCCGTAATCCTCTACACATTTCTTCGCCCATTTTTCCGGAGAGGAAATGACATCCTTGAATGGAGCCACGGCTGCCTCAGGCCATTCGCCGGATGGATCATAATCCCATATCTCCATGGCGATCTTCGGAGGATTAGGCATGGTTCCTTCAAACACATGAAACGAGTATGCGGTCTCTCCTCCTACGGTGCATGCCGCATCTCCCATTCCAATTGTCACTTCACCTATTTTCCCGGAATAGGACTGCTCAGGAATTTTGAATGCCAATTTTAGTACCTCCTTCTTGGATTATCATAGCGTTCCGTTTGCTATGGGTGGTTTATAAAAAAAATCGATCAGGTTTAATAGCTTTATTTTATGTGAAAAATAGAACAATAAATTAAAAAAAAGAGCCCTCACCTGAGGATGTGCTAGATTAAAGAACAACAAAATGGTTGTCAAGAATTTTCGTCAATGAAATAGAAAGGTTGTCCTTCCAATTGGAACATATATTGTGGTTTACTTAGAGTGACCATACCATATATGGGCTCGGTAGGTCCTAAGCCTGATTCAAGAGGCGCTCGAAGATTTCAAAAGCAGCCTTGACGGCCTTGCTCTTCCCATCAAGATCCATTGTGGGAAAGCCCTGGAGGTCGGCCTGCGTAACCAGGTCGTCTTCTGGTACTATACCTGCAAGATCTAAATTATATTCATGACTTAACTTTTCAATGTAGTTTACTTGATTATCTCTTACCATGTTTACTATAAAGGCTTTTTTATCTATATTTAAGTTTAGATCATCGGCTAAATCTTGAATTCTATTTGCAGACATAATCCCTCTTCTTGAGGCATCTGATACTATCAGGAGCAAATCAATATTATTTGTTGTCAAACGGCTGATGTGCTCCATTCCCGCTTCATTGTCGATGACAACAAAAGGATAATTGCCAACCAGACGATCCATGTACTGTGTCAGCAGTGTATTCGCAGCACAGTAGCATCCGGATCCTTCCGGGCGGCCCATGACAACCAGATCGAATTGATCGGCCTCAACAACGGCCTGCTCCAGTTTCATCTCAATAAACACGTCTTTTGTCATTCCGGTCGCTACGCCTTTTTTCATTTCCTCCCGCGCACCGCCCAAGGTTTCTTCCACCTGGACGCCCAGAACTTCGTTGAGATTTGAATTGGAGTCGGCATCCACAGCCAGTACGGGCCCTTTTCCGGACGCGACCAGGTATCTAACCAACCACCCTGCGATTGTCGTCTTTCCCGTTCCACCCTTTCCTGCAAGACCGATTGAATAGGGCATTATTTTTCACCTCCACCTTATTTTTTTGGTTGCTATTCTTTTAAGATTTTTCTAATATTTAGATACCTTAACGGATTCTAAACATTATAAAAATAACTTCGAGACTACCACTGATGGGGACTTTGTCAAAAAAAAAAGAGATCTGGCAGCACATCACCTCCCGTTTTTCCTCCACACTCCAGCCCAAAGACTATGAGACCTGGTTTTCTCCCATCAGCCTTAAGGCCCTGGATAACAACCTGGCGGTAATTGAGGTACCTAACCGTTTTTATGCCGACTGGATCCGTGAGCGGTATCTGAGGGATATTCTCTCCTTTTTGAAAGAAGTAACCGACTTGTCTCCTGAAATCCGTTTCTCTGTCAGAAATTGTGCCACGGAAAAAGCTGCTTTCCCTTCCTCTCTCCATTCGGGACCATTACCTTCTCCCAAACCGGACCTCTACCCGGAAATGACTTTCGAACGGTTTCTTCGTTGTGATTCAAACGCCTTCGCTTACTTTTCATGTATTGAAATGGCTGAAAAGATTCCCCGTTCCTACACTCCTCTCTATCTGTTTTCCGAAAAAAGTTCGGGAAAAACGCATTTGCTTCACGCAGTTGGAAACCGGATGATGAAAATCAACCCTGACTACAGGGTGAGGTACATACATTCGGACCGTTTCACTACGGAATTCACTCAGGCCATGCGTACCGGACACATACACTCCTTTAGGAACTTATTGACAGAACTAGATATATTGCTCTTTGACGACGTCCACTTCCTATCAGGGAGAAGCCAGACCCAGCAGGAATTCACTTTTGCCCTGAACTCGCTGTTAAGAAAAGGAAAAATCATTGTCGTGGCCGGCCGTGCAGCCCCTTTTCGCCTTGAAGGTATGACTCCCAGGCTTAAGTCAATCCTGAGCTGGGGGCTCCTTGTGGAAATACAGCCCCCCGGTCCTGAGATGCGCATCCGGTTGATCGAGCAACATGCCGCACAAGAAGATATCCATCTTCCGGACGACATTATCTTCTTTCTAGCCAAATCGAATGATGATATGAAAAATCTTTTGAGACACCTGACCCGCCTTCAGACCTATATGTCCCTGAACGGCGGCAATATAAGCCTGTCAGCGGTTCGTAACCTTATCAAGGACCAGAACGAGAAGGGAGTGGATATCAAGGATATTCAAGTTGTAACAGCCGGTTATTTCAAGGTTTCAGTCTCGGATCTCCTGTCGAACAGCCGACGACGCCCGATCGCATATGCACGCCGCATGGCAATGTATCTGTGTAAAAAGCACACTAAAAATTCCTACAAGAAAATCAGTTCTGCTTTCTCCAAAAAGGATCATTCAACGGTCATTTACGCCCTCAAGCGTATCAATGAGGAGTTATCAAAGAATCAAGGAGTAAGGGAAGATCTCAAAAACCTGGAAAACCTGATCTGCTTATAATCGCCCAGGCCGGGTTGAAAAATTTGTTTTTCCGGAACTATTCACAGGGGGTATTCGAGAACCGGTCCGTTTTTTCCACAAAGTCTGATTCGTTCCTGAGAGGAGAATGCTCTAAAACAGCGGTTCTCGCGGGCGGCCCTTCAAATCTGGAACCCTTGTCGAGTTTTCGCTCCATTACTTTTCCACCAATATCAAGGATTTGTATGTGTATTCAACAATTCGCATGCATCCTATTTATTGTTATGTATACATTTATCTAATGTAATAATCCTCAACCGGAGGGAAATCAACATGGAACTGAGAATCGACAGGGACGAACTTTTCAAGGCGGTTTCACGCGTTCAAAGCATTATAGAAAAACGGAGCAACATGCCAATCCTTTCCGCCGTCCTTCTGTCTTCTGAGGACGCAGGTATTGTCCTGTCCGCTACTGACTTGGAAATAAGTTTTCAGCAGAAACTTCCTGCAGAGATACTGAGTCCGGGAAGTCTTGCTATATCTGGGAGAAAATTATTTGAAATTGTTAAAGAAAGCAAAAGTTCAACTATCTATATCAAAGAAAAGGAAAATAACTGGGTTTTTATATCGGATGATAGAGCCAAGTTCAATATGGCATGCCTGTCTCCTGACGAGTATCCAATGTTTGTGGAACCTCAAGATGTCACATTTGTGGATATCAGTGGATCAGTATTAAAAGAGATGATTTCAAAGACCATTTACGCTGTTACCATGGAAGAAGCAGGCTTCAAGCTTTCAGGAATTTATACGGAAAAGATAGCTAAAGAAGGAAAGACCCTCCTTCGTATGGTTGCGACAGACGGACACCGTCTCTCAATGATTGATAAGGAAATAGTAAAAATAGATGACCTTATTCTAGACAGGGGAGTGATGATTCCCAAAAAAGGTATGAATGAAATAGCAAAGCTTGCTTCAGATGATGAGAGCATTCAGTTCGGATTTCGTCAAAATAACTGCGTTGTAAGAAAAGGGGATTCTCTGATAGTAGTTCGTCTTATGGAAAGCAAGTTTCCCGACTATAACGCAGTTATTCCTAAAAAAACTGACTCAATAGTCAGAGTAAATCATGAAGAAATCCTTGATGGTATGAAAAAAATGACTATTCTTAGCGATGATAGTTATCGAGGTGTTAAAATAAAGGTAAACGAAAACAACATTGAACTGCTCTCGATTAACCCGGATATCGGAGATGTCCAGGAAAGCCTCACCATTGAATACAAGGGGCCCAGCTTGGAGATGGGTTTTAATGCTCGCTACTTCATTGACATTCTTCAGGCCATGGACAGTGATGAGGTCATTCTGGGATTTCAGGACAGTTCGAGCCCGTGTCTTATAACAGGTGAAAAAGATTTTGGTTTTCTTGGATTGATCATGCCTATGAGGCTTTGATAGGGCTTACCGCCGGCCGTCGAGGCACCAGGGCTTATCCACAAAAAGACTTGAGATTTGCCACGACCTACAGACACACTTCATCGTAAAAAAACTAAGGTAGCAAAGGAAATGATCACGGAAATGATTGATAAGGAAAACAGCTACGCTGCGGCGGATATAAAGGTTCTGGAAGGCCTTCTTGCAGTTCGTAAGAGACCGGCCATGTACATTGGCAACACATCCTCTGAAGGCCTCCATCATCTGGTTTACGAGGTGGTGGACAACAGCATCGACGAGGCCTTGGCCGGATATTGCGACAGCGTGGAAGTCAGGGTTCAGACGGATAACAGCGTGACCGTGTCTGACAACGGGCGGGGAATTCCCGTGGACATGCACGAGACCGAGGGGATTCCGGCCCTTGAGGTCGTCATGACCAAACTCCATGCAGGAGGTAAATTTGATAACAAGACCTACAGGGTGTCCGGTGGACTGCATGGTGTGGGAGTGTCAGTTGTGAACGCCTTGTCGGAATACCTGGATGTAGAGGTATATAGAGACGGGAAGATATATTGTCAGCGGTATGAAAGAGGTATGACCGCTTCGTCCCTTGAGGAGCGAGGTGAAACTGGAAAAAGGGGAACGTTGATTACCTTCCGGCCCGACCCTCAGATTTTTCCTGAAATATCTTTTGATTTCGAGATTCTTGCAAAGAGAATGCGTGAACTGGCGTTTCTTACCAGCGGTGTACGGATAAAGGTGTCGGATGAGCGAAGCGGTCAGAAAATGGATTTCCTCTACGACGGAGGGATCAAGTCTTTTGTAGAATACCTGAATAAAAATAAGGCGGTAGTACATACAAAACCTGTTTATATATCGGGCGAAAAAAACGGTGTTCTCATGGAAGTAGCACTTCAGTACAATAATACATATAAAGAGAATACATATACTTTTGCCAATAATATTAATACACGTGAAGGAGGCAGCCACCTTAGCGGATTCAAAGCGGCGCTTACCCGGAGTGTGAATCAGTATCTGCAGAATTCACCTATGGCCAAGAATTTCAAGGAAAAACTGAGCGGGGACGACGTCCGGGAGGGACTGACTGCAATCGTAAGCGTCAAACTGCCGGATCCGCAGTTCGAAGGTCAGACAAAGACCAAGCTGGGGAACAGCGAAGTAAAAGGGCTTGTTGAGAACCTGGTAAATGAGGGGCTGGGCGGGTATTTCGAAGAAAACCCTAAAGATATAAAGGCCATTCTGTCGAAAGTAGTCGACGCGGCAAGAGCCCGGGAGGCGGCTAGAAAGGCAAGGGACCTGGCGAGGCGCAAAGGAATACTCTCTGATCACTCTCTACCTGGAAAACTTGCCGATTGTCAGGAAAGGGACCCGAAAAAGAGCGAGATTTTCATCGTGGAGGGGGATTCAGCAGGAGGTTCGGCCAAACAGGGCCGCGACCGCAGGAATCAGGCCATACTTCCCTTGAAGGGAAAGATTCTGAATGTTGAAAAGGCCCGTTTTGACAAGATGATCTCCAGCGAAGAGATCAGGACCATGATAGCGGCCCTTGGGACTGGTATCGGAGAAAAAGATTATGATATAGAATCACTTAGATATCATACAGTTATAATAATGACAGACGCCGATGTAGACGGGAGTCACATTAGAACCCTCCTGCTTACTTTCTTTTTCCGCCAGATGCCTGAACTCATAGAACAGGGATACCTGTACGTGGCCCAGCCACCCCTTTACCGCCTGGTATGGGGAAAAAAGGAGTTTTATCTCAAGTCGGAAGAGGGGCTCAACCGATTCCTTTTGGATCGTATCGCCGAAAAGGAGAAGGTGATACTGGAAGACGGAGAGGAACTGGGAGGGAGTAAACTGGTAAGAATCCTCGGTGGTCTCATAACATTTTATGAGAGTCTGGGCAAACTTTCGAGGAGGGGAAACAGCCCCCGGTTTATAGAGTTTCTTGTTATGGAGGATGTCAAAGACAAAGAGCTGTTCCGAAAGAGGGAATTCATGGACGTCTTCCTCAAAAAGCTCGAGGATAACGGATTTCAGGTAACCGATCTTCAGCTTGACGAGGAAGAAGGGTTTTATGAATTCGTTGTTACCGAGACCCTCAACGGCGGGCAGACCTCCGTTGTGAACTGGGAGTTTTTATCGTCTCCGGAACTCAGGCGTCTGATGGGCATCTCAAAAGAATACAGGCTGCTCAAAGAAGGCTGTTACATTCTCGAGGTAGACGGAGGGAAGAAGCTGATCGAAGATCCTCACGAGCTGCTCAGGCTCTTGATGGACAGGGCAAAGAAAGGCCTTGGCATTCAGCGATACAAGGGTCTGGGTGAAATGAACCCGGAGCAGCTGTGGACCACGACAATGGATCCGGAGAAACGTACCTTGCTGAAGGTGGAGGTCAAGGACCTTGTAGAAGCCGACGATATATTCAATGTCCTTATGGGTGACAAAGTCGAACCCAGGAGGGAGTTCATTCAGAACAATGCCCTCGAGGTGACTGAACTGGATATCTAGTTCTATTTGGAGAAAGCGTATGGAGCATGATCTGTTGACCAAGACCGTTAACATCGAAGACGAGATGAAACGGTCTTATCTCGAATATTCAATGAGCGTTATAGTGGGAAGGGCGCTTCCGGACATCCGTGATGGTTTGAAGCCGGTGCACCGCCGCGTGCTCTACGGGATGCACGACCTCAAGAACTTTTACGACAGGGCTTACAAGAAGTCCGCCAGGGTGGTCGGCGATGTGATTGGCAAATACCATCCCCATGGAGATGCGGCGGTCTACGACACAATAGTGAGGATGGCCCAGGACTTTTCCATGCGCTATACCCTGGTTGACGGTCAGGGGAACTTCGGCTCCGTCGACGGGGACCCGGCTGCGGCCATGCGTTACACGGAAGTTCGCATGACCCGCCTGGCGCAGGATTTTCTTTCGGATATCGAAAAGGAAACCGTAGACTTTCAAGAGAACTACGACGGATCCCTTACGGAACCGGCGATACTTCCCACCACAATCCCCAATCTTCTGGTCAACGGTTCCTCGGGCATAGCCGTCGGAATGGCGACAAACATTCCTCCGCACAATCTTCGAGAGGTCTGCGACGCTCTTGAGAGACTCATTGATGAACCGCAGGTTGCAATTGAACAACTGGTCAGGATCCTGCCTGCGCCCGACTTCCCTACAGCGGGCTT
>CAZEIA010000009.1:0-39390 GCA_964512335.1 uncultured Desulfobacterales bacterium
TACATGAGGAGCCAGTTGATGGGGTAATTGCTGAAGATAGGGCTTGCGTGCTTGCCGCTCTTTACAAGCCCCAGGCGGACAACCTCTTTCATGACCTCTTCCTGGTTATAGGGCCAGGCGTGGTACGGGGCGAGGTAGCGCGGGAAAACGGTGCCTTTGGGAAAACTGTGGGGGTTGAAAAACAAGGCTAATTCATCCTCGTTGAAGAGCCCGCACTCCCGGAGCTGTGGAGGGGTCCAGTACGTATCGGTGATCAGCTTGCGGGAGAACTCATAGAGCATGCGCTCGGGTTCAGGCTGTCCAGGTGAATAGCCTGCCAGTATGAGCGGTATGCCCTTTTGAAGGGCCATTCTTATGGCGTCTCCCTCGAATAGAGGTGCGTACACATAGGAAACAGTGTATACCGCGCCTCTCTCCTCCTGGTTCTGAAGGCAGTAGCGGAAAAGCTTGGTGTAGAATGAAAGAGACGGGCGATAAGATAGGTGGTCGATGTCAAGTTTTTTGAGGGTCCGGTTGATGTTGTCCCAGGCCAGTGGGGGGATGTTGAGATCCGTGGTAAAGGCGAGGATCTTTAGGCCATGTTCCTCCTTGAGTTTGTAAAGGAGGTAAACGCTGTCCTTTCCTCCGCTCACAGGCACAAGGCAATCGTACTCCCCTTGGCCGCGGCAGGCCTGAAGGGCCTTTTCAAGATCCTGCTCCCGTTCCCTTCGGACGGATTCCTCAACGGTGACATCGGTCTTCTCGTACTCCCGGCAGTAGCGGCAGATTCCTCTGCCGTCCAGGTCTGCATTCGGGACCGCTGCAGGAAGGTTGCACGCCTTGCAATGCTTCATGGTTTCGACCAGATTGAGGGGGTTGAAGTTGCTTTCCGCACAAGTACGCCACGGCAATAGAAGGCTTAAATTATCTGGCAACTCTAGAAAATTCTGTGCTATTTTCTCCCTGGTGGGCCGGTTCGTCAACTGATTTTATTGGGAATTTTAACGGGGACTGATTTTATCGGGGAAGGTTGTGCTATGGGGAATATTATGCGGGCACACAAGGCTGCGAGTCAAACCCTTTTCTGGGCGTTTCTTGTCATTGTTTTCTCGATCGGCGGTTGCACCAGCGACGAGGATAAGAAATCTGCCCACTGGGTAAAGGCACGGGAATATATTGAACTGGGAGAGCTCGATAACGCGGTTATAGAACTAAAGAATATAGTTAAGATAGATGCCAGGGATGACGAGGCCTCGTATGAGCTTGGTGAAATCTACATGGCTAAGCACGATTTAATCGAGGCATACAGGTCCTTTGGGACGGCGGTTGCCATCAACCCGGAGAATCTGGATGCAAGGCTGAGGATGGGTCAGATACTGCTGCTCGTTCACAAGACAAGAGATGCGAGGGATATGGCTCAGGAAATACTTAAGCGTTCTCCTTTTCACATGGGAGCATCCATTCTGCTTGCAAGAATCCAGCTTCAGGAGGAGGACCCTGAATCGGCAAAGAATTACCTTGACAGTGCCTTGACAAGAGATCCGAATCACCTTTCCGCCTGGCTAACCCTGGGAGAAGTCCATTTAAGAATGGGGAATCTGGAAGAGGCTGACAGGGCTTTCATGCAGGCCGTGGAGTTGGATGAATCCCTTGGTCCCCTTCAGGTGGAGGAGGGTCCTCACAGCACAGCGCCGGTGCTTGCAAAGCATTACGAGAGGACCGGGGAGTGGGAACGGGCAGATGCAATGTACCAAAAGGTCATCGAGGTCCATCCCAAAGGGAGGATTCCGGCCATGATGGAACTTGCTGCTTTTTACTCCAGAGCAGGTATGTACGAAAAGGCTCTTGATACCATGCAGGCTGCAGCAGAGGAAAGACAGGGCGATCTGGACATCATGGTGCAGATTGCAAAACTCCACCTTGATTTCGCGCAATTTGATGAGGCTGAGGATTATGCTGATAAGGTCCTGGCAGTTTTTCCGACCCATTTGGGGGCCCGTTTGATCAAGGGACGGATACTTCTCGGTAAGGGGAACTATGACGGCGCATTGGGGCACTTAGAGGCTGTAATCCATGAAACGCCCGGCCGTGGCGCAGCCCACTACTTCAGGGGAATGGCCCTTATGGGAAAAGGGGAGGTTAGGGGGGCGCAGGAGAGTCTGATTAGGTCCCTGGAAATCGATCCCGGGTTGATTGGTGCAAGGTTTCTCCTCGCCAAGATATATCTAGGGCGTTTCGAAAGCGGGAATCTTTCACTGGCCAGAAGGGAACTTGTTAAGGTGTTGGAGGCTGTCCCTAATGATGTGGAGGCTTTGATCCTATACGGGAACCTTAATATAAGGGAAAACGACCTTGCCGGCGCAGAGGCGGCGTTTAACAAGGTAATAACGCGGAAACCGGATGACCCTCTTTCTCATTTCCGTTTGGGTACGGTTTATCATTTGATGGGGAAGAACCAGGATGCCATAAACGCTCTAGAGAGGTCGCTCGAACTGGATCCTGAGGATATTAATACAGTTGGGTTTTTAGTGGATATCTACATCAAGGTTGGATCCTTGGATAAGGCTGTAAATCTGTGCCTAGATAAGAGGCCGGCCCAGGCTTCGGATAAAGATAACGCGGTGTTTGAGCAGCTTCTTGGTAAGATATACATTGCAAAGGCTGATATGGTGCAGGCGGAAGATCATTTCAAGAGGGCTTTGGACTATGCCCCAGGGCTTCTACCTGCCCATCGGGCCTTGACTGAACTCTATTTGAGGAGCGGCCGGACCGAAGAGATCATAAATCACTATGAGAAGGCAGTGGAAGTAGACCCAGGGTTCCTGCCGGGTTATGTGATCCTGGGTCTAATTCGTCAGGAGAGCGGCGAGAGAGAAAAGGCTGCACAGTATTACCGAGGTGCACTCGAGATAAAGAAAGACTTTGGCCCTGCTGCAAGCAACCTGGCGTTGATCCTTGCAGAGAGCGGAGAAGATTTGGACGAGGCCTTGAGACTCGCCCAGGTGGCCAGGGAGCGGATGCCCAATGATCCTAACGCTATGGACACATTGGGTTGGATTTATCACCTGCTTGGACATTCCTGGAAGGCCATACCTGAACTGGAGCGCGCGGTTGAACTGGCTCCTGGGAATCCCCTTTTTCAATACCATTTGGGCAAGGCCTATTACAGCAACAGGGACATTGAAAAGGCGGAGACACACTTGGCCAAGGCATTGGATATTGACCAGGACTTCAGGCACTCGGAGGATGCGCGCCTTACAATAGAAATGATAAGGGAAGCAGAATGAAATGTCGGTATGGGGTGTTTTTTGCCCTCGTCTTGGCGGGGTTTGAGAGGGCCTCTGTGAGGGATGGTGTTAGCCTTCAGGGTCCACGATCTTAAACAGGACCGGCTCCTGCCAGGATCCTGTCATTTGCCCCGGGATCTATTGCCTGCGAATCTCTTCAGCAAGGGCGAAAGAGCCATGATTCCGATCCCAAGTAGAAGCAGGGTGGCAGGTTCCGGGATGGGCTGGCCTGATGCGGCTATTGAGGCACTCCAACCATTATTATTCGCTTCATCGATACCCTGCACTTTAGCGGCCGCCAGGTAGAGGTCTGTGTCATTACTGTTTGGCTCGCTCAAGAAATCAAAAGATGTGTATTTCAAAGGGTCATTATCGTAGGTGATGTCGAATACACCAATTTTGTTTCGGTAAAACCAACCATCGTTGTTGTTCTGTATTTGAATCGACACTTTAATGTCGTAGCTTGGATGGCCTGCCCCAGGAAGAGCAAAACCATCAGTTTGTTTGTCAACACTAATATTCGCCAAGCTATCAGAAGATTCAGCAGAGTTAAAAATGATAGATAGATCATCGATGTCAAGGGACGGATCGAAATTGAAGTACCAATCAGTGACGTACGAGGTGTCATCGGGCAAGCCTTCGCTGTCGAGAGTAAGCTTGACACCATCATAACTATTACCATCATTTTCCGTTTCGTACATTTGTTGAAATGATGCAGTGAGCCAAGGTGGGTCTACATCACCGGACGGCGCAGAGGAATCATTGTCCTCCCAGGCAAATATATGGTCAAATAAATAAGTTATGGTTTCCGTATCCGGGCTGTATTGTGTCGCCCCATATGCAGGCGTGGAGATGAAAAAGGATACCGCCAACACAAAAATTCCACTAGTAATTTTCAGGTTCATATTCATGTTGAAGCCTTTCACGCGAATATTCGATATGAGTTCCCTAAATCTTAAGCAATAACCATGCCTGGGTCAGTGGTCTGGGTAGTTATAAAACCTTTGATATCTTAGTCGGTTAGCCGGGCCGCACAAAGCCGAAAAAGAGAATGTGTAACGCATTTCTCTCAAAGCATGAAAAGAGGTTCTTATATGTGGCACAGAAGTTCACGCCTCTACACGGACTACGCTCGTCCTACTTGGCCGCAACTAGTGCACGGATCTCATCGATCTGTCTGCGGCACGCTTCCTTACCGGCTTTTGCCAGTACTGAGACGCGGTGAAAGGCGTCCCAGGAGTAGGCCTCAACATCCGGGTAGAGGACTATGTCCGCTTTTTGGGCAAAATCGCGGGTTGCCTGGCCGTGAATTATGTTCATGGTGCGGGTGAGGACACTCATGATCCCGGGCGGCCTTGCTTTGCTGCCTGGGACATGGTTCCTGCCCCTCTCTACGCACACGGCTATCACTGTGTCTGCTCCCTTTTGCAGGAGCACATCCACGGGCACGGGGTTTAGCAGACCTCCGTCCAGAAGCCAGCGGCCGTTGTGTGGTGCAGGGTTCATTACACCTGGGATGGAGATGCTGGCGCGAACGGCTTCGGCCACGTTTCCCTCGTGAATGACCACCTCCTCCCCGGTGTGGTAATCCACGGTGACCACGTAGAAGGGCATGCGAAGGTCCAGGAAGTCGGCATCGTTAATCGCATCACGGATCATGCGAAGGAGTTTTGTGCCCCGGATGATGCCACGCAGGGGCAGGGTATAGTCAAAGATGCGCTTCTGTACCTGGAGCTTGGAGGGCAGGGTACTGCGCACCAGCTCGAAAGTGCCGTCGCCGGAGGCGGAGTGGGCGTAGAGACAGCCGACAAGGGCGCCAATACTGGTACCCGCAATCATGTCTATGGGGATTCCTTCCTGCTGGAGAACCTGTAGCACCCCTAAGTGGGCCCAGCCTCTTGCGCCGCCGGCCCCCAGGGCCAGGCCTACACGCACGCCGCCGAGTTCGCGGGCCAGAGCCCTTGCCCCCTGTACGGGGTAGTCGGTGCTTTCGTCTATGGTGTTGCCAATGGAGTACCGGTTTTTCGGGACCCAAATGGCCGGTGCTTCAGGCAGCCCCAGTTTGCGGGCTAGTTCGCCTCGGGGGATTCCCTTGTCTCCTACCAAATGGCTGACACCGACCCGGATGTGGTCCATCCTTCCGCCACAGACACCTGTAATCTCATCCAGACGCCTGCGCACCTCTGGGAGGGCCTGTTGGGAATTGTTGATGATAAGAAGCGAGCGGTCGCAAAGCCTCAGCACCCGCTCGCCCACCGGGCTCGAGGGGATGGGGATGTTGAACACGATCTTGTCGTAGCGCTGCCGAAGTATATCCATGACCAGTGTCAGCTCATTGTTCAGCTCCTCCCAGTAGCGCTGGTCTCGCACAAAGGGCAATGTGAATACGTGGAAACCAGACGGGTGACAGAACCAGGCGGATCGCAGCAGATCTCTGTAGCTGTGAGAGAACGTGTCGAATAGATCTGGAAAGGCGCACTGCGACGTCAGCGCCCCGTATCTCTTTGGATGGCAGGCGGAGTCACGTTCGAGTTCCACAACAAGCACGGATTGCCCGGACTCGCGAGTGATATGAAAAGCCAGGCTGTAAAGGAAGTGGGTTCTCCCGAGGTTTCTATGCGTGGCCAATAAGGCGTAGAGGCATGCGGGGTGCTCATTTTGAAGGGTTTCGGCGCTTTCGGCAAAACGGTGGGCGTAGAGCCGGCTTAGATAAAGCCCCAGGCTTGGGTTTCGCTTTAATAGAAAATCGAAACCGGTTTTGGCAAAACGATAAAGGTGAGCATCAAGGATGACGCGAATAGTTGCGGAGCGGGGTTTGCCCGTGAGAAGGGCCATTTCCCCGAAAAAATCCCCTCTGTGCAGGGCCGCCACGAAAACCTCAGAGTCCTCGGCCATGCCGTAGACTCCTACTGATCCGGACTTGATGATGTACATGGAATCGCCGGCATCACCTTCATGGAAAATTGTTTCTCCTTTTTCCATAAAGAGTATTTCGCCTTGTGCCGCGATTTCGAGTAGCTGTTTCTCAGGGATGGAAGAGAAAAGTGGGACGCGTCTCAGAAAATCACATAGGTCTTGGAACTTTTCTGTGATCATAGGGTAATGTCGCTTGACAACACTCGTGTGTGAGTAAAAGATGGAAAAGAGAAAAATGATGTAATATACTCTCTATGATTCTGCTCGGTCAAGTCTTTGTGGAGTCTTGTCCCCCAAGATTCGGTGCCTTTGGAGCGCATGTCGAGTGTGACGATGAAGTGGTTATGACAAGAGGCCTTCATATTGAATGACGAGCTCTCCAGGACCATTTTGGAATTCCGCGATCGGTATTTCCGGTTTTTCCCAAAAAAGGCAACGGAGCTGGGCAACCACGACTATGACGACTGCCTTGGGAAATGGAACAAAGAGGGTGTACAGGAGCGCATAACTTTCCTTCAGCATTACCGCGACCTGATAAAAGACTCCCTCGAAATTGACGCCCTCATCCTCAGAAACATCATTGACAGCAACCTGTTTCACCTCAAGGTGGTCAGGCCTCACACAAGGCCGGATTTTTTCGTGACTTATGCTCTGGACTCCATCGATCGCCTAATCCATTTAGTGGAACAGTCGGGGGATACTGAAAGCTGCGAGCAGGTTGTCGATGCGCTTGTCTCTCGAGTTAACGGTTTTCCTGTGCTCTTTGAGCAGAGCAGGGAGTGGCTCGTCCGCACGACGCCGGTCAGCAGGAACCTGGCGTTGTTCATGGTGCAATTCTTTCAGGCATTCCTGGAAAATGAATACCGCTCATTTATCGACTCACTGGACTTGAGGCGGGATTTCGAGGAAAAGCTTTTGGGCGTCATCCCCTTTACCATTGAGAGCCTTCGAAAGTTTGCCCACTTCGTAAGAACGCTGGAAGTGATTCCACTGAACCACCAGTCTCTTAAACGGTCGAAAGGTTTCTTAAAGGACCTCTTTCGCAAGAAGTACTCGCTGGATTACAGGCCTGAAGTTTTATTGGACATTTCCCGGGATAAGGTAGAAGGTCTATCAAAGGATATGAGGGCTATTGCAGGAGGGGATCTCAATGCCTACTATGAGACCATGGTGGAGAGGAATCGCATCCCCTATTCCTCGAACGGGTTCAACTCCAAACTCATGGAAGGTTTTCGGGAGCGGGCCGAGGAGTTTTTCTCCTTCTGTCATGCCCGCCGGCTGATTCCCACGCATCGAACTCCTGAGATAACCTGGACGCCGATATACAAGCGAAGGAGCTCCCCTTTGGCCTCATATGTCCCTTGCGGTCCATATGAGGCCATGCGCAACCACGGGGTGTTGTGGATATGTCCAGCTGAGGAGCCCTTAACCAGAGAAGCATATCGAGAAAGGCGCTATCTATATCACTGGCAGATGTTGAACAGCCTTGTGGTTCATGAACTTATCGGTCATCATCTGCAGTTCGATCACATTCGCGAGGTAGAGCGGGAGGTTTTTCGCCTTTCCAGCAACCTCACCTCGGACGAGGGCTTTGCGCTTTATGTGGAGGAGATGTTCACTGACGAGTACGCGGCAGTGCTGTCCGACGAGCAGGAAGCGAACGACATGCGTTTCTACCAGAAGAAGGCAGAGCTGATGAGGGCGCACCGCGTGTATGTGGATGTCAGCCTCGCTACAGGAAGGCTTTCCCTGGAGGAGGCAGTTCGGTACTTTTCCCTGAAGAATACCATGCCTCTGGATACCGCAAAAGCCGAATGCGAGAAATACTATCTGAACCCGGGCATGGCCTCGTCATATCTGGTGGGAAAGATGGAACTCATGGGCGTGCGGCGTTTCCTGGAAGAGAAATTCGGCGACGCGTTTTCGCTGCCCCTTTTTCATCAAGGACTGGTAAACTACGGCGCAATTCCCATCCCATTGATAAAGCGGTCCATGATGGAAAGGCTGTTTCGGGAAGAAAATATAATCACATAACATTAAACTTTCTAATCACGAGGAAATCAGGAGACAATGGCTATGCTGTCTCACGGACAGTTTAAATTCGTCAGAGCCGACACTGACGATATAAGAGAGAAGATTTACCGGCTCCGGTACCAGGTCTACGTAGAGGAGTTCGGTTTTGAAAAACCGGAGGATAATCCGGGGGCGCGGGAGACGGATGATTACGAGAACCACTCCATTCACTTAGCTGCGTTGAATCGCGCAGACGATGTGGTAGGAACCGTTCGTCTGGTTCTTCATTCAAAAAAGGGTTTCCCCATTGAGCAGGCCTTTCCAATCCGTTTTCCCGGGGAAAAACCGCCTCCCTGGAAGATAGCAGAGATCTCACGCCTGGCCGTGAGCCGCGTGTATCGCCGCAGGCGTGAAGACGGACAGTACGGAGTCGAGCCCTACCTCGAAAAGACTGAGCGAGGGACAATTCCGGATCGGGACCCGGTTCCCGGGAATTATAGAAAGCGTAGAGTGCCTGCTATTGTTCTGGGCTTGTACCAGGCTATGTATCACGAGAGCAAGCGTCTGGGTCTCACCCATTGGTATATGATCACAGATAATAATGTGTTAAACACCTTTAAGAGGTTTGGGTTTAAGTTCTACCCAATAGGTGAGCCCGTAGAGTACCACGGACTCCGTACCCCCTACCTGGGCGTCATTTCCGACATAGAAAACAAGGTTATGCGTGAAAATCCCCCCCTGATGAACCTGGTCCTGAGAGGTCTGGAAAAGAAGTATTACCCCGACTTCAGCCTATGGAGCCAACGGAGAATTGCAGCCATACTTCCGCATCAAGCATAACGATACAAGGAGATAATGGCCATGCTGTCTTATGGAAAGTTTAGATTCGTCAGGGCCGACACTGATGATTTGCGGGAAAAGACCTACCGGCTCCGTTATCAGGTCTACGTGGAAGAGTTCGGCTTTGAAAAATCGGAGGATCATCCGGGAGGGCGGGAGACGGACGATTACGAGGCCTACTCGATTCACTTTGCCGCCTTGGATCACGAAGACGACGTTGTGGGCACTATCCGTCTGATTCTTCAGTCGGACGAGGGCTTCCCCATGGAACATGCCGTCGCAATCCGCTTTCCCGGGGAAAAACCGCCGCCGGAAAAGATAGCAGAGATATCACGGCTGGCCGTGAGCCAAGTGTATCGCCGCAGGCGTGAGGATGGGCAGTACGGTGTCGAATCCTACCTTAAGAAGTCTGAAGGGGGGGTAATTCCGGATAAGGGGCCGGTTCCAGATGATTACAAAAAGCGGAAAACGCCGGTCATTGTTATGGGACTGTACCAGGCCATGTATCACGAGAGTAAACGGCTTGGTCTAACCCACTGGTACATGATTACCGAGGAGAAGGTGTCAAACACCTTCAAGAGGTTTGGGTTTCTGTTTTACCCAATTGGCGAGCCGGTGGAGTACCACGGGCTGCGTACCCCCTACCTGGGTGTCATTTCCGACATGGAAAACAAGGTGATGCGTGAAAACCCCTTCCTGATGAAACTGGTCCTGCGAGGTCTGGAAAAGGAGTATCACCCGGATTTCACCTTTTGGAGTCAAATTAGAATGGTTACCTCGCTTCCGCGATTTATTAGAAAGGGTTTCCGCTACTGGAAAGGCCGCCTGCGGTAACTAGAAATTCAAAAGACCCATACATCCATTTTTCCATTAACCCTGAGCCCACAAAGATGCCGTCATCTTGGAGCTGTTTTCCGCTTTGCCGTCTTTAAGGTAAAAAACCTGGGTGCCGGCAAGGCGGGTGTTTTTGCCGTCCTTGGTGAACAGGATGTGGATTCGGTTCATCAGGTAAAGGTCTCTTTCGCCCACGAGGGGCTCGGGGTGAACATGGGGCTGAAAAACCACTGGGTTCAGCGACAGAAACCGCCGTTGAAGATAAGGCTGGAGAAGGATCGATTGTAGCCTTACAGCCCCACTTTCCGGGAAGCTTTTTCCGAATTGATTCAAAAAGAAGCTGTCTATAAGCTCGATCAGTTCCTGAGCCAGGTCATGGCATGAGAAAGCCTTGTCCATGTTGATTTGTGCTCGGAGCGCCTCGAGAAGGTCTCCAAAAGCCGATACGAATTCGGGCATCTGAAAGCGCGCTCGGGCAAGGACCAGTCCGAACTGACGTAACAACGAAGACATGAGACTTTGCTCATTGTGTTTAAGCGGAGTTTTTTGCAAAAGCCTGTCAAGGAAGCGCTCCAGGGGTTTAAACAGCTGAGCTGAAGTCCTTCGCAGGGACGAGAGATCTATTTCAAAGTAGGCACGTACAGGGGGCTCAAGAGCGAGCAGGATATCCTTGGCTGACAGGGGGCTTTCAGTAGGCGCATCAAAGGCCGCCAGGCACAGACGATTGATCTCCGCCCAGAATGGGTCGTCAGGCGGCTCTATTCCCAGGCCCCGCCCCAATGAGCGCAGCACCTCTTCCTTGATGAGAGACTTGATTTCCGGCCTGGTGCGCACAAATACTTGTTTGGCCTCGAGGCGTGTATAGTGCATGGCCAGGGGTTCCAGATGCTTGAGAAGGAGTGCGAAGGTGCTCCGTGTGTCATACCCTTTGGGAGTGCGGGCGGATACTTCAACGGCCGACCCTCCGTAGACACCTCCTATTGCCACCTTGGTCACAAGGCCGAAAAGTGGTTGTTCTTCAGGGGCATCAGTCTGTGGAATGGTCACTGCCTGGGTTTTATATGGTGACCCGGCACAAAGGGCCGAGAGTCCCGGGACAAGGAATGAAGGTGGATTTGTAAAGGTCTTCCTACACCACAGGAAGGTAGGCACGAGGTGCTTTGTTAAACGAGATATTTCATGCGTGGTTAAGTCGAGCTCCTTTTGGAATCGTGGCATCTGAAGGAGCGCCATGATCACCTTTGAGCGCATTACCAATCGGGCCAGGGGGGAGGTGTCAAGAGCTACGGTATTGGTTTCACATGCCTGAAGCAGCGGGTGGCCCCGTCCAAGATCCTCCAGGTGACAGTCGCAATAGGCAATGTCGACGGGGCCGTAACCTGCACAGAATAGTCGGCCCTCTTGCCAGTCCAGTTCCTGCTCAAAGGCTATCAGGGTTTTCTCCCCGGCCTTTTTAAGTCGAGCACAGAGGCTGACGGTCGATCCATAGAGGTCGTCGTGCTCAAGGAATGCGATAAGAGGGGTGTTTTTCGCGGGGCGATTGTTTGCAAGGCAGTGAGATTCATAGGCCCAGCGGATTGCTTCCCTCACCAACGGCAAAGGATCTGTTTCGAGTGGAGAACCGAGTGTGTTTCCCGGATGGCGTTTAGGGAGGTTTTTGTCCACGGCTTTGGAGACCAGGTGCCCTTCGTCCAGCCCGCCAACCGCCCCCACATTCCACTCTATGCTCCGCCCACCGATGTGATCGTCTCCCATGTGGCTGCCGGCAAGATCGTCCAGAGTCCTGTAAGCCTCCAGGAGTTCAAGGAGGTGTTCAGGTATGAACTGGAGCAAGGAAGCCTGAAGGAACCGCCGTATCCCCGAGCGAGGCCTGCGGTAAGCTCGAACGATTTTGCGAACAATGGATGCGTATGTGTCGCCCCATGCAAAGCCTTGATGTATCGGGTTGTCTGCGTTTTCCTGAAAAACGATGGGAAAAGGGTAGTAACGCAAGGGGCGGATAGGGTGGCCGGTTTCGTTCTGACGGGCTTGAAGGCGTTCTGCAACTTGGGTTGGGAGTCTATACTGTGCCCTGGCAAAGGCCTGGTTCGCCATGCAGGCCTCTTCGGGTTGAGGCTGCAAAACAGGAGCGTGCTCGAATACGCGCTCATCGAGGATTGGGCGAAAGCAGTCGCCAGGTCTTGTGTCTGAATGATTGGAAATCACACCACGCTTACTCCCCGGTTTTTTTCCGCCTTGAACATAATTAGTGATGGCAGGAAGACAATGTCACCGATCAGCGCAGTTAGCATAATGATTGCGGTCAGGATGCCGAAGTTCATGGTCGGCACGAAGTGACTCAGCACGAGGACGCTGAAACCGATGCAAAGAATAAGTGATGATGAAATCAATGCTCTACCCTTAATTAGAAGAACCGCACGGATGGCCGGAGCAACCCTCATGTTCATGTCCCGTTGCTCCTTGTACTCAGATAGGAAATGCATGGTGTCATCAACTGCAATCCCTATGGCAACTGCGGCAATAATGGCTGTTCCTGTGTCGAGAGGGATCCCCAAGGCCCCCATAATCCCGAAATTAATAACGATGGGCAATGAGTTGGGAATCACGCTCAGAAACCCGATGCTGAAAGAACGCAGGGCAATAAACATGATCAGGGTGATCACCGCCGTCGCCAGCCCGAGACTGTAGAGTTGTCCATTAACAAGGGCATTAATGGTGACAACATCCTTGAGCGCCCTTCCGGTTACGCGAAACTTCAGGCCTTCTGTCTGGAAGTTTTCCCCGAGATAATCCCGGATCCTTTTGATGAGTTTCGCCTGCTCCGAAGAAGAGTGGATGGATAGTTGCACCCCGATTCGGGCGTGGTCGTATGTGTTTGTGATGACGTTTTCGATGTCGTCTGCGTTGTAAAGCAGGAGGTACTGGGCAACCATGTCCTGGGACTCAGGGATCTTGAAATGCTCTGGGTTTTCGTTGTGGAAGGATTCATTCATGTCCTTGATGAAGTCCACGAATGAGACTGTCCCGTCGATTCCGGGCAGGCTCTCCAGGTATTTCTGAACCGCTTCAAGGATTCGAAGGTTTGAGGGATCCTTGAACGCGTCCACGCGGTCGGCGGTTACGGAGATATCCATTGAATCCACGCCGCCAAGGCGGCTTTCCACGAAATTCATGGCCTGGCGTAGATCGCTCTTTTTCTTGAAGTAACCGATGGTGTTGGTCTCCGCGCGGATCTGCATTGCGTACCAACCTGCCGAGAGCATCAAGGCGACAATGGAGAAGGCAATTGTCTTGTGATATCGCCTGACGATAAGGAAGACGCGGTTCAAGACGAGGGTGATTCCCCTCGTGGACTCGTAGGACTGATAAATGCGGTCGGGTTTGAACAGCAGGATGAGAGGGGGCAGAAGGAAAAAGGAGTAGACAAACTCGAACAGCATGCCTGCAGAGGCGATCCACGCGAAGTCCCGAATGGGAGGGATTTCACTGATTCCCTGAGAGAGGAAACCAATGGCGGTTGTGAGGCTCGTTAGGAAACTGGGCAACACAACGCGTTTAAGGACTCCGCCCAGTGCTTTTCGCCTGTCCCCTCCGGCCTCTGAAAGCGCCCTTTGGTCCATGTGGGAGAATATGTGAACCGTATCGCAAAGGGCCAGGGCCATGACCATGGAGGGGATGATGCTGGTGACAGTATTCAAGGTAATACCGGTGAGCCCCATGAGGCCCATTACAGACCCCACGCACACCGAGATGTTCGTGATGGCGAGCGCCGTAAGAATGACGTTTCGAAATACGAGCCAGATGGCCAGGGTTATGAACAGATAGGTGATCGGGATAAAACGTGCGACGTCCTGCTTCATGAATTGGCTGAGGCTCAGGTTTGTATAAGTCCAGCCTGCAATGTGAAAAGCATCCACCTGTGCCTTGTATTTATCGAGAACAGCGGCGGTCTTTTCCATGAGCCGTACGCGATAGTCGTCATCATCAGGCAGGTCATACGCTTCTACAACGATGGAGGCGGTGCGGCCGTCCTTGGAGATCAAGGCGTCAATGAAGAGCGGATTACCGAGTGCTTGTTCCTTGAGGGCTCTCAAGTCTTCCGGGTCTTCCGGGATTTCTTCCAGGAACTCTCTCACCTCGAAGAAATCTTCTTCTCCTACGACGTCGTTAACATTGGCTAGGCTCTTTACTTCCTTGGCTTCTTCAATGGTCTCGAGGTCCCGAGTGATATCAGACAGAAGCGTTAAGTTTTTCTGAGTGAAGATGTCCTGCTTTTCAAAGGCTATTACAAAGAACTCGTCGTTTCCGAAAATCTCTTTGAATTCTTCGTAGTATGCTATGTGCGGGTCCTTCTCCAATGTGAAATAGTCGACGTTGTTGACAGTCTTGGTGAGGGGCATAAAGGCCATGAAGAAGAGCGCAACCATAACGCTCAGCCCGAAGAAGAACCAAGGGTGGTCGGTTACAGTAGCGATGCTGAGGCGGATTTTTCGGAGTTCGCGTCGGAGAATGTCGAGCCGTTCGGCGGCTTCTGGCTGTGCCGGGTCCAGCTTAAGGATTTCTCTGTAGTTGCGAATGGCCTCTTCGGCAATTCCCATGGATTCATGAGTGGCAGCCAGCTTTTTTAAGAGAGGCATGCGGGCGGTTTTTGAAAGATCAGGCTGATGTGCCAGTTTGCGGTAAAGGCTACGACCGAGAGAAAGGATATTGTGTGAGATGAGAAAGTCAGCCAGTTGTTCGACAGCCTTGAATTTGGTGGCTTGGATAGGCTCTGCTTTTTCCAAGGCCTGAATTGTTTCTCCAGATAACCCACAGCCGCTGAGGGCTGCGGCTAGCCAGAGCAAGGCCTGGTTGTCTTCGTGCACCCTTTCGGCAGGAGTGGAGTGGCGTGCGGTTTCTCCACTCGAAAGGTATGTTTCCATGACTTGAAGATCGTTGAGGCGGTTTTGCAGGATTTTTAGGGCTTGTTGAGAGGCATGAATGGTTTCTGGTCGAGCCTCTGTCTGGTGCGTGTGCCAGGAGTGTAATTGATCCAGAAGCAAGGTATAAATTTTTCTTGCTTCGGCCAGGAGATGACGTTGCGTATAACCCTCAGCATTTTGAAGTCGAAGCCTGAAAGCATTGAGGTCCAGGGTCGGCCGCGAATTCTCGGCGATAGCCATTTTCTCCCGGGCGGCCAAGATACGATTTTCAATCGCCTGAAGCGTTTTCTTCGCCGATGGCCCTGGCTTTTGACCCTGTTGCGTCATGTCCACCAACCAAGCGTGAACCTCTCGCACGAGGGACTCGTAAGCGGCTATAGCCTCTGCATAGCGTTCAGAAGAAGTGAAACCGTCGGCTTTAGCCAGCAGCTTCTTCAGCTTTTGGTTCATTTCCTGCGCGGAAAGTGGAGTCCTGGGAGTTTGGGCCATAGTCATGGTACCTGTGAATTACATCAGTCAGTGAATCCTAGGTTGTGTTCTTAAGGAAACGGTTTCTGGGCGCTTGCGGGTTTCCAGTTGAGAAATAGTGATTTCTTGTCAAGCGCAAGGAAAGTAAATGTTTGCGCGGAGTCTTACTAAAGTTCGCCGCACAAGCGATCTTGGAGATTGATGTAGAGATTGGCGAAAAAGGACATTTCTGGATGGGAAAAAGATAATGCATCCGGGCATCACTCCGGGTGGTGTCCGAAGGCCACCGGCAAGCCGCCCCTAGAAATGATAGGTGAGGATAAAGTAGGCATCATCGTTGTTGTCATAGAGGCCAAGGGTGCTTTCATCCGGGCCGCCTACAAAATTGACGCCAAGCTGTAGAGTAAGATCCTGCCAATACTTTAGAGTGGCAAAGGGATTGACGTAGTAATCTTTCCTTGTGAAGTTGTAAAGATATCGAAGGGCCAGTTCCAGCCTGCCGTCCCAGAGCTCCTTGGCCAGCTTACCATTGACCGTGTTGGTTACCTTGTCAGCAAACAGGAGGCCGTCTTCGAAGTCATGAATTATCTGCTGAGAAAACTGCAGATTTGCATAAAAGGAGCCTGGCAGGCTGTAATCAACACCCAGGGCATAGTGTATAGCCGGTTTGGTAATTTGTTGAAGGCGGTCGTTAAGGAAGGAACGTTCGCTAATGTAAGCGAAGTCCCCCCTTATCCCGAAGTCACCCCAGGTGGTTTCGAATTCGATGCCATAAACATGCTGCTGCCTGTAATTCAGTTGGATTGGCTGCAGAGTCAGCACGGCAAACCGGACGAGATCCTCCACGGTGGCTGCATCCGGGTCCAGGACCCTGAAGCCGGGAGGGGTGTTGAGCGTCATTATAGAAGGTATGTCCTCTCTGGTCCTAAGGTAGCTGAATGCATAATCCACCCTCTTAAACGTTCCGGCGAAACGGAAGCCGAATTCACTGTGTTTCAGGTCGTTGGGCGGGTTATTCGTATCGATGTGAAAAGGGCCGACAGACCTGTCATAATGTTTGAACAGAGCCCAATCCCGTCCTACAAGGTGCAATTTGGATTCTTTGAAGAACGGAATAAAAAGGGCCTCGAACTTGTACATATCCTTGAACAGCTTCAGGTTGACCATGGGAATGGGGAGCTTCCGCTCCTCGCGGTCGCGTACCAGGCCATCGCGGACGTCCTCAGGATTCACAATGTCCAGCGGGCTGATCTGATCGGTCTTGCCCCAGCGTACCAGCTGATTGCCCAGTGTAAATTCAAACCACTTGCCGGTAAAGCGGACATAGGCTTCGTGGGCCCTGATGTTTGTCTCGTTATCCCAGTCCCCACTGTTGTAGTACTGAAATTGGTCTACATCTAAAGACAGCAGCAGATTTATGCCGGGGCCTGGGTTGTAAGTCCCTTTGAGAAGGAGTTCTGCGTGATTGTAGGCATCATCTTCAAACGGGTCGTCCTCATTCAGGTCGTGGGCGATCCGGTTCCAGAACCTACCGCTCAACTCAAAGGGCTTGTGGCCCTCAGGGGGTGTCGCCGCCCAGGGTGCTGCGGCAGTGTCCTCATCTGCATCGTCTTTTTCTTCCTCCCAGGGGACGGCGGGGGCTTCGGCTTCATCGGCGTCTCCCCACGGATCATCCCCGGCGCTTTCCTCTTTCCACGGGTCACTGTCCGCTTTTTGGGCGAGCCGCCGCTCGGTTTGCTCGAGATTTATTGGATCGTCGCCAAGGGCATTTTGGGGGGCGAAGATGAAAGCCGCTAGGATCGCTAAAACAGATACCAGAAATAATGGTCCCTGAAATCGGCTTTGGAGTATCATGGTTTTTC
Source organism: uncultured Desulfobacterales bacterium (assembly GCA_964512335.1). GTDB lineage: Bacteria > Desulfobacterota > DSM-4660 > Desulfatiglandales > HGW-15 > JAIPEI01. The sequence goes on from CAZEIA010000009.1 coordinate 17,122, forward strand.
GCATACCTCCTTGTGATAAAGGAGAGGGGTAGCCCTGTTGTGAGTCCCGTCAATCAGGGTTTTCCAGGTATCTCCTTGTGAATATGCGGTCAGGAATATTAGTGTTGTATTTGATGGTATCGATTTTCATGAATGTACGGTGGTCACGTTGGACATCGTGTAGTTCCGATTCCATCACCGTGTGATACCCGTCGACCACCTTTATGTCCCTGGCTGAAAAGACTTTATTAAGCCGCCCCCTTTTGTCATAGTACTCAGTCTTTACCGGGAGGTATATATCCTTTATGACCCACTGAACCACTTTTCCGTATTGAGTGCTCTTGGGATCTTTTGGCGTGCTCTCCAGGACCCAGCAATCGTATTCCTGGAATTTTTCACTCCCTAAAATTTTGTGGTGGTCTTTTTCTACCTTGCGCTTTTGCATGTCTTCATATGTGTAATCGGTGTTGACAAACTGGCTGTCTTTTTGTCTTGAAACGATCCGGCGTACCCGTCGAAGCGCCGGAAGGTAAAGGAATTGATCGTCGTCACCTGTCTCGTTTTCCCAGGTGAGGAAGCTGGTGTCCTTGATGGCTTCGGGGGAGGTGAACCGCATGAGGCTCTTGGAAACTTTGCCGAAATCTTTAGTGGCGCTGATCAGGGTGCGCATGCGTTTGTTTCCACCCTTATCAATCAGGAGCATGCGTACAATGCCGTATGAATCCTTGCCATCATCACGGTTGTACATCTCTTGGGCCAGTGTCAGGCCGTCCATGGCCTGAGTGGGGACAGAAAAAAGGCACAGGAGTGCCGCTCCCATCACGCAAAAAAGAATTCTGGAGTGAAAGGGGTTCATTGCATGCTCGCCTTGATGGAGAATTTATAATATGAGCCCCGAGAAGGATCGCCCACGTTTGAAAGGCTGTTGCAGATTATCTTTTCTTTCTCAATGCGTCAATACAAAACTATAACCGGACAAGGGGTCATGTTCTGATGCACGGGATTTTACGATCTGACGGGAAAAAGCATTGGGTGGAAGGGCAGAGGGGGGCTTGCCTTTGGGAAGAAGGGTGCATCTGGGACGGGTATGTGAGGCACTGGCTGAACCAGCCGGTGTGTGGGAGGCTTCTTCAAGAGCGGGGCTATGATACCGACAGGCGACTTTTAATGCTTTGGCCCGGTGATTTTGATGACCGTTTGCAGACCCCGCATTTTCAGATCTATCTGAACGAGCGCCTGACCAATTTCCGAGGTTCCCTGCTGGGTCACTCCGCAATCAATGTGAGGGGGCGGGCCTTCAATTTTTCATACAGGCGCAATGAGAACGAGGCCGTACCTGTCGAGGAATACCTTTATCGTCCGGCTTTGGGGCAGTTCGGGGTCCATCCAGTGCGCGGAAGGGTGGACGGTGAATTCAATGGGAGGCCTTACTACAACAACTTCGGCCGGTTATTCGGGCGAACCATCCACGTCCTGCATGTGGAAACCTCTGAGGAGGTTGCTGGGCGGCTCTCCGCATTCTTTCAAACGAAAATGGACATCATAAGGAACGCCCCCGTTGTTCAGGAGGCTCCAAACAGCAATCCTTTTTTCCATTTCTACAGGCGGAACTGTGCCACGATCATTCGAGACGGGTTGCGGCGGGCTGGGCCTTTCCCGGTGCGAGGGGTTACGCCGATGGATCTTTTTGAGAGCGCGTTAATGCATTTTCGACGTGAGGCCAACAGAGGGACATGTCGAGTGGGTTTGTGGAGCATGAGGCAGTTGAAAGTCCCTGAAGCACCGTACAGTGCCATGGTGCGCGGGATCAACCCCCTCTATTGGGCACGTCAAGCTATGAAAGGCCGGAGAATTCGCTCCCCGCAGTAATATTTTTGGATAACCAGGCACCGGTTCATAATCCTTGGAAAACGTTTGGGGATATTGGTGAGACGTGATAAAATGCCTTTTCACCCTTGTCGGCAACCCGCGAAAAAAGCTTCGTTTCTTACGATGATCGCAAAGAAAAAATAGCAAAATAGATCGAATAAAGCTTATAAAACGAATAAAAAAGAAAAGCTATTATGGAAAAAAGACATGCACCACGAATAGCTACATCAAATTTTCTGGGTTATGTTTGCCTTGATAATAGAGGGCAAGAAATAAGTGAAGGATACGGTTGGACAACCAATTTGAGTCATTCGGGCATCCAGATGGAGACCTTCCGTGTCGTTGAAAGCCGTATGGTGCTATTGCTGGCTATTGACCTTAATGAGGAATTATTAGAGATCAAAGGTGAAGTTATATATTCCAAATTAAGCGACAACAAAAAACATGTCTATGGAATTCGCTTTCTTGACTCAGAAATAAAACAAAAAAAGATGGTATCTGCCTTTGTAAAATCATATTATAAAAGAGATAAAAAGATGATGCGTCAAATGAATAATAACACTAAAAAAGGCTATTAATAATAGTAAGTTGACTAATAACTGATATAGTGGCCAATTAGCGCTATAAATTACATAGATTAGAAGTGGTAAGTTTTTAGTGGCGTGATAGAAAATTGATATGAATAGATTTTTGATTCTATATAAAAGTCCGGCATAAACTATAACTGCTGGAATTCCAGCGAACCAATCGTGATGATAGAATCCAAATAAAACTGTTATAATTACGAATGAATACCATGAAAATTTTTCCGATTGGAGTGTTTTAAAGGTGGACAGCCCGTTTTAATATTGGGTGGGAAGCGGTGCTGTGGGCCTTCCGTAGAGTAAAGCCTTTTCAAAGATTACCGCCAAGGAAGCACTCAAAGTATTGAGTGTATTGAGGTCTTCCTTCCTAAATCCGCAAGGATTGCTTGTGGAGTGAATATAAAGTGCTCCGCGTATTACGGAATTGCTTATAAGGGGGATGCACAGGACGGATTTAATGTGAATCTGGCTGTTTTCCACCCGGGCATTCTCTGAATACTCATAAGCGGCATTTAGCAATCGTATGGCTTTGCGCCTTTCCAGCACGCGATCTATGATTTTTTCAATGACCGCATTCTGTTCACGATTTTTAACTTCAGGCTTCGAATAGAGAATGAGTGTCTTGTTTTTTGAATTCGTCTGTTTAAGAGGGTCAAGGAAGGCTAGTGCTGCTGTATCAATTCGAGGAAGGCTGTGGAGGATATACTCCAGGACCTTTCGGCAGAAGCTTTGCAGATTAAAAGACTGTTTTATAAGACCGGCGACGTTCTGAATCAATTGTATTCCATGATCCGATGGGCGGCGTCGATCGGAATCGACCTGGCTTTTGGGCAGGATCTCTTTCACTTCCTTACTCTTATTCAATGCGACCATGTTCTCGATGGCAGTGAGATCCGGCAGGGCTTCTATGCGAAGAATTACCCTTCCTAGTCTGATCAAGTCACCTTCTGCCATTTCAAAACCTTCACCCGAATCAAGCCTTTTCTCGTTGATTCGGGTACCGTTTGTGCTTTTGAGGTCCTCAATAAAGTATCTACGGCCGATCTGGTAAACTTTGAGGTGCCTGTTGGACACGCTCTTGTCAGTCAGGATAATATCGTTTTTGCGGGACCGGCCCACAAAGGTATTCCCCTCCGGAAGTTCAAAGATTTTTCCTTTTTCGAGGCCTTGTGCAATTACTAATCGAGGCATGGCATTTCTCGTCTTTCAAAAATCAGGAAGCACGTCATTCCTGGTGGGCGCAGATTTCAATGCAACAGTTTAGCTTTTTCAAAGGAATTTACAAGGAATAACTGAGCCAGATTTGTGTGACCAGGTTGAGGCAGGCTTTTTGCATATAAATCCTCTGAGAATGGCCTTGATCTCAGGGTGGATTGCATGTATGAAAATTCGTGGAAGTCCTCAGTCTGCGTGATCCCTCTAAGAACAGGATGTTACACGTTTTTGTCCAGGGGGCACCCCTTGTCCGTTGTGTTACAGGGCCCCTCCTGAAGGGCCATGTGGCGGTAAGTTTTGCTTGCGATTCTCTTTATCCCGTCTTCTGGTGAAGTCCATGTATGAAGCGTTTTTCAAACTAAAAGAAAAGCCTTTTAATATCACGCCCTCCCACAGATTCTTATATCTTAGCGAAGGCCATAAGGAAGCGCTTGCTCTTTTAACATACGGAGTGGTCGAACGTAAGGGGTTTATCCTCTTGACCGGGGATGTTGGCACTGGGAAAACCACGGTGATACAGGTCCTTTTGAATAACCTGGGTACTAATATCGAATGTATTCACTTTTCAAACCCTCTTTTGTCTTCCAGCGAGTTTATTGATTATCTGGCTTCAACCACATTTAAGAGAAGGGTACACTTCAAATCAAAAGCAGATTTTCTTTTGGAGTTCGAAGATTACCTGAAGAAAGCCCAACAGCAACAGACACCGTTTGTTTTAATTATTGATGAAGCACAAACCCTTTCGCTTGATCTGCTGGAGGAAATCCGGCTTCTGTCCAACCTTGAATCTTCCGAGGAGAAGTTGATCAACATCTTTCTTGTCGGGCAGCCGGAACTGATAGATCGTCTCAAAGATCCGAGATGCAGGGCCCTGTATCAGAGGATTGCCAGCCGGTATCACCTTCAGCCTTTAAATCTGGAGGCTACCAGGAGCTACATCTTAACCAGGCTCAGTGTGGCCGGAGCCGCTGATCCGGATAAAATTTTTTCCAAAAAATCCATAGAAACCATCTATAAATTTTCCGGTGGTATTCCGCGAATAATCAATATTCTTGCCGACAACGCACTCCTTCTTGGTTATTCGAAAGGCAAATCAAAAATTTCCCAAAAGATGATTGAAGAGTCACACAGGGACATGCACTTGGGAGAGGAAAACCTAATTGCCCTGCAAGGGTCTCAATCTGAATTTACCGAGGGTGCAGGCTTTGAAAAGAGGATAAAGGAGAAAAATAACCCTTGGCTGAGAAGAGGATTGGTTATAGCGCTCTCACTCGCAATCCTGCTGTGGGTATGGACTGTTTTCGTTGAATTAAGTGTTCGTGAAGTCATTGTTGACAAAGGGGGTATGCTAAAACAGATGATTCAGTCTATCAGCCTGTCAAACCAGCCCCCTGAAAAGATCGAGGAGCCTTCAACAGAGGGGCCTTCAACACCGGTTGGAGCGCCTGAAAAGGAACTGCCTCCCCCGGAGCCGCCCGGCAAGGCCGAACCGGTACAGGCAAAACCTGAAAGAGCAGAAACAGTAAAAGATACCGGCAGTGTCTCAGATACACCCGAGGAACCGGTGAGCCCGCCTCCCTTGGGTTTTTCCGCTGAAAAGAAGCCTCTGCTCCCCTCTAGTGATCTTATTGAAGAGAAAAAAATTGAAGGAAATACTTTGATTGCCGGAGATTCGAGGCTGGGAGCGGCCCCATTGAACGGGGGCGAGGAAATTACGGTCAAGGAAGGAGACTATCTTGCAAAGATAGCCATGAATGTATATGGCCGAGCTGATCGCGATATCTTGGAAATGGTCAAAAAACACAACCCTCAAATCAGAGACATTAACAGTATCAGCGTCGGTCAGGTTATAGTCTTTCCTGATCTATCCAGGCCTTCTCAAGAAAAGATTTACACGGTTCATGTTGCCAGCTATCGGCCGGGAAGGGCCGCGCAGGAGGCTTTTCGGTCGTTATTGGAGGCGGGGTATGACGTATTCATAGTTCCGTTCACTTCCCCTCAAAAACAATTGATTTATAGAATTACAATAGGGAATTTTAAAGATGAGGAGGGGGCGAAAGCTTACGCTGGTGAGCTGCTAACTAAAACAGAATTCGATTATGCAAACGCCGTTAAGTTGGAGATGAGTGATCCAGTTCGATAAAACAGATATGGATTTTATGTGGTTTGAATAAGTTAATTATCATTCCTATTGTTATAGCTTTCTTGCCTTTCAAAGGATTCTTTTGCCAATTCCCATGTGCGGTAATCAAGTTCAATGTCATCCCATCCTAGTACTTGTAGACGATTGTTAATTTCATGGGAATTGATCAAAGGGTTCATTGAGAAGGCAAGCATCATATCTTTGATCATCCTGAGCAAAGCATTTCCCTCCAGGCCCTTTGATTCAAGATGCTTAATAAGTACTTTGTCCATGCCGATCCTATGCTCTTTTTTTCTTGGAGAAAGGGGTATTGTCATTAGATGAATAGCACCCGAGTCCGGTTCCCCCGCAGACAATGGCCATGAAAATCATACATCGAAGTATCCTGCTCAGCCATGAAAATACAGCCATTTCGTAAAATCTACAGCAGCAGATTGATATGCTCCGACCGTATCCCCTGTCCAAAAATCGACAGTACACATGGAGCGGGTTAATGCGGTGCTGAATAGCAAGGATGTGCTGAATAACTGCCTGCATATAGTTTACTCGTTCTCGCTACGGATGTACGATGTACTTAAAGCAATCTCCATGCCAGAGGCGCCTGTATGGGTGACGAAAAAAAGTCAATTAAATAGGTATGTTAGCGGGCTGGCTTGTGTGGTGGGATTAATATGGCGAGTAGGTGTGTAAATTTATGCCACTTAATGTGTTTTAAATACACAGCGGGGTTTTCAAGACGTTTTGAATGTGAAAACAGTCATCGTCGATAAAAAAATTACCTATGCAAGCTTTTATACATTAGGTGACCAAAAAATTCATTAGGATGTGATGGATCAAAGACATGGTTTATTTACACAAAACATCTCTGATCAAGATGGAAAGATCGCTCAGATTAAAGGGTTTTTGTGCAAATCCTTTGAAGCCTTTTTGAAAAACTTTCTGGCAGCGCCCATCCAGCCCATGGCCGCTGGACAGAATAGCCCGGATGTCAGGGTTAATTTGCTTCAAATTGTCAAATACCTTGCCGCCGTCCATTTCAGGCATAATCATGTCGAGAATAACGAGATCAATCTCCCTCCATTTTTCTCTATAAATATCGATGGCTTCCCTGGCGTTAGACGCAGTGATAACATTATATCCCAAGGCCTTGATAAAGGCTGATCCAACCTCTATTATCATATCCTCGTCGTCCAGCAGCAGGACAAGGCCATTGCCTTTGACAATCTCATTTTGACCTGTTTCTCGGGAGGGATTCGTCTGTTCGGAGGCCGGGAGGTAGATGAAAAAAGTTGTGCCCTTGCCGAGACAACTTTTGACCTGAATAGTACCACCCAGGTTCTTGACGGTTCCAAAGGCCGAAGTCAGGCCGAGCCCGGTTCCCTTCCCTACTTCTTTGGTGGTGAAAAAAGGTTCGAATATGCGGGGCAGAACAGTATCGTCAATGCCGGTACCCGTGTCCTCTACAGTGATTTTGACATACCGGCCGGGCGGAAGGTCGCTGAAGTCTGGGGATGTCTCACTCACTACTGTGTTCTCGGTTCGAAGAATAAGGTCGCCGCCCTCGGGCATGGCATGCCAGGCATTAACATAGAGGTTGAGGAGCACCTGCTGCATCTGCTTATCGTCCGTATCAGTGCACCAGAGGTTAGAAGCTAATTCTTCTCTGACTGATATTTCCTTTCGCGTCTTGCCGAACATGGTTGAGCTCTTTGTTACAATATCGTTTATGTCTACTGATTTTATCTCATATTCAGTACTGCGGGCAAACCCCAGAAGCTGACTGGTGAGGTCGGCCCCGTTTTGAGTGTACTCAATGATGTTTTTCAGTCGTTTGGTGTGCTCGCTGTCATCATCCAGGTCAAGAAGAACGAGAGAGGCGTTTCCCTGGATGGCCATGAGCAGATTGTTGAAGTTGTGGGCAATGCCTGCGGAAAGAGTCCCCATTGCTTCCATCCGTTCCATTTGCTTTACTTGGCGCTCCAGCCTCTTTCTGCGGCTGATGTCCCGGGCCACGCCGTGGGTCCCCAGGAACCTTCGCCCCTTTTCCTCGGGTTTGGCGTAAATGCCGGTGCTCTTCAACTCCACCGTAATATTATGTATTTCGCAGTATCTACTTCCGGTACCGTTTCCAGTAACCCTGAGTTTCAGTTCCGCACCCGATGTGGCACGTTCACCTGTCCTTCGTTCCTGGAAAAACCACTTGCAGGTCTCCTTGTCTTCATCCATTACGATTGTGCTGAAGTGCTCTCCTATGAGTCCTTGGGGGTCATATCCGAGTAAGGATTGCACTGCATCACTGATGTATTCAAAACGTCCGTTTTCATCAAGAATGTAGATAATATCAGGCGAATTCTTTACCAGATAGCGATATCTCTCTTCTGATGATGCGAGCTTTCCGTTGATTTCAATATTTTCTTTTTGCAGTTTCCTCTGATTCAGGATGTTATTAATGGTATTCAAAAGCTGATCATACTCAAACGGTTTTTTCAGATAGTCAAATGCTCCGTTTCGTATTGCCTTGAGTGCTGAGTCCAGGGTGGCATTGCCTGTTATTATTACGAAACAGATATCGCGATTGGTACTGCGAATATACTCCATGAGCTGGATTCCGTCAATGTCGGGAAGACCGATGTCCAGCACGGCAATATCAAATTCCTCCCTGGAAACCCACTGGAGGGCATCGGAGCCTGTAAGCGCGGTTCGCACATTAAACTTTTGATGTCCTAAAAGGTACTTCAAGCTCTCACACATTCGCGGTTCATCGTCAACCACAATGATGTTTACCGGATATTGACCGGAATGGTTCATGGGTCACCCTCCAAATGCTTATAACAAAATGGACCCGTAATAGTTAGTCATGAGCGCCGGTAATGTGTACTAGTTTGTTTTAAGAGGGAACCTGATTCTGAATGTTGCCCCCCCGGTTGGCTTGTCCTCACAACTAATCTTGCCGCCGCATGACTCTACCAGGCTGTGAACAATGGACAGGCCCAGACCTGAGTGGCCTTCCTGCTTGGTGCCCACAAAAGGCTCGAATATTCTTTGGCGCACTACATCGGAGATCCCCTTGCCGTTGTCGCTGACAGCGACTTCAACAATGTCGGTCGGCTCTCTTTCCAGCGCCCCTTCCCCTTTGATAGTACCTGCTTCATGTTTCCGTGTGCGGAGTGTAAGTTCTCCGCCGTTTTCCATGGCTTCCACGGAATTTCTGATGAGGTTTATGAATATCTGCTTCAGGGCGTCTCTTGAAGCTGTGATTTTAGGGAGGTCAGGGTCCAGATCCATATTCAGGGTTATCCCTGAGTTCTTGGACATGGCCTCTTCCATGATCTTTGTCATATCTTTCAGCATTTCATTTATGTCGACTTGTTCATTCACCTGGAAATCATCGTTGGAATACAGGGAGGACAGTTTGTCCAGGATGTTCGACACGCGATCTATCTCACCATTGATGATTCGGATCTCCTCCTGGGCTATATTCTGGTCGGCGATCTTCATCCCCAGAATTTGTAAATAGTTCTTGATGATGCTCAAAGGGCTCTTGACTTCGTGTGAGATTTTTCGCGTAAACGTATAGATTGCATTGAGGCGTTCCTTTTGAATCTCTTCGAAGCGCTTTCGTTGTATGCTTTCGACTAGCAGAGCAAGGCCCCCTTGTTGCGCAAACAGCCTGAGTAGGTTGGCATGCTGCGAGAAAAAGGCCTGTTCCGTGACATCCATGGCAAGGACCATGACAGCTACCGCCTGACCTGAGGCCAGCATCGGGAGGCAGTAAATGCCGCCCTTCCCCAAATGGCGGATAATCTGATCGTCTACAATGGGCCGCTCTAAGGGGAAGGGGTCTTTGTCGGTGTAAGAACAAAAAGCCTTTTTTTCTTGTGCGCACCTCACAATAAGGCTCTGTTCGGTTTTAAGAGGAATCGAGTTGCTCTCACTGGAGTAAGCCTGGGCCTCCTGCCGGGGGCACACACATTGAAGGGTTTTGCGCTCCTCGTCGAGTAGAAAGAACAGGGTCCGATTCCTGTCAAAGAGAATTTGAATCCCCTCCGTGAGGACGCGGAGAATTTCCTCCTGAGTTTGGGCTGTGAGGAGGTTCTCCAGCGTGCCCTTCAGCAAGGATAAGTCCCGGATTTCTCCAGTGAGTTCGGCATGTTCTACACTTGAGTATTCGGCTTTTTCATCGGTTTTACCGGGCGCTTTCACATCTAGCTGCAAGGCCTTTGCCACATCGGCGAGGCCCCTGTCGGCGCTGTTCAGGGCGGTGAGAGCATCCGCTTGCTTGATTCCAAGGATTTCTTCGGCAACATGTAGATATAACTCTTTGTTTTCAGGGTGGTTGTTGTCTTCAAGGCACATCTCATGGGCGGAGTAGACGGTCTTTACCAGGAGAAAGGCGTGCTTGATCCTTGGCCGCGGCTCGTGGTGGTAGAGAATGGCATCAGACATGAAGGAGGGAAGGCCCCAGTGGTGCAGCAGCCACGCACCGACCTCAGCGTGGGTGGCCCCGAGACGCAGTTCATGGTTAAGTTGAGCTTCGTTTCGGTCATTGCCTTCTGAGAGTATATGGACGTATGTCTCCCCAAAGTGGATCCATAGGACCAACTTGCCGATGTCGTGTAGAAGTCCACACAGGAAGGCCTCTTCGGGTTTATCGTAATGACAGATCTCTGCCAGGCGTTTGGCCAGGAGGCCGCAGCGCAGAGAGTGCCACCAGAAGGCCTTGAGATCCATGGCCGCGTCTTCCCGCGTTTCACGAAAGACCTCATGCACAGAGGCACATAAGGCGAGGTTTTTGATTGTGCTCATGCCGATAAGATTCACTGCCTGATGCATGCTGTTAACGCGGTAAGTTAGCCCATAATGGGCCGAGTTGACGAGACGAAGGATTCGTCCGCTCAAGGAAGGATCGGTCTCCACAATGCCGGCGACATCTGCAAGGCCCGCAGAATCCTGATTGCAAGTCTGAATGAGCTTGAGCAGGACGCCTGGGAGGCTCGGGAGCCGGCTAATGGTGGAAAATTTCTGGAAAACAGGTTTATTATAATCCATGTTCACAGGCTCTCAGGCGATTTTACATTCTATGTAAAGGGTATCTTTAAACCCTTGCAGTTTTTAAGCTTTGAACATTTTTCGACAAAACACATGTGTACACTTTTACGGTAAGCAGCCTACATTCAGTTTATCGTGATATTTAGGGAAAACCTTTACACTTTTTATTTGGAATATGCAATAGTTTGTAGTAGCGCTTCAAAAGTTTATCACGCCTTCTCCCTGCCTGCTAATTTTCAAAAAAACTCTCATAGCTTGCTGAAACGCAAATGTTTTCACTGCAATTTTAGGCGGGGTAATGCGGTTTTTTCCTTGCTCTCAGCAACACAAAAACCCTTTTGCGCAACATTCCCTTGTAGCGGCCCGAGGCGTCTTCACATTCAAAAATACGCTCCGGATTCATACCATAGGCCTCGGACATGGAGCAGGCCTGCTCAGGGGCGTATAGGTAAAACTCAAACCGCAGATTTTTTGTCTGCTCTTGCCCAGCATCTTCGGGGAGCCGGACAAACTCCTGTGAAACTAGTAGCCGCCTGCCTGGGTCGGCCTGTCGAATCCATGTCCACTGAATCTCTCCAAGGGTGTTTGTTGCTATTATTTGAGTCGTTTCCTTTGCTCGGGTTCCAAAGGTATTCAAGTATTCAGGATCGGGCAAATCCACTATAAAAAGCCCTTTTGAAGCAAGGATACGGTCAATTTCAGCTAAAATAAGAACACACTGATCCTTCGGAAAGAGGCAAAGACTGTTTCCCAGAAGAGTTACGCATTCAACACTATGATCTTTAATAGGAATCAGTGCGGCATCGGCCAGCACCAGGCAGGGACTGCGAACAAAAAGTTGTTGTCGAATTCGTTCCTTCCCCATTTTCAGAAGTTCGGGGCTTATATCGATGCCTATGGACGGGATGCCCAGTTCTTCAAACGCAGCCACATGACGGCCTGCACCGCAACAAAGATGAACCGCATTGCGCATGCCGTGCAGTGATCCCGAAATCTGTCGCATTTCCAAGTCCGTCAAGCAATTATCAGTGTGTTCTTGATCCAGTTCGTAAGACAGGGCACCGTTTCGTATGTAATACCCTTGGTTGTCCATAAGCTGGTTCCTCTAGAGAACGTGCAGCCGGCAAAATGTTCGATATAAACAATTCTGGGCAGGAGCAAACTGATCAACCTGACGGAGATGAATTCGTTTTGGAGCCGAGTTTAATGGAGGGTATTCAAAAAGGTCAAGTTAAAACTACTTTAAATAATTCATGCTGTCTTTCCAAAAGGGGCGGCTGAAAGAATGATCAAAGGCTGATTTGAGCTACCTTGGCAAAGGCTGTCAGATGAAATGGTTTCCCGAATCAGGCAGGAGAGCTCATTAAGGTCAAAAGGCTTTTGTATAAAGGCATTGCACCCCATTCGGAGTATCTCTTGTCCCCGACCCTCGAGATCAAGCCCGCTGGTGAGAATAGCTTTGACATGGGGATTGATCTGCTTAAGGGCTTGAAATACTTCCCCCCCATCCATTCCCGGCATCATCATATCAAGAAGGACCAGATCTATGGTTTCCCACTTTTCCCTGTAGATATTGACAGCCTCTTCCCCGCCAGACGCGAACTCTGTTCTGTAACCCAAAATATTGAGATACTCAACGAGCACCTCTATGAGTGCAGCATGGTCGTCCACAAGGAGAATGGATGAAGCTGTATTTGCTGGTTTCGATGTTTCTTCAGAGACCGCCGTGCAAATGGCAAATCTCGGTCCCTCATCTCGGCAGCTTTTCACTTGGATCGTCCTCACCTGTTTCTTGACGTTGGCAGAGTTCAGGCTGAGATACGCGCCTTGGACTTCGCCCTTCGATCACCCTTGAAGTGCTCCTCTTTACGTTGTTTATGCCAATGGACCTATTTCATGTGTGTAAAAAAATACCAACTTGGTGAATTGTTTTACCCTGTTCTTTGGGAAGACTTTGCACACAGTACGCAGGAAAACAAGGGCGTTCACACGAAGGCGCCGGAGCGCGACTTTCCTCGGTCAGCGTGGCGGCGCGATTGATTTTGGTCGCCTGACTTTTCTCCGCACTCCAATCAGTACCAGGAGGCCCAGACCCAGAAGAGCCAGGGTGCCTGGTTCGGGTACCACGTGGTCTGTGTCGGCATAGAAATAGAACGGGTTTTCCCCCCCGACAAAATATGGGTCGTTAAAGAAAATGTGTAGGTCTTCATAAAGGTCCCATAATAGGGCATTTTCCGAATCCAGTTTCACTGGGTTAAGGTATTGAAAAGAGACGGTTGGTTTACCATCTGTATTCCAAAGGTTTTCTGATGACGTTAAAAAGCCAAAAGAGCTCTCATAGTCAAACACCAAACCTTCTTTGGAGCCAGGGCTATCATTGATATCAGGGACAGTCTCACCGTCAAGAGTAACCTCAGGTATATCTGAAGGGAGGTTAGCAAAGGTGAGGGATGTATCTACACCGCCGGGTTGAGGAAAGACATCAAAAACCGTATTGCCGGGAAGCCCTGAAATTAGAACAGAACTAATATAATAACCTGTGTCAACAGACAGAGTCCAATAGCCGTCAAGGTTCATGGTATCAATAGATTCAGGAAGTGAAAGGGACCACCCGGTGCCGCTTGCTCCCCAGGATCCTGTGCCTAAATCCCCCCAAACAGCAGTATAATCGGCGAAAGATGTCCCGTCACTGCTTAAACTCACAGTCACCTCCATCCCTGTCATGCGGTCCCCGGAGGAGAGGTGCGAAATGCCTGGAACGGAAACTGGAGTCGCCCCGGCCCAAGCGGTCATGCCGATAATAAACAAAGCGACTAAAAAGCAGATCACGTGTCTCATGGTTTTGCTCCCTTTGACGTCTACTGTATTGAGGATATCGAGCAAGGCTTTCTGTTGCCGCCTTGACGTTTTTCAAAAGCTTTGCGAATACGAACAAGCAAATTCCGGACCATTTTATCCACGAGACCCGGCTAAGTCAGGATCCGGACTCCCATAAGAATCACCAGAGGCTCGATATCTCGTTTCAGCCATTGCGCAAAAGGCCTCAACCGGAGCATCGAGTTCACCGGTCTCCAGGTGAGCCAGGGCTGGACACCACATGCACAGGTTGTAAAGCGGGCAGGATGCGCATGAGCTCAGATAGCTCGGTCTTGAAGAACATCTTGAGAACACGGAAACCGCAAAGCGGTCCCAGGCGTCGCCCAGGGTACCGGTTCTGAGGTCGTAAACGCAAGAGGGGTGGTGAAGCGCATTGCAGAGACGGAATAGGGCGTTGTGACCTATGGTGAAGCTTCTCTGACCGGCTTTACAAAGGAAAAGGGGCGCGGAATCAGGTTCCGCTGAAGGGGTGCTGTCCAGTGAGGGCAGGGCCGTACATTCTTTTCGAAGGGCCAGGACCCGTTCGGGATCACTTGCTTCGAGGGCCACGATTTCTTCGGGAGTCAGACGTTCCTCAATTATTGCAGAATTTTTTGATGCGTTTAGGTCAACGCGCAGATGAAGAAACGGGTCGAAGCGGAAAAAGTCCTTGGTGCGCTTTGCACAGAAAGCCTTGATACCGCGGAACTGGTGAATGTTGGAGCGCATGATCATGGCTTTTAGCCGAAAGGGCACATGGTGTTCGTCCAGCAGGGCCAGGCCTCGAAGAAACGCATCATAGGAGCCGGGCTTGCGTGTGATACGTTCATAGGTCGCAGCATCGGTGCCGTACACCGAGATCTCGATGTCGCGTGGCGGGAAATCCCTCAAAAGGATTGCGTGCTCTTTGGACAGGAGAGTGGCATTGGTAAAAAGGGTGATGAGAAGCCCCATCTTTTTCAAGTCCAGGTATATTTCAGGGAAGTCTTTCCTCAGCAAAGGCTCGCCGCCTGTGATCAGGCACCACAGCGTACCCATTGAAACAGCCTCGCGGCATATTTCGCGGATCTCCTCCCCGGTGAGTTCCTCTTGCCCGGCCTGCTCGTCGTTTTCGGACAGTTGTATGTAGCAGTGCCTGCACCGCAGATTACAGCGTGCAGTGAGTTCGAGTTCGAAACTCATGGGCCGGCGAGTGTTTAGCACCCTTTTCCAGAGAGGGAAGTCCTGAAGCGGGACCGTTGTGACTGGAGGACCGGTCATATCAGGCATTCCCCTTGAAAAATGAGTGGCGTATGGCAGCCGCGCCTTGCTTCATCCTGTAGAAAAGGCCGGTGCCGACGAGGACTCCCAGTATCCGGCGGCCGGGACCTAAGCCCAGGGATGTGGGCCTGCCTTTTCGTACAACGGAGACGACTCGGGCCAGAATTTGCTCCCGGCGCACAAACCCGTCCGGTTTAGAATGGTTGTCCCCGCGCAGCAGGAAATCGAGGCCTCTGTGTGCTACGATTCGATGAAGTAAGGGGTTCCCATTGTGAGGGTTCTGGTACAGGACCACGTCACCCGGACAAAGAGAAACGGCTGGTGGGATCCGAGTCAGCACCACCATATCCCCGTTTCGAATAAAGGGATGCATGCTGTTTCCGGTTGCGTGGAAACGGAAAAGGGCACCTCGATCAAGGACCGCCCGTGCAATCTCAATGAAAGCCGGGCCGCTTACTGCATGGATGTTTTCCTCGGAACAGGGCGTCATTATGGGTGGTCAGCAAATGTTCAGGCGGAAGAAGGCCTGGAACCTGTCTTTACGACCAGTCCGCGTTTGAGCAGTTCATTAATAAGACCAAGGATATCCTCTGCTATGCGTCCTGAAGGACCTTCATATTCGGAGGAGAGCTCGTCAGTGATTTTCTGTAGAGTTGTTTTGCCGTCCAGCCGGTTCCAAACGGCTCTGGCAGTGGGACTGAGGCCGTACAGTTCCTCTTCGGCGTCGCCTATGCCGGCTGCAATAGGGACTATGAGGATGTCGCCGTCGATCTCGCGTGCCACCACATCATCGGAAGGGGCGTAGCAGGCGGTCTGGTCCGGTATCTCATCAGCTCCCATGGTCGCGGCCTAAGAACCGGTCAAACTATTACAGGGAGCCCCATCTTCTTTTTGGCAGTTGCGCCAGCCACCGGCGCCCGCATGCCCGCCGGTTTTACATGCCGCCAGTACCGCCTCCTCAGGCCTGGTACGAAGAAGAACAATCAATTCCGGTTTTTCCCATTGTGGTTTCATTTTATCCGCCTCCCGATCCCGCGTTCACCAGGCGCAAATAGAGCCACAGGTTTTGCAGGGAATCGCCTGAAATTTTTAGTAAAGATAGCACAACCATAGACACCGAGTCAAGGACGGGTGTCAGAATGCAAAGGTTGCGAGTGTTTTCAAAACAAAGGAGCGTGAATGAGCATCTCCTTGATTCGCTGTTCCGGGTCCTCTACTTCCCAAGCCATTTCCCCGTTTGATAGAAGGCCAAGTGCGGACGCCTGATGGTGAGCCACTTGGCAGAGATATTCAACCGGTGTATCCAGGTTTCCGTGCTCCACCCAGGAACGAGCCGGGCACTGCTCACAAAGCTCGCGCAGGAAGCATCGAGCACAACGTTTCAGGTAATCCTCATTGGTGGCCTCACTCAAAGCAAGCGAGGGAAATTTACGTTTCAAGGCCTCCTCCAGGGTGTGACCGGGTGCAAGGAGGGAGTAGGTGGTATCAGGATGACGAAGCAAAAAGCATGCCTGAATCTCACCGTAAGCGTCCAGGCATGCAGAGCCCTTTCCCACCCCGCATGAAAAAATGCGGGGGTTTGGAATTTGAACAAATTTTCCTATCAGGCGTTGCGCGTCTTTGACGTACTGCTCAGGGTAAAAGGCAAGCTGAGAAACGCAATCACCCGGTGACAGCCGCAGCGTGCGAATTTGGCGGTTTTTTTCCGGAGAGTCGCGTCTTGCGCGGAGATCCAGCAAAACAGTGAAAACCGGCGGAAGTGTCTCAGGAGCCAGGGAGGCCGCCCACTTTTCAAAGCCGGGCCTTTCGTTCATGTTTTGAGAAAGGGCCACACCTCGGATCTCAAAGGGGACGTTTGAATCGAGCAGGTTTTGAATGCCTGCGCGGGCACGCTCAAAAGAGCCCTCAACCTGTGTGACGGCCTCGCAGGAGGTTTGCGAGGAGCCGTAAAGGGTTACTTCGATCTTTCCAAGAGGAGGGATCTTGGAAAATGTTCGGGCTATATGGTTGGTGATCAGGGTCCCGTTAGTTGTTACGTCGACTTGCAGGCCAAGGGCCCGAGCGTGACAATAAAGATCGAGAAAGTCTTCGCGCAACATGGGCTCGCCGCCGGTAAAGCGGACAGATATACATCCCAGGTTACAGGCCTGACCCAGGATCTCCCGGATTGTTTCAGTGGATAGTTCCCTGTTTACAGCCGCCGGATCATCGATACGGTTGTAACAGTGAATGCACCGGTTGTTACATCGCTCGGTCAGTTCGATGTCCAGGTGCCTGAGCAGGGGTCTTCGCCCTGAGCGTAAAATCCTATTGAGTTTATAAGTCCTGGAGACGGACATCAGGGTCCTCGAGAAGTCAGGTCCGGTTCTGATTCACAAGGAGCCGGCCTCCCTGCAGGCAGACCGGCCTCAAGGTAACCGGCCAGTCCCGGCCGGTCGGCAAATTCGAGGGCATGGCATGGAATTTCGCGAACAATGGATTCTGTAATGGAAAGAGCCTTTTGCCACCACTCCCGGTCTGTGACGGGCCGGACCAGGCAGGCAAGCAGCCGCGAGACCATCTCTCTTCCAGGGTCAAGGCGGGTGAGGGTATTTTTGTCTGCCTTCTGAAGAAAGCAGGCTGCGGTCAAAGGAGACGAGCTTTCAGAGATCAGAGGAAGGTCCCCATGACTCCAGGTTCCATGAATCAGGTGGCTATCTTGCCTCTTTGAGATGATCACACGGTCGTCACAGAGAACCGTTGAGTGGTTGCTCAGGAGTTTGGCCACGGTCGTCTTGCCGGCCCCTGAGTGGCCTGCAAACAGTAGCCCCCGGCCCCCCAAGATCACGCCGGACCCGTGGACAATGATCCCGCCACGGTCGGGAAGGATGCGCGCCAGGAGTATCTGGTCCGTGGGGAAGAGAGTGAGAGAGTGTGCCCCGCCTCTTTGGTAGACAAGGGGGTCGCTGTGAAAGATGTCTCCATACGTGTGGTCGTTGTCAAAGACCGCCGCCTGAAAGTATTTTTCCTCAGGCTCCCAAGGAACAAAGCAGAGGTATGTCCAGCCCTTTGGACGTTTAAATATACGCCAGGGGGGGTGCCTGTAAACCTCTGTACCGAGATGCTGCTTCCGGAATCGAGGTAGATGAAAGTGGTGGGTGATGGAAACAGTGTCTTCACCCGGCCCATCACACTCGAAGCGGCGGAACTTTGGGTCAAAGGTGTGGGGCTCAATGGGAAGCTCGGAAGCCACCCGTAGGGTCACCCCCCCGATTCTGTAATACCGCTCGTTCAATGGGGAACGTTGCTTCACTTTAGATGATTCTAAGGCGTCCGATCGTTACTATTTCAATGTGCCGCTTCTTCAGTTGAATGCCATGGATAATCCTATAGCGTTTCACTCGATGTAAGTGGACACCATGATCAGGAGGCGGCAGGGGCCGGGCAAAAGAGGACGTTTTTCAAAGGTCTCGAGCAGGTGTGTTTCAGCAAAAGGGTATTAAAAGTCAGAGTGTTGTGACAATAAATTGCTAAATTGTAATTTTAAAACAAAAGGCATCCCCCGCAAATGCTTTTGAGGGACACCTTTTTTTAATCATTACAAAAGTTTAGAGTACGGTGACATTAGTAGCAGAAGCACCTTTGGGCCCTTGCTCTATGTCAAAAGAAACCTTGTCGCCTTCATTGAGGGATTTAAAGCCACTCGCATTAATTGCTGAGTGGTGGACAAACACATCTGATCCGTTTTCCTGTTCAATGAAACCAAAACCTTTTTGGTCGTTAAACCATTTTACAGTTCCATTAGCCATGTTAACATCCTCCTTTCTCTAAAATTTCAACGTCTCAAACTGGAGGATGCATTAGCTGAAAACCGCTTTTCCTTCAGATAGAAACCGTCCCACAATTGAAACAAGACTTGATTGATTGTCTTAATTTAATCCTTCTCCCTGGACAAGTCAAGAAAAATATCAATTCTACTTAAAACAACCCTAAAGAAGCCTGTTTTTACCGGAGGTTGTTCAGGGTAGTGATCGCCCCGTCCGGGGTGAATGACTCCCCTCTGTGTCGTGTGCAGCCTGTGTGCGCTTCAGTTGTCCCCAAGAGCCGCCCCAGGGCCTGACGGGCATTGGCCTCCCCGTGCACCAGCTTGATTTGTTTGGGCCCCACCGCCCGGGCCCAGCGGATCAAATCCTCCTGGTCGGCATGGGCCGAGTACCCTCCCAGGGTGCAGACCCGGGCTCGAATGGGGAATCGTTCCCCGTCAAGGATCACATACCCGTCCGGGCGCCGGCTGTAGCGCTTGATGTCCCTCCCTGGAGTCCCCTGCGCCTGGTAACCCACAAAGAGTATGTCGTTCCTTTCGTCGCCGAGCCCATGCTTCAAATGGTTCACAATGCGGCCGCCCGTGCACATGCCGCTCCCAGCCACCACAATGGCCGGTCCTTCCAACCCCAGCACTCTTTGGTGGTCCTTGTACGAGCGAACTGCATAGAGGTGCTTGAAGCTCAGGGGGTGGTCTCCCCGCTCAAGCAGGCCCCGGGCTTCGCGGTCCCAGTATTCCGACAGGCTGGAATACACCCGGGTGATCTCCAGCCCCAGAGGGGAGTCCAGGAACACGGGAATGCGCCCCACTGTCGACCCGGACTCCGAGAACAACCGGTCCATCTCATAGAGGAGCTCCTGCGTGCGCCCCAGGGAAAAGGCCGGGATGTACACCTTTCCCCGATCCTCGAGCGCCCTGGTGAGGACCTTTCCCAACCGCATAATGCGCTCTTTGCGGTCCTCGTGAACGCGATCCCCGTATGTGGACTCCATGACCAGGAGGTCGCAGGAATCAGGCACGTCCGGGTCGGGCAGGAGAGGGGTGTCGGGCGGCCCCAGGTCCCCGGAAAACACCACTGAGGCCGGGCCGTTCGCCCTTGTCTCCTGTTCCAGCCGCACCCAGCAGGACCCCAGGATGTGCCCCGCATGACCCAGGTGAAAGCGGATCCCGTCAGTGAGGTCAAAGTCCATATTGTACTCGAACCCCCAGGACGCCTTGTGAATGCGCGACATCACCTCTCTCCGGTTCTGATCGCTCAGGTCCGTGAACCCCAGGGCGTCCTCGAGCATGGGTCCGAGGATGGCCTTGGTGGCGTGGGTGGTGAGGATCTCGCCCCTGAACCCGGCCAGCACCAGGTCGGGCAGCCGGCCCACGTGGTCCACGTGGGCATGGGTGAGAAACACATAGTGGATGTCCTCCGGGTTAAGCGGCCACTCCGCCATGGGCCTGGCCCGGTCGTTCCCTTGCGTCAGGCCGCAGTCCACAAGGATGTTCACATCCCCGGCACGGACCAGGTGGCAGGATCCTGTAACGCATCGCTCACCGCCTAAGTGTTCTACATGCATGTCTTTCTGCTCAATGATATGCCGGTGAATGCAGGCAGGGTTAGCACCTGAGAAGGAAAAAGCAGGCCAGCTGCCTGAACCGGCCCGGAGCTGTCGAGATGGAGGCCGAGGACATAAAAGGGTTCATCTGTTTTCCGGATCATCTTTCTGTTGGGGCCCCACCACAGGAGTTTCAATAAGCGGCTTGTCAAAATGCCGAAGCTGTACTTTTACGACCCCGGGCTCACAAGAACGGCAACGGACCGTCCGTTCTTCGTGATTACCACCTCTTCATCGGTCTGGTTGACGGTATCCACCAGGGCGCTCAATTTCATCTTGGCTTCCGATAGGAGATTGTATTCACGTTGTGGCTCGACTTCTTTCCCGTCCGCAAAAGGTCATTTGAAGAAAAGGTTCTGAATCAACGCTGACTGAAATTCAGACAAAAATAAAGGTTTCCCCCGGCGGATTGTCAAGCAGCGGGATATGATCCTCTCCTCCGCAAATACTCCAACCCCAGCCTCAAGGGCCGGTACCCGTAAAGCGCAAACCCCAGCCATCCCGGCACACGCAGCCTGCGCCAGTCCTCTATGGTGGGGCTCAAAGCCAGGAACAGCAGGTGCCGCAACTTATCCACACCCCTGTCCTTGAGCAGAAAATGCGCGCCCCCGAACTTGGGACTTTTATTGTGCTCGTATTCCCCGGCGAGGCTCTCAAAAAGCCTGCCCATGCACTGCCCGACATACTCCTTCACATTTGAGTCCCTCTCGATCTCATCAAGCAGAAAGCCCGGCAAATCAGCCTCCAAAAGTCCATGTGCAAGGCTGCATCCCGCCAGAAAGCATCTCCTTGAGCGCAGCGCCCCGGCCCTCTTAAGTGTCTCCACCCCTGCCAGGTCCTGGTTTTTCCCTATCAGTTCAGCCACGCAGCACACATGATCCAGCCTGGACCAGGACTCCATGGTCGCGTGAAGGCAAAGGTAAATCAAAAGGTCCCTATCACCAAGAGTGACAAGGGCTGCGCCAAGGAGTTCGACCGGCCTGAAGCCCGGCTTGAGCGCGTCATGGGTCATAGCAGCGGCCGTGTAATCTCCACTGAGGTCCCAGTGCAGGTCCAGCGGCACGCCACGTTCCGGCCCGCCAAATGGCAGGCTCTTGTTACGCATGGCATACGATCGAAACTGTGAGGCCGAAAGGGTTATTTCAGGCCTGAAACCTGCCCGCACCAGCACCTGCACAGCCCGCCATGCAGCATTTCCCGGCACCAGTATGTCAAGGTCCGTGAACTGCCGCAGGGCCACATCCCCGAACAGCTCCTGTGCCAGCACTGGCCCCTTGAACGGAACCGCCCCAATCCCCTCCTTCTCCAGCAGGCTCACCAGTGCATTGAGCTGTGCGGCAAACCTGAGGTTTCGGGCAGCATTGAACAGGAAACCCTCACGCGCCCACACAAAAACCGGCTCAGGCACCTCCTCCAGTCCCAGGGCCTTCAGTTGCCGGTACACGAGGGGAAGCACCCGGTGTTCTGCTGCGGCCCGCATGAGCCAGTCCCAATCCGGCCGCATCTTCGCAATCGTCCTTACGCGGGCCGTAGCGTACGCGGTAAGGCCTGTGCGGGCAAGAAGACACAACAGCTCTTTTTCAGCATTCATCTTACCGCTATGAACAAGACCGCCCCTAAAGCCGCGATCAGACCCCCCGCAGTCAAAAAGAAAAGCATCCTGAACTTGCGCATGCGGCTGAAGATACGATCCTTCTCCAAGGCCCTCTGAACCGTTATCTCGATCTCCTCCAGCTTCAGAGGCTTGGTGATGAAGTCATAGGCCCCGGACTTTATGGCATTCACAGCGGATTCAATGGTCCCGTACCCTGTCAGCATGATCACCAAGGCGTCCGGGTTGAGCTTGCGCACGGCCTGAAGCATAGCCATGCCGTTCATCTCCGGCATCATCAGGTCCGTAATGACCAC
>CAZEIA010000010.1:0-12166 GCA_964512335.1 uncultured Desulfobacterales bacterium
GAAGTCCTCAAGGAAGTGTCAGAACCCGCCGAGCCGGCACGGTAAGGCCGGCCCAATCATTTTGCATGATCCTGGTGAGCGCGCTCACCAGGATCATGTTGCCGCCTGTGTCCAGGTTGGGCTGCTGAGACGCCTCCGGGATGTCCGGGTCTCAAGAGGCCTCGGTTCGGATCTTCTCTTCCGGTCCAATGCCCTCCAGTATCTCATAGTAGTAGAGGTACTCCCCTTTCTGCTTTTCAAACCCTCTGGAGCGGAGGCCGTAGGCGTTAATACGGTCCGGGGCGTCAAGATTGCGGATCCAGTCCCGCACCCGGCTGCCTACCTCGTTCACCCGCCGGCCGACGGGAATGGTTTTGGAAACCGCGATTGCTATTCGATTACTCATAATCCTTCTCCTTTAATCGAACTTGCAGCAATAAGACCATCTCGGATCGGTCCACCGAATGCACTTGGAATCCGGCAACCAAATAAGACCACCCCAAAGGTTAATAAAGACTTAAAATTATGCTTTAAGGATATTAAAGTGTTATCTTTCGTTTACAAATGTAATCTATTGTTTCCAATGCAGCATGACTGTTTCCAGGCC
Organism: uncultured Desulfobacterales bacterium; assembly: GCA_964512335.1. GTDB lineage: Bacteria > Desulfobacterota > DSM-4660 > Desulfatiglandales > HGW-15 > JAIPEI01. The sequence continues at coordinate 587 of CAZEIA010000010.1, forward strand.
TTCATCCACCTCGACGACCCGCTTTTTTTCACCGATATATATGGCCCGAACCGTGTACCGGCCGTCGGGCAGTTTGACATAGACCCAAGGCCCGTTGGCTTTCAACTCGAGCACCTGATTTCCCTCTTCATCCTGGATGGATACCGGCAGTTTCGCCAGGTAGCTGCCCTCCAGCGTGGCAAGCACGATCTTCAAGTTGTAGTCTCCTGACTTGGCCTCCATTTCGGCCCGTTCCCCCTTGCTCACGCCGCCGCACATATAGCTGACGCCTTTAACGTCGCCTTTCAAGATTCCGGCCTTCTCGCTCAGCGCAGAGGAGGCCAGGCCCAAGACCAGCAAACCGCCGCACAAACATACCAGTAGCTTTTTCATGGTGTTCCCTCCTTTTGAAAGTGTTTCTATCACCCTTGCAGATGCGGCGCCGTATTTCCATGGGGTCCATACTGTATCTTCACAAAAAACCACTCAAAACCTCATCTGTGCAGGTGTTATAGGATTATAATGAAACGCTTCGGCTCGGCTGCAATCTACATTCTTCACCCCATATACCTTATGCTGTTATCCTGTTAGGAGGTACTGGTTTTTCAGGCGTTACGGGGAGCGTGAACAGAGCCTTTTTCAAACTTTACATCCTGATTCAGTCGTGCTTTTATGCCCCGGGTGATCCGGGGAAGAGGAGATCTCACTTTGGAGAGCAGCCCACAGAGCCGGGACGGACGCAATATCCTGGAACAAGAACCTGAAAAGCAGCTCTCAAAGGCTCAGCTGCAGGCACTCTTTGACCATCTGCCATTTCCAGTGGCTTTTCTGGACACTCAATTCAACTTCATCAGCGTCAACAGGGCATATGCCGGCGCCGCAGGCAGGCCTGCTGAAGAATTCCCGGGCAGAAATCATTTCGAGCTGTTTCCTGACGAGGAGCACCTTGACATTTTTCAGCGGGTGTTGGACACGGGCGAGGGATTTCACGCGCATGAACAGCCCATTGACTTCCCCCAGACGCCTCCGGGAACTGAGCCTTTGGTCTTCTGGGACTGGGACCTGAGGGCTGTATCCGGAGAAGACGGGCAGGTTCAAGGCCTTGTGCTGACCTTGACGGATATTTCGGAACACAAGCAGGCGCAGGAGCCCCTGACTCTCCTCGTTGAAGAACTGGAACGAAAAAACCAGGAGCTTCAGGAGTTTGCTTCCCTGGCCTCCCACGATCTGCAGGAGCCGCTTCGAAAGGTCCGCATGTTCGGTGACCGGCTCAGGGACAAGTATGGAGACATCCTCGATCATGCAGGCCGTGACTATCTGAGACGCATGAATCAGGCGTGCCGGCGCATGTCGAAGTTTATCGACGACCTTCTCGCTTACTCGAGGATCACGACCCAGGCAAGGCCTTTTGAGGAAGTGGACCTGAACCAAGCCGCTGAATATGCCCGGGTGAACCTTGAGGGTCGAATCGAGGAGTCCGCCGGCATGGTCACGATCCATGCGTTGCCGGCCGTGGAGGCGGATTTCAACCAGATGGCACAGCTCTTTCAGAACCTTATGAGCAACGCCCTCAAATTCCACAGGGAAGGGGTCGCCCCGGAGGTTATTGTACAGGGCCGCACCGTCAGAACCAACACCGGCGATCAGTGTGAAATAATGATCCAGGACAACGGAATCGGTTTTTCGCCGGAATACAGCGAGGAGATCTTCATGCCTTTCCGCCGTCTTCACGGCCGCAGCGAATACAAAGGGACCGGCATCGGGCTGGCGCTTTGTCGAAAGATCGTCGAGCGCCACAGAGGAGAACTGAGTGCAGAAAGCGAGCCCGGAAAAGGCTCCAGATTCATTATAACCCTGCCGCTCACAGCCCCCGGTGTTTTCCCTGTAGCCGCTCCATGCTAGAGAGGTTGGGATTCATGAACGAAAGGCATGTTCACCTGCTGCTGGTGGAGGACGACGAAGACGATTACGTCCTGATTCGAGACATTCTGTCGGAAATCCCGAACTGGATCATTAAACTGGATTGGGCCCACACGTTAGATCTGGGTTTGGAGCGGTCTGCAACGGGCCGCTATGACCTCTGCCTTCTCGATTATCAGCTTGGTGAAAGAAAGGGGCTCGAACTGCTCGAAAAAATGCAGGCCATAGGATCCGGAATTCCGGTCCTCATGCTGACCGGGCAGGGAGACCATTTTGTAGACCTGGAGGCCATGGAAAAAGGGGCGGCTGACTATCTAGAAAAATCCGCCCTGTCCGCGAGCATGATTGAGCGGTCCATCCGCTATGCTCTGGATCGGGCCCGGACCCTGGAGGCCCTTCGGGCCGGTGAACGCAGGCAAAAAGAACTCTCAAGGCGGCTCATCCACACCCAGGAAGAGGAAAGGCGAAGGATCGCCAAGGAACTCCACGACAGCGTGGGCGGCAACCTGACCGCCGTCAAGTATGCCCTGGAAGACAGATTCCGGCGTGAGAAGCATACAAACGAACCTTCTCTGGGTATCCCCATGAAGCAGATTATCGATGCGGTTCAGGAAACCATCGAAGAGATCCAGAACATATCATCCAACCTCCGCCCCTCCATCCTGGACAGCATGGGCATCCTAAGGGCTCTCGAGTGGACCGGCCGCAAGGTGCAGGAGCTGTATGAAGGGCTAAAAGTGGAGGTGGAGTTCCATGTCTCAGAGGAATGGATCCCTGAAGAACTCAAGATCGTCCTGTTACGGGTCGCGCAGGAGTCCTTCACCAACGCTGCAAAGCACAGCGGCGGGGACAAGGTACGGCTCTCGCTCTTCGAGTCGGAAGGCATGCTCAAGATGCTTGTTCACGACAACGGCAGGGGCTTTGACCTTGAAGAGATATCAGGGAACAAGGAGAATCCGTCGGCGGGCATGGGATTCGAAAGCATGCGGGAGAGGGTCGAACTCTCCGGAGGAACCCTGGAGATACAGTCTGCTCCTGACGAGGGAGCGCGCATCGAGGCCGTCTGGCCTCCATACGCTACGTCTTGACCAGACCTTTTTCAATGGCATAAGCAGTCAAAGCCGGGGCCGCGTGAATATTCAGCTTGTCCATAATATTGCCCCGGTGCTTTTCCACTGTCTTGACGCTGATGCAGAGAGAGTCAGCTATATCCTTGTTGTGGCAGCCCTCGCCCACCAGTTTGAGGACCTGTCTCTCCCGCCTGGTCAAGGTCTCCCAAGGCGACTTTTTCCTGATAGTCTTGCGGTCATCAAGATATCCTTCCAGCACGGTGCCCGAGATCTCCGGGCTCACATAGTTTTTTCCGGACATAACTGACTGGATGGCCAGAAGCAGTTCCTCGTATCCGGCGGATTTGAGGCAGTACCCGTCCACCCCCGCCTGAAACGCCTGGAATATGAAACCTTCCTCCCGGTGCATGGTGAGGGCCAGGATCTTAGTGCGCGGGCATTGGCGCTTGACCTCGTCGATAACGGAAAAACCGTCCATTCCAGGCATATTCAAATCCAGGAGCAGCAGGTCCGGTCCCTTTTCCACAGCGCTTTGAGCAGCCTCCATGCCCTCCCCGGCCACCCCCACTACCTCGAGGTCGTCACTGCCGTTCAGGAGTGAACAAAGCCCCTGCTGAAGGACCTTATGGTCCTCTGCAATGATGATCGTATTCTTTTTTTTCAAAAGAAGCACCTCCATGGCTTCAGCGGGGCTTGCCTTCAACTATTCACGAATCCGGCAGGCCGGGCTGATAAACGTTCCGATGGATGGGCTGTGTCTCACCCCCGCTTTTCTTCGTAAGCCGGACAAGTGTATTCACAGTGCTATAAACCCATCTATCATCTGTAATGCAACACACCGGTACTGTAAATACATGAAGGCCTGTATTTGTCGCAGCCAGGCCAGGTAGCTCCTCTCGAATGTAAAGCCCTCCTGGGGCGTAAATACATTAACCACCCCATTTCACCGGAATGCCACACCGGCTATCCTTTAAATATTGCGTCTCGAGAGAATCGCACCTTCTTCGCCTGTCGAAAGGGCACACCGAACCTAAGAAGAAAAAGGCATTTTTAATATAAAAAAAGGAGGCAAAATGTCGAAAAAAGTAGAAAAAATCCTGTTCCCCATGGAACTCGTCGATCTCACCAGGGAGATAGCACCCTGGGTCGAGCTGATGGGGCGCGAGCTGGAGGCCGAGGTCCACGTGCTTCACATCATACCGGACCCGGGTTATTGGGGTGTTCCCTACGCCATGAGCCCTTCCCACTTTGACGATGAGCCGGCTCTCATCAGCAGAGTGGAAAAAAAGGTCGTGGAATTCTGCGAAGACAACATCAGCAGGGAAGTCCGCACCAGGATTCAGGTCAAAATAGGAGATCCGGCCGATGAAATTCTTGGCTATATAGCGTCTGAGTCCATCTCAATGGTGATATTAGGAACCCACGCCAGACGTGGTTTGGAGAGATTTTTTTTCGGGTCCGTGGCGGAAAGGGTGATCAAATCCTCACCGGTCCCTGTCATGTCCGTCAACCCCCATACAGCAACTGATTGATCAGAAAAACAAACGACAACTACATCAAGTCAGAGAGCTTTATTTTGATGGGTCAGTCACTGGAAGAGACACAAAAGGGCATTGTGACCTCCATTAGGGGCAGTGTGGTGGACGCGAGGTTCCACGGAGGCGTCCCTCCCCTTCTGCATGTACTGGATGCGGGAGAAGAGGCAAAGGTGGTCCTGGAGGTGGTGAGTCATCTGGACGAACACACCGTCCGCAGCATCGCCCTCACCTCGACACAAGGCCTTGCAGAAGGCTCGAGCGTGACGGATCGAGGCCACACCCTGCACGTACCTGTGGGCGATCGTCTTCTCGGACGTATGTTCAACGTGTTCGGAGAAACCATCGACGGCGAGGGAGCCGTCACCGGCGGGCAGTGGCGTTCCATCCACCAGAAACCCGTCCCCCTGGAGCGCCAGTCCACCACATCAGAGGTGTTTATTACGGGCATCAAAGCCATCGACGTCCTTTCTCCACTGGAACTTGGCGGAAAAGCGGGACTTTTCGGGGGCGCGGGCGTGGGGAAGACCGTGCTCATCATGGAGATGATCAACAACATGGTGACCGGGCACGAAGGGGTCAGCCTCTTCTGCGGGATCGGCGAGCGGGTACGGGAAGGTGAGGAACTCCACCGGGAGATGAAGGAGGCCGGCGTGCTCGACAATACGGTCATGGTGTTCGGCCAGATGAACGAAGCCCCGGGCGCTCGGTTCCGGGTCGGTCACGCGGCCCTGACCATGGCGGAATACTTCCGGGACGAAAAGCGACAGGACGTACTGCTCCTTGTGGACAACATCTTCCGGTTTATACAGGCGGGCATGGAGGTGTCAGGTCTTCTGGGCCTTCTGCCCTCCCGGCTAGGCTATCAACCCACCCTGGGGACTGAGCTGGCACAGCTGGAGGAACGGATCAGCAACACGTCCACAGGCGCCATCACTTCCATTCAGGCGGTGTACGTGCCCGCGGATGATTTCACCGATCCGGCCGCGGTTCACACCTTCGGACACCTTTCCGCCTCCATTGTGCTTTCCAGGAAAAAGGCGAGTGAGGGTCTATACCCCGCCATAGACTCTTTGCAGTCCGGTTCCAAAATGCTCGTGCCCCACGTTGTGGGGGAACGCCACTACCGAATCGCTCAGGAGATGCGCAACACGCTGGCCAACTACGAAGAGCTCAAGGATATAATCGCCATGCTGGGAATGGAGGAGCTCTCCCAGGAAGATCGAAGGCTCGTGAACCGGGCCAGGCGGCTGGAACGTTTCCTGACCCAGCCTTTTTATGTCACCGAGCAGTTTACAGGCATGGAAGGGAAGATGGTTTCCCTGGAAGACGCCCTTGACGGGTGCGAACAGATCCTCAATGACCGGTTCGCAGATGCGCCGGAGCGGTCTCTCTACATGATCGGAAAAATCGAGGAGGGAAAACCCGGCAAAAAGGATGAGGCCGGAGAGGAAGTTCAGGAAAAGGAGTCCCGGAAATGATGCATCTAAGAATCCTGCTTCCTTCCGATGTGCTGCTTGACGAACAAGTGGTCAAGGTCACGGCAGAGGGAGAAGACGGTCATTTCTGCCTGCTGCCCAACCATATCGACTTCACTTCCCTCCTGGTACCCGGACTGTTTTCCTACGAATCCCCGGAAGGCCGGGAGGTGTTCCTGGCGGTGGACGAAGGCGTGCTGGTCAAAGTCAGGTCGGATGTACTCGTCTCAGCCAGGGATGCGGTTAAAGGGGAGGACCTGGGGACACTGGAGCGCACCATCCAGGATAAGTTCCGGGTCCTGGACGACAGGGAGAAGGTGGAACGATCGGCCGTGGCCAAAATCGAAGCCAACTTTGTAAGGCGTTTCCTGGAGCTGCAGAAACGTGCCTGAGAAAGAAAAGCGCACATGGAGCAGGGAAGTAGGCGCTAAAGAGCAGCGAAAGCTGCGCGCCCGCAAGGAGGACCGTGGGGTCTGGTTCGGCCTGGGAATGTTCGGGCTTGTGGGATGGGCCGTGGCTGTTCCTACCATAATTGGAGTGGGCCTTGGCGTATGGCTGGACCGGGAGTGGGAAAGCACGATTTCCTGGACCCTCACCGGCCTTTTCGTCGGCGTGGCTGTGGGATGTCTGAGCGCCTGGTACTGGATAAAACGTGAAAGCAGGGAAAAATAATGGACTACATTTACGCCTTTATTGCGGGAACAGTAATCGGAGGATTCTACTTTGCAGGGCTTTGGTGGACAGTGCGCCTGCTCCCCAGGGTCCGGCATACCGCGGCATGGGTGGCCGGGAGCTTCGTCTTGCGGGCCGGACTGAGCCTGCTGGGATTCTACGGAGTTCTTCAGGGAGGATGGCCCATGCTGGCGGCCGGTCTGGGGGGCTTCATAATGGTGCGGATTGCCGTGGTATTCCGGATGAGGCCGTCCCCGGCCACGACCCTCTCAGGGCGGCAGGACCAATTGGAGGCTTCCGGATATGGACATTAAAGATATCACGCCGGACCAGTTGATTTTCTGGCAGTGGGGGTTCGCCCACCTGAACCTGACCATCGTAGCTACTTGGGCTGTAATGGCGCTCATGCTGCTCGGAGCCTGGCTCATTACCCGCCGTTTAAGCTCCGACCTGCCCCTGTCCCGCTGGGAGAACCTGCTGGAGATCCTGGTCAAAGGCATGGAGAACGAAATCCGGGAAATCTCCCAAGAGCCGCCGCGGCCCTACCTGCCCTTTGTGGGAACCCTGTTCCTGTTCATTCTGCTCTCCAACATCCTCAACGTGGTGCCGGGCTTCACGCCCCCCACCGCCTCCCTTTCCACCACGGCCGCCCTGGCCATCTGCGTTTTCGTTGCAGTGCCGGCTTACGGTATTCGAAGCAGCGGGCTTCTGGAATACCTCAAGCAGTATATAAGACCCACAGTGATCATGCTTCCGTTCAACCTCATGGGAGAGTTGTCACGGACACTGGCCCTGGCGGTGCGTCTTTTCGGAAACCTCATGAGCGCAGGCAAGATAGTAGCTATCCTCCTGGCCCTCACCCCCTTTGTGTTTCCCGTGATCATGAACGCCCTGGGACTCCTGACCGGGGTGATACAGGCCTACATTTTCGCGATTCTGGCCATAGTGTATATCGCTTCCGGCACAAGGGCGCGGCAGAAGCGAAAACAGAAGCAGGAAACCCCGGAAGGAGAGAAAGGAGAATAAACCTAATGGAAGGAATCTCACTCATAGGCATGGCCTCGGTCCTTTCCGCAGGCCTGACCATCGGCATCGGCGCCATAGGGCCGGCCATCGGCGAGGGCAGGGCCGTGGCCCAGGCTCTCAGCTCCATAGCCCAGCAGCCGGACGAGACGAACAGCATAACTCGAACCCTATTCGTCGGGCTGGCCATGATCGAGTCCACAGCCATCTACGCCTTTGTCGTATCCATGATCATAATCTTCGCCAATCCCTTCTGGGATTACGTAGTGGCTAACGCAGGAGGATAAGCCGTGCTCATCGACTGGTTCACCGTTGCCGCCCAGATCGTCAATTTCCTTATCCTTGTCTTCCTCCTGAAGCACTTCTTATACGACCGGATCCTCCAGGCCATGGACAAGCGGGAAGAACGTATTCAAAACCGCATGGAGGAGGCCCGGGATCGGGAGCACGAAGCGGAAGAAGAAGCTGAAACCCTCAGGAAGAAGCGTTTGGAACTGGAAGATGATCGCAGTGACATCCTGGCTGAAGCCAGGGAAGAGGCGGAGAAGGAAAGGAAGCGCCTGGTGCGGGAGGCACGGGACCAGGTGGAGGCCATGCGGCTGGAATGGCGGAAATCGCTGGCCCGGGAAAAGACAGCCTTCAGCCGTGAACTCCGCCGGATAGCGGCACAGGAGGTCTACACCGCCTGCCGCAAGGCACTGAAGGACCTGGCCGGCACCAATGTGGATGAGACAATGGTGCATACATTCCTGGAGCGCCTTGCAGGGTTGGACCAAGAGGATCAAGACGCCATGAGCAAAGCGGCGCGGGATGACGGAAACCGTGTCACGGTCCGGAGCAGCTTTGAGATGCCGGCCGGGATGAAACAGGAAGTAACCCGTAAGATTCAAGAAAAACTGGGTGACGAGCTCAGTATTGACTACGAGACCGGCGAAGACTCAATTCCAGGGCTGGAAATCCGGATGAAGGGCAGAAAGCTGGCATGGAGTTTCGAGGAGTACCTGGACGACTTGGAGGAACACGCCCTTAAGGCCCTGGAGGCCGAAGCTGCAGAGGAGGCCCGGGAGAACGCATGAGCGGCGAAACGGCAAATCTGCAAGGCTTATTGGACGATACTTTTCAGGTCCTGGCCCGGACCCTTCAAGAACACGAGGCCGGGCTCAAGAGCCGGGAAGTGGGAACCGTTTCAAGTGTAGGGCCCGGCGTGGTCCGGGTAACTGGTCTCAAGGGTATTCGTTCCCTCGAGCTCATCCGCTTCCCCGGGGATCGCCTGGGCATGGCGTTTAACGTGGATGAAAAGGGGACCGGCGTCGTGCTTCTGGACGAAAGCGGCGATATCCAGGCGGGAAGTGAGGCCCGTCGCACACACAGCGTCCCCGAGATTCCGGTTGGAGATGAGCTCCTGGGACGAGTGCTGGACGCCCAGGGAAGGCCTCAGGACGGTCTGGGTCCCCTGAGAGTCAGCCGGAAACTGCCCCTGGAACGGCCGGCTCCTGCCATCATGGACCGCCTGCCCGTGACCGTTCCGCTTCAGACGGGAATCAAGGTCGTGGACGCCCTCATCCCCATCGGACGCGGCCAGAGGGAACTCATTCTGGGGGACCGCCAGACAGGGAAGACCGCTGTTGCCGTGGACACCATCCTCAACCAGAAGGACACCGGCGTGATCTGCATATACTGTGCTGTGGGAAAGCGCGCTTCCGCCGTTGCCAGGGTCATGGACGACCTCAGGAAAAACGACGCCTTGAAATACAGTATCGTGCTGACGGCCACGGAAGGGGATCCGCCCGGCCTGCAGTTTCTCACCCCGTATGCAGCCGCCTCATTGGGAGAACACTTCATGGAGAAAGGCCGGGACGCCCTAGTAGTGCTGGACGATCTGACCCGGCACGCCCGGGCCTACCGGGAGCTTTCCCTCCTGCTCCGGCGCCCGCCCGGCAGGGAGGCCTACCCGGGAGACATCTTTTACATCCACTCCCGGCTCTTGGAGCGCTTCACCCACCTGCGTGAAGAAAAAGGCGGCGGATCCCTCACCGCCCTTCCTATTGTGGAAACCGAGGCCCAGAACATCTCCGCATACATACCCACGAACCTGATTTCCATCACAGACGGTCAGATCTACGTCTCCCCCGAACTTTTCCGGAAGGGAGTGCTGCCGGCTGTGGACGTAGGGAAATCGGTTTCCCGGGTGGGAGGGAAGACCCAGCTGAAGGCTTACCGCGCCGTGGCGGGTGAGTTGAGGCTTGCCTATTCCCAGTTCGAGGAACTGGAGTCCTTTGCCCGGTTCGGCACGCAGCTGGACGAGGACACCCGAAAAACCCTGGAGCGCGGCCGAAGAGTGCGCGAGGTCCTCAAGCAGCAGCAGTATGAACCGCTGACGGTGTCGGAACAGATCGCGGCCCTGGTCGCCGTCAAGGAGGGGGTTTTCGACCAGCTTCCCGAGGAAGACGTGGCAGAGGCGGAAGAGCGCGTCAGAAGGGCCGTGACCGAAAATCTCGGAGAGCTTTGCGAGCGTATGTCCAAGGGCGAAGGGCTGGAAGAGGAAGACCTGGCCTCCATTGCTCGAACTGCTGAAGAGGCCGTGGGGATAGAGGAAGAAAAAGACGATGGAGACGGTTGAGAGCCTCAAGCGAAGGATCGAAAGCACCGAGGACCTTCAGTCCGTGGTCAAGACCATGAAGGCCCTGGCCGCGGTGAAAATCCGGCAGTTCGAACGGGCGGTCGAGTCTCTGGAGGACTATTACAGGACTGTGGAAATGGGACTTCGGGCGGTCTTTCAGGGCGGTTACACCGGTCAGGTATTCACACGCAAAGGAACCGGGCAAATGACGGGAGCCGTGGTGTTCGGTTCGGATCAGGGTATGTGCGGCCAGTTGAACGATCAAGTTGTGGGCCACACCTTGAATCACCTGGACGATCTCCAGGCGCGCCCGGAGAAGCGGATCCTGCTCCCCGTGGGGGAGCGGGTCAGGGCTCGCCTGGAGGAACAGGGGCAGCCTCTCGAAGCCGTCATGGCGGTGCCGGGCGGCGTATCAGGCATTGCTCCCAGGGTCAGGGAGCTTCTGCTTAAAATCATATCCTGGCAGGAGGAGCAAGGAGTGGATCGGGTCCTGCTGTTCCATAGCGAACCTCTTTCCGGCGCATCCTACCGCCCGCGAATCATAAGCCTTCTACCTCTCGACCAGGTGTGGCTCGCCGACCTTCGTAAGAGCCCCTGGCCCACCCGCGCCCTGCCCTTTTTTCGGGGAGACCCCCAATCCCTGTTTTCCGGACTGGTTCGCGAGTACCTCTTTGTGGCCCTTTTCCGAGGATTCGCGCAGTCTCTGGCCAGTGAAAACGCCAGCCGGCTGGCCTCCATGCAGGGCGCCGAAAAAAACATCGAGGAGCGGATTGCAGACCTCCAGAACCGATTTCACCAGCAGCGGCAGATGTCCATCACAGAGGAACTCCTGGACATTGTGTCCGGGTTCGAGGCGCTGAACCAAGGTGGCTGAGAGTGGAGGAAACCAGCTATTGTGCCGTGTACCCGCCGTCAATAACCAGTTCACTACCGGTCACGAACTTTGACTCGGAAGAGGCCAGATACAGGGCCCCGTAAGCAATGTCCATGGGTTCGCCCACATGCCCGATGGGATGGAAGGCGTCCAGCTTGCTTCTGAATTCTTCCACCCCTTCTTCTGACTCCCTGGCCAGGTCTTCCACCAGGGGAGTCCATACGTAACCTGGATGAATGGAATTCACCCTGATCTTGTCCGGGGCATAAAGCAGGGCGTCGGTCTTGGTCATCAGGCGGACTGCACCTTTGGAAGCGTGGTAAGCAGGGAGGTCCGGTGCGCCTATAATTCCATAAATGGATGAAAGATTGATGATACTCCCGCCTTTGCCCTGCTTCATATAAGGGAT
>CAZEIA010000010.1:12266-37769 GCA_964512335.1 uncultured Desulfobacterales bacterium
TCGCAAATCGCCTTGCCGATGCCCCTTGCACCACCGGTAATAACCGCCGAACAGCCTTCGAGCCTCTTCATGTTGCCCTCCTTTTTTGAGATTCCTGTTGGCGCTTTAAATTCTCCTTGGAACCTCTATAGCGATTCGGCGTGCCGGAGTAAATGGGTGCAATCAAGTATTTGGATAACAATCAGCATACCTGGCGAGAGACGGGTTTTATAGCGCATCCTCGATCAAGAGCTTGGTATGTTCAGTGAAGAAGGTCCCTGGGTCCCTATCGCCCTGCCGGGGACTTGGAGGAGCGCGAGGGAAATGAGAGCGCTTCGGTTAACAGATAGGCGGCCTGTAAATACGATGTAGGGCAAAGCGGAAAGCACTCTTTGCAATTCCAGCACTCCTGAGCGGCAACCTCCGGGATAAAGGCGATCTCTCTACTTCCTCCCCTGTTGATGAAACTGATGGCATTCTTTCCCTTGATCTCTGAACAATACCTTACGCAGAGGCCACACAGGATACAAAAGGACAACTCTTTATCAAAACGGTTCCTGTCAGCTCCATATTCCTGAGCCAGGTCCTGTAACTTTTCGGAGTCAGGGGCATGGGCCAGCATAAATTCCAGAATCATCTTCCGGATCTTATCCACCAGCTCAGACCGCGTTCTTACAACCAAATCCGGTTCCACGGGGTAAAGGCAGGCGGCAACGGTTTTTGTCCTGCCCCGCGATTCCACTTCGACCGTGCATATTCGACACCCACCATAGGGCTCCAGTTTTTCGTGGTGACAAAGTGTCGGGATAAAGATACCTGCCTGCCGGGCGGCTTCCAGTATGGTCATCCCCTCGGTTGCCTTCACTTCTTTCCCATCTACCTGCAAAAGAATTTCGCTCATCTTATCATTCTCTTGTCAAAATGTTTGCTGTGTATTCATCCCTGAAATACCGGAGGGTGCCTTTGAGTGTATCGGCGGCTGTTTTTCCCAGAGAACACAGGGATGCGGCTCCGGATACCTCGGCGATCTCCTCCAAAAGCTCGATGTCGCCCGGTCTCCCATTTGCCTGGCTGATTCGGGTGACGATCTTGAGCATATGCCGAATGCCCTCGCGGCATGGGATGCATTTTCCACAGGATTCGTTGGTGAGGAAGTTGAGGTGGAACCTTGTCAATTCGACCATATCTGTGTCCTCATCCAACACCAGCATGCCGCCGGCCCCTATGGGAGCGCCCAGTTTTGCCATCTCGTCAAAATCCAGAGGGGTGTCCAGCAAACCCTCCGGCACGGATCCCCCCATGGGTCCCCCAAAGTGGACTGCCTTTAGCTTCTTGCCGTTTCGAATTCCGCCGCCGATATCGTAGACGATCTCTCTGAGCGTGGTCCCGAAAGGGACTTCCACTACTCCTGTATTCCGAATATTTCCGGACAAGGATAGAAGTTTGGTCCCTTTGCTGCTGTCCGTCCCGATGCCGGCATACCAGTCGGCGCCCTTGCTGATGATCTGAGGAACGTTAGCCCAGGTCTCCACATTGTTCAGGTTGCTCGGCCTGTTCCAGATCCCGCTCACAGAGGTGCGAATGTATTTGGGCCTCGGTTCAGGATTCTTTCCCTCTATGGACCGCATCAATGCGCTGGACTCACCGGAGACAAATATGCCCACATCAAAATGCACTTCCACATCAAAGCTGAAGCCGGTCCCGAGGATGTTTTCACCCAGGAGCCCGTATTCCCTGGCCTTCTCAAGGGCCGTATTGATATTTTTGATCAATTGAGGACTGTCGTGACGGGTGTAGATAAATCCCTGGTGGGAACCGATCGCATAGGCGCCGATGATGAGGCCTTCCAGCACGCTGTGGGGATTTCCCGTAAACAGGGCACGGTCCATAAAGGCGCCCGGCTCCCCTTCGTGGCCGTTGACAATTACGTATTTTTCCTCCCCCGGCGCATTGCGGGCTGTCTCCCACTTCAAACCGGCAGAAAATCCGCCGCCGCCCCGACCGCGCAGGTTGGCCTTTTTGACTTCTTCAAGGACCTGCTGTGGACCCATATCAAAAAGCGCCTTGGACAGGGCGGAATAACCGCCGACTGCCAGATAGTCATCCAGGCTTTGGGGATCGATGAGGGTGTTGTCACCGATCAGGTTCCGCACCTGATGCCTGTAAAATGGGATTTCAGAAGGATGTGCCCCTTTCCCGCCGGTGTCCGGATCCTCAAAAACAAGGCGGCCCACGATTTTCTTTCCGAGCACGGTCTCGGAGACAATTTCCGGGACATCCTCAGGGGTGACCTCCATGTAGCAGATCTCATCCGGATAAATCACTACGTTGGGCCCTTTTTCACAAAATCCGTGGCAGCCGGTGGGCCTGATATCAACTTTTGTGTCTAAAGACTGCTTTTTAATCTCTTCTTCAAAAGCGCGGAGTATCTTGTCATTGCCCAGCCCGAGGCAGGCCGTTCCCGCGCAGACGGCAATAGAAGGCTTTTCAGGATCTCGTTTGGACAAGATATCATTTCTGAATTTTTCCAATTCGGCTGCTGAATTTATCCTTGGCATGGCCTTCCCTTACTCATATTTTTTCAGGATATCTTCCACATCGTCGGGGCTTACTCCGGAGTGATGGTTCCCGTCGATAATCATTTCAGGCCCCAGGGTACAGCATCCGAGGCAGTTGCCTTCCACAAGGGTGAACCTGGATTGGGAGTCTGTCTCGCCGGGCCTTGTTCCGAGCACGTCCTGGACCTTGTCCAGGATACGCTGAGATCCACGGATATGGCAGGAGGTGCCGTTGCATACGTGGACTTCATGCCGGCCCGGAGGCTCTAAACGGAAGGTTTTGTAGAAGGTGGCGATTTGAAACACCAGCCTGAACGGCACTTCCAGTTTTTCGCTGATTCTCATCAATACTTCTCTGGGCAGCCAGTGGATTTCGCTCTGTATTTCCATCAATACACGAATGAGCGAACCGGCCTTCCCCTGGTGCTCATCAAGAATCTGTTCCACTTTTTCATTGTCCATAGCTTATTTCCCGATGTCTTTCATCCTATACCGTGGCAATGAGGTTCCGGCTTTCGTCGAACGTTACCAATCCCTGCATGGTTGAGTTTTGAAGGTGCCTTGCTATATCCGTCGGGCTGATATCGCACATCTCGGAGAGTTCCCCCGGTGAAACGGGATGTTCCCGCAGAATCGCCATCATTTGGCTGATTTCAAATTTATCCCCTATGAGTTCTTGAAACTGCTCTTCAAACTCTTCACTGCTGAAAAACCTGTTATATGTCTCTTCCGATTTGACAGGAACCCTCATCTTTTCTCTTTCCACCAGCTTGATATAGGGGACCAGCCTTTGCGCCTGCTCCAGTTTGAATTGCAATTTATTTTCATTAATTCCTTCACCTCGGCCAAGCGGTCCAAGCCTCCTCACCTCAGCGGAAAAGTCATTAACGACTTCAGCGAAACGGCTCCCTTCAGATGCGGATACATATTCAAGCCGAACCCTTTCGGGGGCCACTCCCATGAGATTGAGCATTTTTTTGGAAAGATGCACCCTGCTCAACGTAAGATAATTGCCTTCTGTAATGTAATGGCATTCACCGGGCCAGCAACCGCCGATGAACACCCCGTCCGCTCCACGTGAAAACGCCCGGAATATAAATTCCAGATCGATTCTGCCCGTGCACATAAGGCGGACAAGCTTTATATCCGTGGCATATTGTTGTCTGGAAACTCCAGCCAGGTCAGCAGCCGAGTATCCTCACCAATTGCACAAAAAACCCAGGATCTTCGGTTTGAACACAGATCTTGTACCCATTTTTATCACACTCCTCTGCTCCCGATAGCTTCTTTTATTTGTGAAAAGCCTACAAAGTCGGGATCCCCCCCGAATTCCGGGAACGCCACGTCAACCTGGCGGAACACCTCATCGTTGGTGTAGTGTTTCAGAAAAATGGCCCCTGTCGGACAGCTTGAATTGCAAAGGCCGTCCCCCTTGCACAGGACGGGATTCACCCTGGCCTTTTTGCCTTTCGGCGTATCCACAAACTCTATGGCGCCATAGGTGCACACCGAGATACAGGCCCCGCACGAGACGCAGTCATCCTCACGGACCCCGCACACGGCGCCTGAGGCGATGACCGAATCCTTGGTGAGAATCGTGGCGGCCCGGCCCGCGGCACCGTAAGCCTGGCTGATGGTCTCCGTGATATGCTTGGGATAATGGGCGGTACCACAGAGAAAAACGCCATCCGAGGCGGAATCCACAGGCCGCAATTTCACATGGGCCTCCTGGAAGAAACCATCCGGGTTTAAAGACACCTTGAAGAGTTTACTCACCTCATGGCTTGTTGCCGAAGGAACCACAGCAGCAGCCAGTGCCAGCACCCGGGTATCCAACTGAAGCCTCTGCCCTAGAACAGGGTCGGACACCGTGACCCTCAGGACAGGCTGCCCGCCTTCCTCGACTGCTTCCACCCGGGGGCCGTCCTCCGGTTCATACCGGATGAACTTGACTTCCTTGGCCGCTGCTTCCCTGTAATAGTCCTCCTTGAAGCCATAGGTCCTCATGTCCCGGTAGATGATGGTGATATTCATCCTGGGATTCAGTTCCTTGAGCTTCAGGGCGTTTTTTACGGAATGGCTGCAGCATACCCGGCTGCAGTAATTCCTGTCCTGGTTTCTGCAGCCCACGCACTGGATCATCACCAGATCCGATGCCTGGACCACCTGTTCGTCCCCCCGGGCGATCCGCTCCTCCAGCTCCACCGAGGTCAACACCCTGTCATCTTCGCCGTAAAGGTATTCCGTGGGCCGGTATTCTTCAGCGCCTGTAGCGACAATGGTGATTCCATGGTGTATCTCTCTGGGAAGCCCCTTGTATGTCACCCTGGTTGTAAAATTCCCTACATAACCGGAGGCCTCGGTGACGGCCGCATCCGTGTACACGTGAATGGAAGGGTGCTTGTAAACCTTCCGTATCATGTCACCCAAAAAGGCCTGAACATCCATTCCTTCCAGGGTGTAATGAATTCTTCGGGCCATACCTCCGAGATTCTTCTCCTTTTCCACCAGGTAAACCTCGAAGCCCTGCTCGGTGAGGCTCAGTGCGCTGGTCATACCGGCGATGCCGCCTCCTACCACCATGGCCCTCTTGTCCACCGGAAGCTCGAATTCCTGGAGTGGTTCCAGAAGGGCGCTCCGGGCCACCGACATCCGGACGATCTCCTTGGCCTTTTCGGTGGCCTCCTTCGCTTCCCGCGAGTGTACCCAGGAGCAATGCTCCCGGATATTCGCCATCTCGAAGAAATAGGGATTGATTCCCCCTTCACGACACGTGTCCCGGAAAAGGGGCTCATGGGTCCTGGGAGTGCAGGCGGCCACGACCACCCGATTGAGCCCTTTTTCACGGATCTGCTCGGCTATCTGCCGGGCGTTGTCCGTGGAACAGGCAAACAGGCTTTCCTGGGCATGGGCCACATGATCCAGACCGGAGGCATACTCCACCACCGAAGGCACATCCACCACCCTTCCGATGTTTGCGCCGCAGTGGCAGACAAAGACCCCGATCCTCGGTTCCTCTCCCGAGACATCCCTTTCCGGCGGATACACCCTGTCTTCGGCCAGCCTCCCACGGCGGTGCCTGAGCAGCTCACTGCAGAGGGCATCCGCTCCACTGGCGGCCATGACCGATTCAGGAATATCCATGGGTCCCTGGAAAGCCCCGCTCACAAAAATCCCGGGGACAGTGGTCTCAATGGGGTTGTCGGGATTGGTCCTGCAGAACCCATGCTCATTGAGCTTGATACCTAACTTTTTTGAAAATTCCTCCACCTGAGCCGGGGGGGTAAGACCCACGGACAAGACCACCAGGTCGAATTCCTCTTCCTTGACCCCGTCTTCCAGGGTCGAGTACCTGATGGTCACGTTTTTGCTTTCGGGTATCTCCTTTCCCATGGAGACATAGCTTCTGATAAACCGGACGTCGGGAAGGTTCTCCGCCCTCTGGTAGAAACGTTCGAAATCCTTTCCAAAGGCCCGGATGTCATTATGAAAGACCACGGCCTCCAGGTCCGGATGATGGTCCTTTGCCAGGATCACCTGTTTCTGGGTGTAGGTGCAGCACACGCCTGAACAGTAGCTGTTGCCACCCTCTGTAACCTGCCTGGAACCGACGCACTGAATCCAGGCGATCTTATTCGGATGCTTCATATCGGATGGGCGCAGTATCTCTCCTTCGTAAGGCCCGGTGGCGCATAGCAGCCGTTCAAAGTCGAGACTGGTTACTACGTTCTCAAACTTCCCATACCCGTAATCACCTCTCAGCCCGGGATCAAATATCTCGTAGCCCGGAGAAAGAATAATCGCCCCCACCTCGATCTCCAACACCTCCTCCTTCTGGTGGAGATCTATGGCTTCGTTCTTACAGGCACCCACGCAGATGTTGCATTTCTCGTCTTCAAAGTAGAGGCAGGCTTCAGGATCTACATAGGTGATCAGCGGGACGGCCTGGGAAAAGTAGATATGGATGGCCTTGTTCATGGAAAGGTCCTGATTGAACGGGTCAGGGACCTTGACCGGACATCGCTCCACACAGCTCGTGCACCCCGTGCACCTGTCCTCGATAATGTATCTGGGCTTCTTGATCAGGGTTATCTTGAAATCTCCCGCTTCCCCCTTGACCCTTTCGACTTCGGTATAGGACATGATTTCTATATTGGGATGCCTGGCGCATTCAATGAATTTGGGAGATTCAATGCACATGGAGCAGTCATTGGTGGGAAAGGTCTTGTCCAGCTGGGACATCTTGCCGCCGATTGCAGGGGACTTGTCAACCAGGTAGACCTTGTAGCCTGTATCGGCAAGATCAAGAGAGGCTTGAATACCGCTGATCCCGCCCCCCACGACCATGACGTCTCCAAAACGCCCGCCTGCGGGATGATAACCAGACTGTCCTTCAAATGATTCTTTTTCCACGTTCTCCGTCCTGTTCAGGGAATATTCAATCCTCAATGGCTTCCTGAATGATTTCAGTAAGATCCTTGATCTCTATTTTTTCTTCCGCATCCAGGGTCAGCCTGCTGTCCTCAAAATTGGCGATGCAGTAAGGGCAGGAGGTGGCGAGGATATCCGCTCCTGTCTCCATGGCCTGTTCCAACCGGAGGTCTGAAAATCTTTCCCCTTTCGGGGTTTCCATCCAGATCCTTCCCCCTCCTCCCCCGCAGCAGAGGCTTTCTTCCAGGGAATCAGCCATCTCCACCAGTTCCAGACCGGGTATTTTCTTCAAGACGCCCCGGGGTTCCTCATAAATGCCGTTGTGGCGGCCCAGATAGCACGGATCGTGGTAGGTTACTTTCTTCCCGTAACCTTTGGTAATCTCGAGCCTCCCCTGCTGAATAAGTTCAAAGAGGAGTTGGGAGACATGGATCACCTCGAAATTCACACTGAATTCCGGGTACTCGTTTTTGAATGTGTGGTAGCAATGGGGGGAAGAGACAAGGATCTTGTGCACGCCGTGGTCGACAAAAGTCTTTATATTTTCCCTGGCCAGTTGCTTGAAGACCTCTTCGTCACCCGTCTTGCGGATGCTCTCTCCACAGCAGTTCTCCTTTGAACCCAGTATCCCGAATTCCACCCCTGCGCGGTTGAGTATGGCGGCTGTGGCGGCTGCCACTTTTTTCAGCCTCGGGTCGTAGCTGAAATAGCAGCCCGTAAAATATAAGACGTCCATCCCTTCGGTGAACGCCTGTACGGACAGGCCCTTTGCCCAGTCCGCTCTACTTTCCCGTTTTTCATTCAAGGGGTTGCCTTCGCCGGACAGGCTTGCACTTATTCCGCGGACAGGCTTCACGGCTGCGGGAAAGACCCCGTATTCCGTGGCAATTCTGCGCGCGGCCACCCCGACCTCTATCTGGTTGACCCCCCTGGGGCACTTCTGCGGGCATTTTCCACAGGTCGTGCAGCGCCAGATTTCCTCGTTCTCGATCTCGGTCAGTCCCCAATCGGCCTGCCGGATTATTCTACGCATGCTGAATGGACGGACCCGGTTCCAGGGACAGACAGCGTCGCACATCCCGCACTGATAACAGTATTTGAACGACTCCCCTCCGGTCTCTTTTATGAGATCCAATACCTCTTCTAAAGGAGTTACAGTCTCCACGTCTTGACCTCTTCTTTAGAGTTCTACCCCTTGGACAATCGAGAAAAAGTATCCACCAACTTCTTCTTTCCATATTTTTTTACCAGCACATCGTATGCGAGCTCCATATCGCCCTGGCTGATTTCTTCATCTTCTTCCACATACTCTTCTCTTTCCTCGTAAATCAGTGCGTCGAATTTGCAGGCCTGCACGCACATGGGTTCAGACAGCGGCGGTTCGTCCTCGCACATATCGCACTTCAATGGAAGACCGGAATCAGGCTCCTTGAAATAGTCCCTGGACGGACAGGAAGCCGGGCAAAAGCTGCATTCGGAGTATTGCTTTCCGTTGATCGTGTAAATATTTCTTCCATTGCATTCGGCCTTCATATAACCACCGGCACGAACCGGGACATAAACATCGGCCAGCTCGTCCATAATGACACGAATCCTGGCCCTCGCCGGATTCATGCTGCTATATCTCGGCACAGCGTGAAACGCGGAACAGGCCATTTCACACGACCGGCAGCCCGTGCATTGATCCACATCCACCTTTATATCCTTGACGATCTTTTTTTTGTTGCCGTCTTCCACGGTAAATCCCCCGTTAGTTCTCTTCCCAAATGCCGCTCTTTTCAAAGTCATCGACCACAAAGTCCAGATCAAGCTCCTTCAGTGTCTCCCGGGTTGGAACGCCGTCCTTGTTCCATCCCTTGAATTCGTAGTAGTCGTCAAGCAGCTTCTGTTCGTACTCTTCGTCCCTCACGGCCCAGTGGTCCTCGGGCGGCCTCTCGTCTTTTCTCCTGAGGCCCCTCTTCACATTGACCGCCCGGACCAGGTTCCGGTTCCTTTGAAAAATTTTCCAGACCTTGTCTTTGTCAAATTCCACACCGGTGGCAAGCGACAGGATAGGCGGTATGTTGTTCATGTGGTAGGCAACACCACCGCCGAACTGCCCCCTGAAGGACGACACAAACCCGCAGAGGCCGATGGAATCATCAATGTAATGCATCGCCTCATTCCAGTCCGTGATAAGGCAGGATTCCTCATTGGACAGGTCATTGCGCTTTTCCCAATTCCTGAAGATGTCGGCATACTTTTCATCCGGCAGGGCCTCCCATTTTTTGATAAACGCTTCCCTCTCCTCCATGGTAGGAAGAGGGTCCTGTGGAAAGGACCCTTCAATTTGGGTGATAGCCATCTTCTCGCCCGTGGCGATCATGAGAAAATAGGGGGGGTTGAGCTTTCCCAGCTTGATTGGCAGCTGCTCGAATTTTTTCGTGGTGTTATGGTCGTATTCTTCCGCCCCTTTTCCGATCCGGCGGGCGGCCCAATACACGCCGTCTGCCAGGACGTCTCCGATACCCTCCCGGTTTACGATCTTTTCCATGAGGTAGTAGAACCTGCCCCTGACGTCGGACGGCATGCCGGGGAGATCCTCGTCCGTCAGTATCCCGTCTTCATAAAGCTCCAGGGCAAAGGCGATCACCTGCGGCGTAGAATACGAGTCCAGCCCGTAGTCCTGTGCAATGCCCAGGATCTCGTAAGAAAAATCCAGTTCCTGAAAGGCAGCCATGTGATAGGTGTCTTTTCCGTAGCATTTATATGCGAATCTTTTCCGTCCCGGCCAGGAGATCACATTGCGGCATTTCTTCGGGCAGTTGAAACAGCTTGTCTGCCTGTCCATATGATCGTATTTCAGTTTCCGCCACCTGTCTTCCAGTTCCTGGCTCCAATAGTTTTTTATCCTCGTGCGCGCATTGCCCCAGGCAAAGTTGTTGTGGTGGAAGCTGTCATCCTCGTCCACAGCCATCCAATCTCCGCATCCATCACTCTCTGCGATTTTCCTGTGGAGTTCCTGGCACATCTCAAAGAGCTCAGCCGGCCTGGCCACATAAACATCCTTTGTCCCGCGTACGGCAATGGCCTTCAACCTCTTGTCACCCATGACCGGCCCCGGCCCGCGGGCCGCACTGGAGTGGCCGTGATCAATTGACGCAGTGTAAACCCTGTTTTCACCGGCCGGGCCGATGGCGGCCACCTGGAACCTGTCGTCCTTCAACTCCTTCTTGAGCAGGTCCCCGGTTTCCGTACAGCCCTTGCTCCTGAGATGTGTTGCGTCCCGTAATTCCACGGTGTCATCTTTGATATACAGATAAACCAGGTCCGGGGCCTTGCCGCTGATGACTATTCTGTCGTAGCCCGCAAACTTGAGCTCTGGCCCGAAAAACCCTCCCATCAACGAGTGGGCCATCAGGTTGGTCTGGGGAGAAAAAGTATTTACAGCGACACGGTTGGCGCCGGGCACCGGAGTTCCGTGTAAGAGGCCGGCACTGAATATCAGCAGATTATCCGGGGAGAACGGCTCCGTATCGGCAGGGACCCTCTCAAACAGGATTTTGGCGGCAATGCCCTGCCCCCCCAGATATAACTCCATATCTCTTGGGTCGGTTTCCACCTTTTCAATGTTCCCAGTGGATAAATCAATTTCCAATTGATATCCTGTTTCTGCGTACCTCATTTATTTCTCCTCTGAATGACCTGACCCTTACCAAGCTTTTTTACAGCATTGATTTTAATTGTTTGTTTTCACTTCGTTCAAAATCCTTCCTTCTAGGCCCTGGTCACACTGCACATGAGTGATTTCATATCAGGGTAGCCTAATATGCCTTCACGGCATTGGGTGTCCGTGAGAAGATTGGCATTAGCCTCCCCTCCCCACCCATGGGGCACCAGCACCACACCCTCAGCCACACGCTCATTCACACGCAGCTTCATCTTAACCTGACCGCGATGGGTGGACACGATAACGGGGTCGCCGTCCCTGAGGCCGAAACTCTCCGCAGACTCCACACCGATCTCGGCCAGGGGCTCCGGCGATTTTTCCTTCAGCGCCCCGACTGAGCGGTGCTGGCTGTGGGTGTAATAATAGTTCCGGTTGCCGGTGGACAGGATCAGAGGGTACTTTTCCAAGAGTTCCTTGTCTGCGCTGAGGGGACTTCTTTCAGGCTCCTGATAGTCGGGCAGAGGATTGTGCCCCACTTTCTCCAAGGCGTCGCTGTATATCTCGATCTTGTGGGTCGGGGTCCTGAACAGGCCATCGGAAATACCGTATTCCTTTTCCTGATAATAATCCCCCTCCGGCTTTTCATTCAACAGGTAGTCAAAAGTGAGCCCGGAAGGCTTCAATTCAAAGGCAACGAACTCCTCCTCAGACTTCCATGGGAAAAGATCGCCCAGGCCGAGCCTTTTGGCCAGCTCCGTGAAGAGCTTCCACTCCGACCAGCTCTCGTGCAGGGGTTCTATGCATTTTTTCCTCAGCATGAGATACGGCAGGCAATGGCATACGTTATACGTATAGGCCACACCCCATTTCTCCAGATGCGAGCAGGCGGGAAGAACATAGTTGGCCTCCCGTCCGGTCTGTGTCATGAAGAGGTCATGCACTACCAGGAGATCCAGCTTTCTGAAGGCTTCCGTAAATGCATTTGTGTCAGGCATGGACAGCAGCGGATTGCCGCCTACCACCATGAAGGCCTTCAGTTTATCGGGAATGCTCTCCGGGACCATGGTGACCACTCCGTATGGGCTTTTACGGCCCCAGACCTCGAAGAACAGTGGGTATTTATCCGCGCCCAGAGGATCTCCCTCCACTTTGAGTCCCACATTGCCCAGCGGCAGTCTCGGGCTGATCACCCAGCCGCCCGGGATATTTATGTTACCCGTGATGACCTGCAGGATTGAAAATGCACGGCTGTTCTGGGTGCCGTTGGCGGTTTGGTCCTGAGTGCAGGTGCCCTGAAAGATGCTTGCGCCCCTGGTGCCTGCAAATAACCGGGCCAGCTTGCGGATCTCACCCGCGGGAACCCACGAGATCTCTTCCGCCCATTCGGGTGTATATTTCTGCACATGGGGAACCAGCTTGTCGAAACCGATGGTGTGTTTGTTTATAAAATCCTCGTCGTAGAGCTTCTCGTTGATGATGACGTTTATCATTGCCAGGGCCATGGCGCCGTCGGTTCCCGGCCTGATGCGCAGGTACATGTCCGCCTTTTCACTCAGGGGGATGCGCTTCGGATCAACAACCACAAGCTTGGCGCCCTTTTCGAGATTCTCTTTCAAGGCCAGATTCAACGGAAAATCGGATTCTTCGGGATTGTGCCCCCAGAGGATGTAGAGGTTGGAATCAAGTTCCTCTGTTGGATACTTGCCGAAAGTGATCTGCCTCGTGCGTATTCGCATGCGGTAACAGACGCTTTCCACCGAAAAGAAGTTCGGGGAGCCGAAAGCCGCCTTGAACCTCTGGACGAGACCCGCCATCTCCAGGTTCTCCACCCCGATGGAACCACTGAAAACACCCAGGACCTGGGGACCGAATTCCTCCTTGAGCCGGTTGAGCTTCTCCGCTATCTCGTCAAGGGCCTGATCCCAGGAAATCCTCTCAAAACCTCCGTTCACTCGTTTCATGGGGGACTTCAGGCGGTCGGGACTGTATATGTTCTCCAGGGCGGCTTCCCCTCTGGGGCAGAGCAGCCCTTTATTCAGGGGATGGGATCCGAGCCCCTCAATCTTTACAGCCTTACCGTCTTCCACCGTCACCTTGGTACCGCAGCTGTGATAGCACAGCGTGCAATCAGTATAAATTTCCCTTGGATTTTCCATGTCGTCACCCCCTCGGCTTGTCGCGCAAACCTGATTAACACACACACCAAATGATTTTACCGGCCCCTTCCCGTCAATCCTCTTTTCATTCCCCCGGAATCGAATGTCTCTTTTGCATCGTCTGTGATTTTCACTCGGCGAGGCAACTCCCTGTAATAAAAGTATCCGGAACTATAATTGGTTCTCGATCATTTTGACGGTCTCCTTCAGCAAAGCTGAATACTCCGGTATGTCCTCGTCCTGTATCTGTCTCTTCAAGCCCACCACCCAGATCGCGGCCTTGAGATTCTTTCTCTTGAGATCCAAGGGCACGGCCAGGGCCCTGACGCCCTCGATATAATCCTCATCATCAAGGGCTATTCCCTCCTTGCGAACGCCTTTTATCGCCTCCTTGAATTTCCTTTTACCGGAAGAGGACAACGCGCGCCCGACCTCCTCCTCCGAAAGCAGCTCGGCAATTTCCGCATCCGGGAGGAGCGACATGAGAGTCTTCCCGTGCGCGCCCTTGAAAAGCGGGATGTGGAGCCCTATTTCAGAGGAGATCCTTAGATCAAAAGGAGAATCCACCTTATCCAATATGATGGCCCGAGTACCTGAGCGCATACCAAGAAACGCCGACAACCCTGTTTTCCGGCTGATTTGCTCCAGGAAGGGGTGAGTTGTCCGTATCAGGTCGGAACCGTTTTCAGCCGCTTTCCCGAAGACATAGAGCTTGGGGCCGAAACGAAACCGGTTGTCGCTGTTTTCCAGAACACCCAAATCCGTCAGGGTGTGCAGAATGTTAAAGACCGTGCTCTTGTTGAGCTCCAATTTTTCCGAAAGCTCGCTCATGCTTGAAGAGCCCTTTTTCGCGGCCAGGTATTCCAGTATCCTAAAACACTTATCCAGCGCCGGTACTTTTTTGAATTCAACTCTCATGGCGTCTCGCAGACATTAGTTAAGTTCTCCCTGGAAAACATATATTTCCTAGGTAAAACATTTGCGGAAGCATGTCAAGCAAATATATCGCTGATCCGGCGGAGTTCCTCGGCAAAATACGCTTTTTATTTAAATCTCAACTAATTGCCTTTTTAACGGACACTGAACAGGCCTTATTTGACTTTCCCAGCCGGTTTTTCGTTTGACATGATGCTCTGACCTTTTGTAAAAAATAAAAATGCATTTCACAATATGAAACTGTTAAGTATTTGCCCGAGCAGCAGTCCGGCAATTTTCCCGGATTCAAGGTCAAGACGAAAAGGAGGAAATTATCATGGTTGACTTGGAAAACCTCACAGTGGGCCGGATACTCGAGAGGGGGGCGAAAGAGGTTCCTGAAAAGACGGCTGTTGTCTATGGTACGGAACGAAGGACCTATGAAGAACTCAACAACCTGGTTGACTCGCTCGCAGCCGGCCTAGCGGAACTGGGCATTCAGAAGGGGGAACGGATCGCCGTCTACATGAAAAGTTCCATCGAATTTGTCGCCGCCTTTTATGCCCTTGAGAAACTTGGTGCCATTGTCGCATGGGTGAATCCGTTATACAGACAATCCGAGGCGGAATTTATTCTGAAAAATTCAGGTGCAAAAGGCGTCTTTGTTTTCAGGGAATGGGGCAATCACGATTATCTGGAAGCACTTCTCGCCATGAGGAGCGTATTGCCCGATCTTGAATACATTTTTGTTGCCGGGGATGGAGAGGGGGAGGGAGTTGTCCGGTTTGAACAACTCGTGTCGCGTGGCGGCAAACTGACTTATACGCCCCCCCTCATCGACACGAAGAACGACCTGGCCATGCTTATCTATACATCCGGCACCACGGGAAGGCCTAAAGGGGCCATGATCACCCATTATCAGTCGATCATGGCAGGACGCGGCTATTCCCTCGGCGTCCAAGCGGGTCCTGATGACGTCTTCATAGGCTTTCTCCCCATGTCGCACTCCTACGGTTGCGGGGCCATCCTGATCCAACCGCTGCTGCTCCTGTCGACGGTGGTCCTTATGGATTATTTTGAACCGGAAGAGGCCTTTAAAATCATTCAAAATGAAAAAATCACCCTGCAGCTGGCTGCGCCCGCGCATTACATACTCGAATTGAACCACCCCGCCAGGAAGAATTATGACCTAAGCTCGCTGAGGGCCGGTCTTATTGCAGGCCAGCCCGCGCCCGATGGTCTCATCAGCCGTGTGGAAAAAGAAATGGGAGTCTACTTGACATCCTTCATGGGGGCCTCTGAGGTCGGGCCGGGGCTGGCAATCATCTGTCCTTATCCTTCGCCGTTAGAAATTCGGGAGAAATATATCGGTGTCCCCATTGAGGGAACCGAGGCTCGAGTGGTGGATCCCTTAACCCGGGAGCCGTTGCCTGACGGTAAAATCGGCGAGCTGAGCCTCTCGGGATGGCATGTGATGAAAGGCTACTGGAACAATCCCGAGGAGACGAACAGACAGATCGTCAATGGATGGCTTTTAATGGGAGACCTGGTATCGAGAGATCCGAACGGGTATTATAAGATTTACGGCAGGACAAAAGACTTGATCAACCGCGGAGGCTATAAGATCTACCCCTATGAGCTGGAATCAAAAATCATAGAACACCCGAAAGTGCAAGAGGTCTCCGTGGTGGCCACCGCCAATCCGGTCCTGGGCGAAAATATCTGTGCCTGTGTGATTCCCATGGAAGGCGAGACCGTGAGCCTGCATGAGATCAGGGACTTTTTGGAAGGAAAGGTTGCACGCAACAAGTTCCCTAATGAATTATGCGTCATGAAGGACTTTCCAAGACTTTCAGGCGGCGTCAAGATCAAGAAATTCGGTGAAAACGGACTGGCCGATCTGGCGGGCAAGGATACGGACCGTGAGGTGTATCACAAATAATTTTTTGAGAAATGGCGATATGAAACAAAAAATGGAAAAAGAATCCATCTACCGGGTACAGGCCCTGGAGAGAGCCCTCGACATCCTTGACTGCTTCTCCTTTCAGGAAAGAGAGCTGGGACTCTCAGACGTAGCAGAAAAGACAGGATTGAACAAAACCACGGCCAAGCGATTGATATCCAACCTTACCAGCCGTGGTTACCTCCAGCAGGTCCCCAATACAAAACAGTACAAGTTGGGGATGAGGCTTTTTGAATTGGGCGGGATTGTGTTTTCGTCCTTCTCGCTGCGCAAGGCCGCGGCCCATCACATGACGCGTCTTAGCGACGAGGCCAATGCCACCGTACTTATGGCCATAACCATGGATGATGAACTAGTGTATGTGGATAAGCGTGAGGGCCGAGGCATGATCCGGATCTTCTCGGATGTTGGATGGCGCAGACCGCTCCATTATGGCATGCTCGGCATGGTCCTCATGGCCCACCTGCCTCCCGACCGGGTGAATAAAATTCTCAGAGAAACCCCTTTGGCACCCCATACCCCCTATTCCATCATCGACAACGACGCCTTCAACCTCCGGCTTGAGGAAATCCGAACAAACGGGTATGCTCTGGAAAGAGAAGAGGCAGTGGAGGGGATCATTGGTATTGCCGCACCCATCAGGGATTATTCCCGTCAAGTGATTGCGGCGATCGGTGCCGCCCTTCCTCTGGTTAAAACGAATTCGGAGAAAAATTTTGAAAGGATCATCGAGCTGGTCAAGGCAGCCGGCAGTGCCATTTCTTCGGATCTGGGCTATTTAAAAATCTAATATCTGCATTAAGGCACCAGATTGAACAAAACGGCTGCATTCTCCCCCAGTATTTTGTCTTTGGCATTTTGGGTTAGAAAAGACAGGTTCTGAAAATAATTGAGCTCTGTTTTCTGGTCTGTAAAAGGGCTGTCCGTCCCGAACAAGAATTTTTCGACAGGGTGTTTGGAAAAAAAACGCTTTAATGTCTCCCTATTCATGATTCTCAATACAAAGGCTGTGTCCAAGTAAATATCCTTGCCAAGAAGACAGGCTTCCGTCTCCCCGTAATTGTCTTCCCCCCCCATATGAGCAGCAATCATCGTAAGATCCGGGAACTGCCGGTGAACCTTGAGAAGCCGTTCCGGCGTTGCGCGAACCGGGGGAGGCAGCCCGCGATCCAATCCGGCATGAAATAAGATAGGCAGCCGCAGAAATTGAGCTGCTTCATAGACAGGGTACATCTTCCTGGCATCAGCATCAAATCCCTGATAGTCGAGGTGAAGTTTGAGGCCTTTAAAGCCCTGTGACTTCAATTTTTCGAGATAGTTCTCCAGACCGGGGTTGTCAGGATGAATGGCAGCCATCGGCTGAATACCTTGCCTGAGGCTCCCGGAAAGCCAGGAGTTAATATCCGGCACCCGCTCTGCACGGGTGGTAATCCTGCTGATAAGAGATATAGAAATACCCGCCCTCTCCATCGAATGTAAAAGGCTTTCCACGCTGCCGTCTGTGTAATGTACAATTTCTGCCCGGCTTGAAAGATCAGATAGGACAGCCGGCCCTATATTGCGAGGGAAAACGTGTGTGTGCATATCGATAACCATATCATTAACCTATAATGCTGAATCCGAAAGTAAGCTTGGTTAACAGCTTCCAGCAGGCCCCCGGAGACGGCCTATGCTCGCGCTGAAATCCTGCTGTACCTCATGGGTGGTCATGCTTGTCAAGCTCTTTCGCCCACTGGGTGAAGAATGAGACCACACTGCATCTACGATACATTTTATTGAAATAACTCTAAAAAATCAAGATGCAACCTGCAGATTCAAATCCATTCGACAAAAATTATTTCAGGGGTTCAGGTTATAATGTCTTTCTGGCCATTGTTCAAGGGATGGAGCCACCGGACAATATCCTTGTCGCAGGTGTGAGAGCAGAGGAAAAATGTCCGTGGGTTGATAGTTCCGGCGAGAATGGATATGACGGCGGTCATAGACATTCGACCTGGACTTGATATCCTGGCTATCCCTACACATTTGAAAAGGCAACTCGTGGCGCCGCCGTTCTGCATGTCAAGATAAAAGGCATAAAGAGATTTCCGGTATATATCAATCGGGAGGTTGAAATCGTTTTTGCTTGACACAGATCCCAGCCACATTATAAAAAGATTCAAAAATAAAATTATATTTCACGATATGAAATTTTGCGGCGCCGCTTTTCAGTTTTCTATTTCACTTCATCTGCATATTTTCCTATAGACCAGTTTACTGGAATCACTATTAGAATAAGTTTAAGGGCTTTTCACCTCGTCATTTTTTTAATAGTATGAAAGGGCCCGTTCAAAATCCAGTTTAAAGGGGTTATAGGGTATATCCCGGCGATCTGACACCTCAATTTGCTTCATCTCAAAAAAAAGGCTGCAAAATTCCACAGGATTCTCAGCACAGAGGCTCATTACGCATAGGAGAAGGAGGTTCTTCATCCAATCGCCTGCACATGCCTGACGCAATAGAAGGGGTGAGCCCCCTTGGCGGATAAAACGGCCTGAATGGCCCGTGTGGACGTGTGCCCCATCGGGAGTGAGGCCGAGGCACAAAAAATAGTGGCGAGAAAAGAAGGTTTAACTATTCAAAGAGGAGGTTTGAGCGATGAGGCAAACATGGAGTTCAATCATTGGGGGGATCCTTTGCTTGGCCGTCATGCTGGTATTCATGCCCTGTGGCCTTGTTCACGCTGAAAACGAGGTCATACAATTTAAATTCGCCCACATATTTCCTCAGCCCGCCAAACAATCCCTGCTCTGCGAAGCATTTGTCAACGAACTGGAGGAAAGGACGGGCGGCCGCATCAAGACACGGTATTTCGGCGGCGGATCTCTGCTCAATCCGCCTAACATGGCCAAGGGGCTCGAGGCCGGGATCGCCGACATGGGGTTTGCACATGTAGAGTACTCCCCGGGCCGCTTCCCAGTCACAGAAGTCTGCGATCTGCCTCTGGGCTATCCCAGCGGATGGGTAGCGAATCAAGTGGTCAATGATTTTTATCAGAAATTCAAACCCAAGGAATGGGACAAGCTCAAGGTGCTCTGGATGCATGCAAGCACACCTAACGTGATGATCACCACCAAACCCGTGCGGAAGCTGGGGGATCTCAAAGGCCTTACCATCCGGGCGCCCGGCCGAGTGGGCGACACGGTTACCGCGCTGGGGGCTTCACCCGCTCCCATGCCTATTATGGAGGTTTACGACGGCATGGCCAAGGGAGTGATCCAGGGGGTCAACACACCCTTTGAAACCCTTAAGACCTTCCGGTTCGGCGAGGTCGCGAACTACACGACATCGACCTGGAAGGTGGGAAACCTGTACACCTTCTATGTGGCCATGAATAAGAAGAGCTACGAAAAATTACCCCCGGATCTCAAGGAGATCTTTGATGAGCTCTGCGGCGAATACAAGGAGAGATTCGCCCTGATGTGGAACGAGATCGATTTTGACGGAATGGAATTCGCCGCCGAAAAAGGGGTCGAGATCATCCACTTGTCGCCCGAAGAGATCGCCAGATGGAAAAAGGCGACGGAGCCGGTTGTCGAGGGATATGTCAAGGATATGGTAGGCAAAGGCCATTCCGAGGAAGAGGTCAGGGGATGGATTGCCTTTCTGCGGGATCGGATAGATTTTTGGACTGAAAAGCAGATCGGCTACCGGATTAAATCACCCACGGGGCCTGAAGCCATGCAATCCCGGTAAGGCTCCCGCATGCAGGGTATCCTGAATGCCGCATGTTCACAGAGCCGGTAGGGAGAGGCCACAGACCATCTGTGGTCTCTCGGCTCCGGGGAGGCATATATCCCAATCGCAATCAGAGCCAGGTGCACTGCACTCCCCGGAAGCCGTTCCCCGACTGGACTGAGAGGGACCATAGCCATGCTGGATCGTTTCAAAAAATTCAATTCCCGGTTGAGTCTCTGGCTGGAGTCTGTAGGCCTTCTGGCCGTTTTTTTGATGATTTTAATCACTTGCATAGATGTCATGGGGGCCAAGCTTTTTTTGCGACCGGTCTTCGGCGCCTTAGACATCGTAATGATCTCCCAGTTGATCGCAATCTCCTTTGCAGCCAGCGCGACCCTTCTGAAGGGGAGACATGTCCAGGTCGAATTCTTTGTGATGGTTCTTCCCCAGAAATGGCAGGCTGCTGTGGATGCGTTTATCCACCTTTTGGGGTTCGGCCTCTTTGCCCTCACAGTCTGGCGTCTGATCATTTATGCCCATGCCCTGCAAGTAACAGGGGAGGTGACCTCAACGGCGCGTATCCCTCTGCATTACTTTGCTTACAGTATCACTATTCCATTTGTATCGGTTTGTCTCATATTAATTTATGACTTCCTCAAATCAATACGTATGGTGGTCGGCAAATGAATCCTTCGACAGTGGGGCTTTTGGGGATTGCGTTACTTTTGTTTCTCTTCCTCTTGAGAATGCCGGTGGCGTTTGCCATGACCTGTGTAGGAGTCATCGGGTTCGTCGTTCTTGCAGGACCGGACGCCTCCTTCAGCCTCCTTGCCCAGGACATATTCGATACATTTTCCTCCTATCCTCTTTCAGTGATCCCCATGTTTATCATGATGGGGGCGTTCGCATTTGCCTCGGGCATCAGTCGCAGGCTTTACAAAACGGCATATTCCTGGGTCGGTTCCATGCGCGGTGGCCTGACCGTTGCCACAGTACTCGCCTGTGCGGGTTTCGCGGCCATTTGCGGGTCCACAGCCGCCACTGCAGCCACAATGGGAAAAATCGCCCTCCCGGAAATGCGCAAATATGGATACAACAACAGGCTGTCCACCGGCACGGTAGCGGCCTCAGGGGCCCTTGGCATTCTGATTCCCCCGAGCACCATTCTGATCGTTTACGGTATCCTGACGGAGGAATCCATCGGCAAACTCTTTGTGGCCGGCGTACTGCCCGGAATTATCTTAAGCCTCTTTTTTGTGGCCACAGTGGCAATACTTTGCACTCGAAACCCCCGGCTGGGCCCCCCGGGGGAGCCTGTGTCCATGAGGGAAAAGATCCGGGCTACATCGGGTATTGTGGAGGCCGTCATCTTGTTCGCCTTGACCATCGGCGGATTGTTTTTGGGATGGTTCAGCCCTACCCAGGCCGGGGCCATCGGTGCCGGAGGCGCACTCCTAATCGGACTGGCGCGTAGACAGCTCACCTGGAAGGTGTTTCTGGAGGCGAGCAGGGAAGGCCTGCAAACCTCCTGCATGGTTTTATTCATCATTATGGGGGCCACGGTCTTCGGCCATTTCATGGCCATCTCCAACATCCCCTTCATACTGGCGGACTGGATAGGCGAACTCCCCATTTCCCCCATGGCCGTAATGGGGGTTATCATTTTCATTTACTTCATAGGGGGCTTTTTTATGGATTCCATGGCCCTCATAGTTGTAACAATTCCGATCTTCTTCCCCCTCGTGATGAGACTCGGCTTCGATCCTATCTGGTTCGGGGTCATTATTGTACTTGTGGCGGAAATGGGAGTCATTACACCTCCGGTGGGGGTGAATGTCTTTGTAATAAAGGGCATTGCCCCAGACATTCCGCTCCACGTAATCTTCCGCGGGATCTTCCCGTTTCTCATTGCGCTCTTTTTGTTGACGGGTCTCCTGCTTTTATTTCCCCAGATTGCGACCTATCTTCCAAGCTTTGTTTCTTATTAGCATGTCTTTAATCTTTAATTTTTTGCTTTAGCCTCCTTGATGGCCATATAGACCCTCTCAGGCGTCAACGGCAGCTCATTGATCTGAACGCCGATCGCATCTGAGACGGCATTGAGGATTGCCGGGATGGTGGGCATGATCGCCCCTTCTCCAACCTCCTTGGCCCCGTAGGGTCCGGCCGGCTCATTGCTTTGCACGATGATGACATCCACGTTGGGCATGTCCAGGGCCGTGGCTATCTTGTACTCGGCCAGGTTGGGGTTGAGGATTTTTCCCTTTTCGTCAAACTTGACTTCCTCGAAAAGGGCCTCACCCAGACCCATGGAAAGGGACCCCTGCATCTGGCCTTCGACGGACGTAACGTTGATGGCAAAACCGCAGTCATGAGCATCGTACATGCGCTCCACGTGAACCTTACCGGTGTCCATGTCCACACTCACTTCCACCACCTGGGCACTGGGTCCGTAGGCGGGAGACGTTCCCACGGCGGCTCCCTTGAATTTGCCCCCCAGGTTTACCGGCCTGTATTTTCCAGTCCCCACAATGGAGCCTTTTTCCAGAAAGGCGATTCGGGCGGCCTCCTTGAAGGTGAGTTCGTCGCCCTCCGAGGGATTGTCCATGAATCCGCGGTGCTCCTTGATGTAGCGGGTTCGAAGAGCCGTGAAATCAGGGGTCTCTCCCTTAAAAACGACCTTGTTGTCCTTGATATCCATCCGGTCCACAGGCACCTTGAGGAGGCCCCCCAAAACAGCCAACACCTTTCCCTTGGCGTCCTCTCCCGCTTCTTTGGCCGCATGGCCGGACATGAGAGTCTGCCTGCTGGAATATGCGCCCAGATCAACGCCGTAATCCGTGCTTCCTGAGCTTACCCGCATGCAGTCCAGGGACACCCCGAGGGCCTCGGCGGCTATCATGGCAAGGGCAGTGTCCGACCCCTGACCGATCTCAGCGGAGCCGCTCATGAGGTGTGCGGTACCGCCGTCCTCACTGAGCTTTATGATCACGGTGGAATGGGCCGTGTCCGAGCGGTATATTGGGTATCCCGCACCGGAAACAAAAAAACCGCAGGCAGCGCCGACTCCTTTGCCGGCGGGCATTTTGCCCCTTTTTTCCTTCCACCCGGAGCCGTCTCTGACAGCCTGCAGGCACTCCCTCATGCCGAAGCTGCTGACATTGAAATCGTTGCAGGTGACATCACCCGCTTCCATGGCGTTTTTGAGGCGCAACTCAATAGGATCCACCCCAAGCTCGCCGGCAATCAGATCAAGCTGCTGTTCAAAGGCAGCCCTTGCCGCAACTCCACCGTGGCCCCGCTGGGCGCCGCATGCGGGTTTGTTGGTGTAGATCCTCCAGCCGTCATACTTCATGTTGGGGAGCCTGTAAGGTGCGCCCAGAAGTGACCCGGCATAGTAGACGGTGGCGATCCCGAAGCTCGTGTAAGCGCCTCCGTCGAGATAGCACTCATTCGTCAGGGCCATGAGTGTGCCGTCTTTTTTAACGCCGGTCGTCAGGGTATGCTTGAACTGGTGCCGCCCGCGGGAAAAGAGGAAGACCTGCTCCCGTGTGTAGTTCATCTTGACCGGTTTGTGGGTCTTCATGGTGAGAAGGCACGCAATCAGCTCCATGGGGTTGGTCCCCGCCTTGGGGCCGAACCCTCCGCCCACATAGGGCTTGGTGACCCTGACTTTGCCCAGGGGAATGTTGAGGACCATTGAGATGATGCGCTGTACATAGTGAGGAACCTGAGTGGAGGTGTAAAGGCTCATGTAGCCGTTCAAGTCAAAGTCGGCAATGCATCCGTTCGGCTCGAGAAAAGCGCCGTCCTGCATCTTGTTCAAGAAGGTATCCGTACGTATGAGATCACATTCCTTGAAGGCGGCCTCCACATCGCCGAACTCCTGATGCACCTCAGCGCAGATATTTTTCGCATACTTCTCATGGAGCAGCGGTGCCCCCTCCCTCATGGCCTCCTCGATGGTCAGAACGGCGGGCAGTTCCTCATACTCCACCTCAATGAGGGACAAGGCTTCCATGGCGGTATCGAGATCTATGGCGGCGACCGCGGCCACCTCGTCCCCGATGTACCGGACGATATCGTGACAGAATACCTGCTCGTCGTAGCGCGCGGGACTGACCCCGTATTTAATGTATCCCGCGTCTTCATGGGTGACGACCGCTTTGACACCCGGAAGTTTCCCGGCCTCTGAGGTATCGATGTTAAGAATCCTGCCGTGGGCTATGGGGCTTTGAAGGATGGCCCCGTAAAGCATGCCCGGCAATTCAATGTCGTCTATGTACTTGGCTCGTCCCGTGGCCTTATCCGGGGCGTCAAGCCTTGGAGCGCGCCTGTTGATCACATTGTATGAACCCATTCGAATCCTCCTTTTGACGGAACTCTCGATTAATAAGCACCCGGACCGGCCTACGGGCCCTTCGCTCGAGAAGGGGTAGGCGAAGGCCGCCCCGCATCTCCGGTCATTGCATTTCCTTGCCGGCGGCGCGGATCGCCTCAACGATCTTCTGGTAGCCGGTGCATCTGCAGAGGTTTCCGGAGATGGCGGTGCGAATCTCCGACTCACCCGGATGAGGATTTTTCTCAAGAAGGCTTTTTCCGCTCAGGATCATTCCGGATGTGCAGAAACCGCACTGAACGGCGCCGTGCTCCACAAAGGCCTTTTGGATCGGATGGAGGCCCTCATCCGTTTCCACACCCTCAATAGTGGTTACGGACTTTCCAGAGGCCTGCACCGCAAGTACAAGACAGGAATTCACGGGACGGCCGTCCAGAATGACCGTGCACGAGCCGCAGTCTCCCTCTTCGCAGCCCTTCTTCGTCCCGGTGAGCTTAAGGTCGTAACGGAGCATATCGGCCAGTGTGCGGTTGGGTTGCACCGCCAGATCGTGTTGCCGGCCGTTTATTATAAGACTGATAAGCTTGGTCATTGCTTCCTCCAAATTAAGCACCTGAAAGAAAATGGAATTTAGTGCCCCGGATGCCGGATTACGCGGCACGCTCCCGGGCCAGGTTGAGCGCCCTGCGAGTGAGATTCTCGACCATGTCCCGGCGGTAACCAGCAGAAGCACGGAAATCGTCAATCGGTCTTGCATCTGACGCGGCGGCTTCCGCCGCCCTGGAAAAAAGCGCCTCGGAAAGTTTCTCTCCTATGAGTGCCTTTTCCGCCGAAGGCGCGCGCATGGGGGTGGGGGCCACGGAACCGAGCACGATGCGTGCATTTTTTATGGCGCCTTTTTCAAGTGTCAACCAAGCCGCAACATTTACGATGGATATCTCGAGCGTCTCTCGAATACCCAGTTTGATGTAAGCGCTGCCTGACCCCCCGGGCTGGTTTTTCAATTGGATGGATTCGACCATCTCATCGGGATTCAAAACAGTACTACCTGGGCCGGTAAAAAAATCCTCCAGGGGCATGGTCCTCTCACCCGAGGAGCTTCTAATGAGCAACTCCGCACCATAGGCGATCAATGATGGAGGGAGATCGGCCGCCGGCCTTGCCGAGGCCAGATTGCCCGCAACGGTGGCCAGGTTTCTGATCAATGGAGAACCCAGCTTTGAGGCTCCTTCGGCCACGGCGGGAAATATTTTTTTGATTTCCGTCGCCGCTGCAACATCAGCGACCTTTGTGCAAGCCCCGATGCTCAGACCAGCATCAGTCTTGTGGATACCCTTGAGGGCATCGATTCGGTCCAGGGAAATCAGACTCTCAGGAGCGATCAGCTTCTTTTTCATGTTGACAAGCAAATCGGTCCCACCGGCCAGCGGCCGGGCCTGAGCGCCCGATTCCCTCAACAGCCGGCAGGCCTCCTCCACCGTTTGGGGTTCATGAAATTCAAATCGGGGTAGCAACATGTTTTTCCCTCCTCTTTCAGAGCTGTTTCCTGCTTAGAATAATTCCAATCAAATATATCCATCCGATCCCCGGTGTTTGAAGAGGGTCGGACCCTGCGTTCTCCATGGAAAACATACATTTCCTCTATAAAACATGAGTGAAGGGCATGTCAAGCAAAATGAATCTTTTCCGTCCATATCGGATATCACTCGATACCTTGCCGGCTGTAATCTCGGGTTTGGGAGGGGAGAGTTAGTGCCCATCCATAAATGTAAAGCCTTGTTAAAATTGAGGATTCG
>CAZEIA010000011.1:0-36983 GCA_964512335.1 uncultured Desulfobacterales bacterium
GGGGACACCATACTTAATTCCGTCTCAACCAGTTTTTGTTTCTCTTTCCTTGGTACCCAAAACTGGAATTAAGTATGGTGTCCCCCGAATTCGAATTAAGTATGGTGTCCCCCGAATTCGCGCGAATTCGGAATTTGAATTTGTGCAACAGGTGTGGGGAATGCATTATGGATCACAGATTAAGGACAGTGAGCGCGGCCTCCACCACGGCCGGATCGAACTGGGTCCCGCTGTTTGCTCGGATTTCATTCAAGCAGGCATCCAGGGGCATTGCGCTTCGGTAGGCCCTGTCCGAACTCATTGCGTCGAATGCGTCTGCAACGGCCAGGATGCGGGCGAGGGAAGGGGTCTCCTCCTGTTTCAATCCGTCCGGGTATCCTTTGCCGTCCCAGCGTTCGTGATGATTGCGGATGATGGAAAGCTCGGTTTGATCCAGACCCAAGGGGGCCACTATGTTGACCCCGATGATCGGATGAGCGCGGATGAGGTTGAACTCCTCGTCAGTCAAGCGTCCAGGTTTGTTCAGGATGACATCCCGTATGCCTATCTTTCCGATATCGTGGAGAGGACCGGCGGATTTAACCATCTCGATGTCTTCAGCGGAATATTCCATCAGGTCTGCAATGCGTACCGCGTATTCCGTTACGCGGGTGGAGTGCTGCTGAGTGTAGGCGTCCTTTGCCTCTATGGCGCTTACCAGGGAGAGAAGAGTGGCGATAAAGCTCTGTTTCAAGTTGTCATAAAGGGCGATGTTTTCAACGCTCAAGGCGGTCTTTTCCGCGAGAAACCCCAGGACGAACTGGTCTTCCAATTCAAAGGGGGTGGAGGCAGTCTTTTCGCCCACCAGCAGCAGGCCGAAGGGCTCGCTCCGGATCTTGAACGGCACTGCGATCATGCCGGGATGCCGGGTGATACGGTCAAGGGCTACCCCTCTGCCGTTAGGCGTCCCGAAATACGGTTTGAGAAAGGCGGCATCCAGGCCGATGCGGCCGTCATCGCCCACAACGGCTCCCGCCTGGATCCCGGGTCTAAGACCGTTCATGCCGCTTTGGGCCAGCACAAGAAACAAGGGGTTGGATTCGTCAAAGAAAAGGAAGCAGGCCTTGGCTGCATCGCACGATTCCAGCGCCTTGTCCACCAGAAACTGGTAGAGATCATCCGAGCGGTTGATTTTTGAAAGCGAGTCGATGATGCCGTAAAGGAGGGCCTGATGCTTGATCCGTTTTTGGAGTTCTCGGTTAAGCGCCTCGACCTCTTTCTTTTTTTCGAGTTCCTGGTGGAGCTCCCAGTTTCTTTTCATCAGGGTGTGAAGGCGCTGGATCCGGCTGAGAGTAAGCTTTATATCTTGAAAGCCGAACGGCTTGACAAGGAAGTCCGACGCCCCGTGATGCATGGCGTCAATAGCGACTTCCATGGACGGGTATCCCGTCATAATGATTACGTTGACCAGCTTTTGCAGGTCCCGGATGGATTTTAGGACCTCGAGGCCGGTCATGTCCGGGAGCATAATGTCCAGGAATACGTAGTCATAGGAACGGCTTTCAATGTGCTCCAGGGCCGATCGGCCGTTGTTGGCCGTGTCGGCATAATCTACCCCAAGATGCTGGAAATAGAGCTGAAGTGTCTCGCAGATACTGGGCTCGTCATCCACTACCAGGATTCTCAATGACTCGATCTCCTGACCGGGTTTCAGGGCGTCAGGTTTTTTAAAAGCCGTTTCTTGCATAGTTCAAATTCGTCTCCGGACAGGAATCCCTGTTTTCTCAATGAGGCGATGCGCTCGAGATCGGACATGAGCGCGTTCCTCCCTCTGGATCCGCTTTCCAGGTAAGAGTGGGGAAGCATGCTGCCCGCGATTAAAGGGCCTTTTCGGGAGTTTCCTGTTGGATCGCCGGTTTGTTCGCTCTCGCTCGAAGGCATTGCCCCCATGATCGTCTTCACGATGCGAATCTGCTCATAGGCCTCCTGAAGTTCCGCAATAAGACGCCGGTTTTCGCGCAAAAGCCTGATCTGCTCACCCGCGTTCCTGACGACGATCTTCATTTCCTCCATTTTGAACGGCTTGGTAATGTAGTCGTAAGCGCCCTCCCGAATCGCCTCGATGGCCGTCTCCAGGGATGCGAACCCCGTG
This sequence comes from uncultured Desulfobacterales bacterium, assembly GCA_964512335.1. Lineage (GTDB taxonomy): Bacteria > Desulfobacterota > DSM-4660 > Desulfatiglandales > HGW-15 > JAIPEI01. Next base: position 2,132 of record CAZEIA010000011.1, read on the forward strand.
ATAAGCACAACCAGTGTTTCAGGGTAGCCTTTCCGGCAGGCCTTGAGCACCTCAATGCCGCCGGCTCCGGGCATCATGAGGTCGCTGATGACAAGGTCATAGGCGATTTCGCTGCACTTGGAGATGGCCTCCAGACCGTCCGCACACGAAGTCACCTCGTGTCCTTCCTCGGTGAGCAGACTTTTGAGGACGGAACGCATTCGTCTATCGTCGTCAACAATGAGGACATTCAAAACCATAGGCTGGATCAAAGGCTCAGGCGCTCTTATTCAGGAGTACGCCGGCCATCTCTTCCATTCTGGAGGCCAGCTTCAGGAGTTCTTCCGGCGGGATCTCCCGAATCACCTCGCCCGTGTCCCTTGACAGGACCTTTACCATGACCTTGCCGCTCTCATGATCAACCCTGATATTCAAGTCCCGTTGGACTGACTTGACATATTTGTCCATGGCCTCGGCAATTCGCTCGATTTTAGCCTGGCCTTTCTCAGTCTTGCTCAACTGCTCGGCTGCCTTAAGGTCCTCCGGTTTCTGAACCCCTTGCCTCTTGACCTCATCCCTTTTCTGGGGCGATATCTGCTTGTCCTGCATGATCGTCTCGACCCCATTGTTTTCAATGGCTCTGATGGCTCCAACAGCTTCCATGCTTTTCACCTCCTTTCCGCTTCTCCCTGCCTGTCGTTTCTCATGCAGCCGCAAGAGCTGCATTTTTTGCTGTCAGGTTTTTTTGCGGGGCCGGGTTTGTGCCTGCATCATTTGATGCAATGTGCTCCCAGGCCTCTTTCAGTTCGGTGAGTATTTTAATGGCCTCCTCGAAGATTATGAGGTCCATATTGAAGTCAGCAAGCAGCAGCCGCTGAGAGACGTGCTTATATATTCGGTCGAGGTTGACGGCGATCTGCCCGCCCTTATCAAAGTCCAGGGAGGACTGCAGTTCATTGATGATAGCAATGGCTTTCTCGAGGGCCATGCCCTTTTTCTCGAACTCACGGTCTGCGTAATACTGCCGTGCCTGGCCCAGAAATTGAATGGCCTTCTCATAACACATGACCACCAGTTGTTCTTTGCTTGCGGATTCCACCCGCGTCCTTTCATATTGCCCAAGCATCCTGCTGTAATTCATTTCCTCCCCCTTGTTATTCGATTAGTTTCCCCAATTATTGATTCTATGCCCAAGGCTTGGTGGGATGACCTGAATCAACAGTTCCCTCTGTGCGACTACGCACCCTAAAGGGCCGAGAGCTGTTGCATAAGCCAGTCACCCTGGCTCTGAAGGGTGCGCATGGTTGACTCCATTGCGATGAACTGATTTGTAATGGTCTGCATTTGGCGCTCGATTCGATCCTCCATTTGGGCTATTCGATTGTCGAGCCGGTCCATGGTTCCCTGAATGGATTCTTCCTTGCCGGCAACGAACCCGTCAGTGCTGTTGGTAAGGCCTTGAAGGGATCGCTCGAAAAGCTCTGCTATCCCATAGGTGAGCGTGAATGTCCCCACGTTTCCCGTTGCTGTGCCTTCGTAATTGATACGAAGTCCTTCCACATCTCCGGATATCCCCTTAAGGGAGGCGGTTCCACCTTCCGCGTCGCCGGGTGTGTCGAAATACCCACCAACCGGGTCCACGCCGGTTATGTTGACATCGTAAGTCCCGGCCTGGGTCTTGCTCGAGTGATAGTTGTAACTTATGTGGCTGTTCGTCGAGGACCAGTCGACTGAGAAGAGCCGCCGCACATCATCAAAGTTTGTCTCTAAGTATCCTTCCAACTTGCTTTCATCGACGCTCAGTTTTCCGCCAGAACCGATGGAGATTCCAACGAGACCGAGCGAGGAAAAATTTTCAGAGGCGCCCGGGACCTTGTTGAGGACGATGCCGGACAGGGCGGAGCGAAGACTTCGGAGTGAGGAATCGCCGAAGAGCGGCCCCCCGGTCTCACCGGTCTTCTCGTCATAGTTCGTCTGGCCCTGAATGGCGGACATGACGTCATTGTAAGCCTCCACGAATCCCTGGACTTTTTCGATGATCGCCTCGTTGTCCTGCCTCACATCCAGGGTCACGGTGGTGCCTGCATCAGCGCTCCTCAGGTCCAGGGTGACACCCTCTATTACGCCGGTGACAGTGTTGGACGAAGGAGTAACCGTCACTCCGTCCACCGTGATCTCCGCGTCAACACCGGCCTGTAGCTCACGTTTTCGAATAGTTTCCACTGTTCCCAGGTCGTTGTCCTGGGCAAAGCTCAACGATCCGCTGCTGGGGGTCAGGGCTACCGACAGGTCGGACCCGCCGGTTTCGTTGTCCACGACCCGGAGCTTTCCGTCAGTAGTCATGGAGGCGGTGACATTGCCGAAGGAGGATTCGATTTCCGTAAGGAGCTGGCCCACGTCCTTATAGGCAGCGCCGTCATAAACGGAAAACACCGTGTTTACGGCACTGCCGTTTGTGTCAGTGCCGCTGAGCGCTATGGTGTCCGTGGTTGTGATGTCGATGTACCCATCGATGGCGTCAAATGTCGTAGAGGAGGTGATGGCCGCACCGGACGACGTGTTGGCAATATCACCGGTCATGCCGCGAACATCCGATACACCGGCACGTGAAAGAACTCCCATTGTCTCGAGCACGTTGTTCGAGTCCGTGTAGGAAATGGTTGCGCCTTCGATGAGAAGCCGGTAGGAGGTGGTGCCGTCTTCGGTATGCGTGACAACCGAGGCGGGATCCGACGCAAAGGTACCGCTGAACGCCGTGTTGACGGCATCGCGAATATCGTCGAGGGAGTCGGCCGCGAGATCGATTGTCACGCTTTGCGTATTTCCGTTGATGGTGATGTCTACGGTCCCGCTCTGAGCGCTGTTGAGGTTGAGGATGTCGCTTCCGCCCACGGCTCGATCGGAATATGCGAAGGCGTCGCTCTTGTGACCTCCCGTAACCGCGTTCTTTGCGGTTTTGGCCGATGCGTCCACAAAACCCAGACCTCCCAGGATGTCTTGATTACCTCCGTTGAGGATCTGAATTCCCTTTGCTCCGGCCTCTTCGCTGGTCAGAATGAGATGGAGTCCTTCGCTTCCGTAATCCACAATGGACGCGGAGACTCCCGAGGCATTGGTCCCGGTGTTCACTGCATTGATCTTGTCTCTAAGACCTCTGAGAGTGTCGGTTGCGCTGATACTCAGGGCGCGACCGCCGATGACGATGTCCCCTGAGAGCCCGAGTTCCGACGAGTCGCTAGCGTAGCTGTCAGACGACAGCTTCTGGGCCGTTGCCACGGAATTAACTACAATGTCGTAAGTCCCGGGCGCGGCGCCATCACCGGCGGTCGCGCTCAAGAGATCCGATGCCTTGGTGTCGGAGTTGGAGGCCAGGGCTGTGTTGAAGACATCGAAATCGGAACGACGATTCAAGCCATCGGCTGCTGTCTTCAGGCTCAGCAATTTAGTGTTGATACCTTGCCAGGCCGAGAGCTTGCTCTGAAAAGTCGCCTTTTCCTCCTCGATGAGCTTGATCCGGTTGTATTCGACATCCCGGAGTTGGTCTATCATGCTTCGCCAGTCAATGCCTGAGGAGAGACCGCTGATGCTCGCTGTGGACATGGTGATTTTTCTCCGTGGTTCAGCTGATTTGAGATGGAATTATCTCTTGTCCCGCCTTATTCCATGTATCGGTACTATTCTTCCATAACTTGAACAAATTCTGCGCTGTCAGGTCGATCAAAAAAGAAGAGGCCGCCCCCGGAAAGTCCTGAAGGCGGCCTGTGTACTGGAAGTTTGAATTTGAAGGAAGGCCCGGGCCGATCGCCGGCCTCAGGCCTGAATTGCTTTGGCCTACCCGAACAGGGACAACATGCTCTGCGGGGCCATATTGGCCTGGGCCAGCATAGCGGTACCAGCCTGGAGCATGATCTGGTTCCGGGTGAAACCGACCATCTCAAAGGCCATGTCCGCGTCCCGAATGGCGGACTCGGAGGCCGCCAGGTTCTCGATAGTGTTTGCCAGGTTGGCGGATGCAAACGAGACCCGGCTCTGGGCCGCACCGATCGTTCCCATTCCCGCACCTGCAACGCTCACGCCCTTGTCCACGTTTGTAATTGCAGTCTGTGCCCCTGATTTGCTTGAGAGGTTAACATTCGTGGTGGTTACGCACAGAGTGCTGGCGCTGAAGTCGACCGACGCGAAGTTGATTGAAATTCGGGCATTACTCGTGTTGGTGGAACCGATCTGGAAGTCCATCTCGGTTCCGCTACCATTGATCAGGTCCGCACCGGCGTATTTGGTGTCATTCGCAATTCGATCTATTTCAGCGATCAGCTCCTGGGCCTCGTCGTTCAGGGCCACTCTTCCTGATTCACTCGTGTTGTCCGAGGCAGCCAGTGTGGCAAGCTCCTTGAGCCTCTCCAAGATGGTCTCGATTTGTGTGGCAGCACCATCCGCAACCTGGAGCATAGAGTTGGCCTGGGCTGCGTTCTGCTGGGCCATGCGAAGGCCTCTCACATCGGTTCTGAAGGAGTTGGCAATGGCGAGCCCTGCAACATCGTCCATGGCCTTGTTGATCCTGAGACCCGAAGACAGCCTCTCCAGGGATTTTCCAAGAGCATTGTCTGTAGAGGTCAACTGACGATGGGCGTTAAGCGCGGCAATGTTGGTGTTGATTCGCATAGTAATAATCCTCCTTGATTTGTTGTTTTTGGGCGGGATTCAAGCCCGCTTCATTTCGGCATCCTTGCCTTTGTTCTTGATCGGCCGGCTCCGCTATCCTCTGATCTCATCCCCCCTTTCCGGATTTCGTTTTCGGCCTTCACTCATATTGTCGGACGCGGGGAGGAAAACCTTAAATCTTTTTTAAGGGCGTTTAAGAATAGGGCTTCGTGAAGCGGTGTATGGATGGCGTGCCTGGACAACAGGCATGGGGGGGGATACCGCAGCTGGGCCAAGAGGCGGGTGCTTGAGGAGGCCGGACCTAATGCAAAGATTGCTGTGCCCGCATGGATGAGCTTATGTTCGATACACCGCCATATTGTTTTGATATGGCACTTGAAATACGCCCAATAGTGTCGTTTTCGGGATTTCGCAAAAGGAAATTCTGACATGCTTTCATAGCACCGGACGGGTTTCCGGTCTTGAGCATGGCCTTCACGAGTTCCACGGTGTATTCCTGCTTGTCGGGCAGTAGTTCCACTGCGATTTGAAAGGCTTCAAATGCGGTCTCGTGCTTCTGAAGTTCAATGAACGCCTTCCCCAGCTCAAAAGCTACCCCTGCGTCAAAAGGGTTTCCTCTAAGGGCCCTGTCGAGGAGTGCGGCCGCCTCGTCAATCCGCCCTTCCTGCATTCGCAGGCGAGCAATTCCTCCCCATGCCGGGGCAAAGTCCTGAAAAACTGCAATCGCTCTTTCAAAGGTCTCCTGGGCCTGGGTGCGATCCTCCTGTTCGAGTAGTTCTCCAAGGAAAAGTATGGCTCTCAAGGAGTCGGGTTTTCTCTTAAGGGCCTCCAGAACCAATGTCTTTGCCTTGTCCTGGTCTTTGTATACGAGGTTCCCGGCAAGCACGAGACATGGTGTGTGGCTAAGAGGCGGTTCGGCAACAGCACACTCCCAAGCCTCAAAGGCTTCGGTTTCTCTTTCTTCACTTTTCAGGACAAGACCCTGAATCAGCTTTTCCTCGCTTTGAGAGGACTTGGGCCCATAAACCATGGATTCGGGAGAGAGCCGTTGGAGCTTGTCCATGGGCCATTTCGCCTCAGGAGTCCTCCCTTCGGCCAGGGCCCGGTAAGTCTCTACACGGAAAGGGGCGTTTTTGGACTCAATGCGGTGAGAACAGGCGTACTGGTACGCTTTCGTTTTTATCCTGAAGATTCGTTCATGGTCTTCAACAAGATCGACAATATCGGCCAGCATCTCCTGCGGGTCATCAAAGAGCAACGCATTCTCGTCATGCCTCGCATGCTTTTGATAAGGACCTATATTCGAAAGGACAGGAACCACTCCTCTTGAAGCATATTCAACGAATTTGACGTCGGAACGACAGATGTTGAAAGGGGTGTTCAGGAGGGGGGCCAGACCAATGTCCAGCGTATCCAGGAAACTGAAATAGTCTTCCAGGGAACCCGGCGGGTGGTACTGGAACAGTTCATCATCTCCAACAAAATTACAGATCTGCTCAAACTGTTCCTGGTTTCCCATCACATGGAAGCGAACATCCTGCCTCGAGCGACAGAGTTCGGCCATGGCCGGGGCGATCCACTTCAGGTCCTCGGTATGCCCCATGGAACCGCCCCAGCCGATGATGATATCCCCTTCCGGTTTACGGGGAGGAGGGCCCGGTTGAAGCACATGGTTTTCAAAAAGCAAACGGGTCTCTTTCAGAAAGCCGTACTTTTCAAGAAGTATCCCGCTTACCCCTTGAATGGCGGTTGAGGAGCGGATCAACTGAAAATTCAAAGACAGTGGGAATGAATCCTGGAAACGGAACATGGAGGCTATGTGATCGGGCAAGGCCATGAAGTTGTCGGATATTTCATATACAGTGGGCCGGCCCAATCGATTTCTCTCCGCAAGCACAGGGAGCATATCAGGTTCGTTCATCAAATGAAGAATCAAGACATCGGCTGCCATTGCGAGTTCAAAAAGATAAGGCGAAGTTGTGCCCACGTTGACTACGCTCACACCGGGCTCATTTGCCATTGCCTCCGCCGGTTGCCCTATTCTGTAACGGTAATCCCCGTCGTGTTTCGTAAGATAGGGCAAGGCCTGAACGATAAGAAAAGGTTCGTTCATGTCAAATTCTCCATGTAGTTCCTTGAGCAGCGAAATATGTGACGGGGAGGGGGTGATCATGAAATCCCGCCCCGGCACAAGGGCTAATGTTTACATCCAAGAGCATCGAGTTCAATAGCTGTAAGTAATGAGAGGGTCTTTTCCGCCAGGATTTTACCGTCTCTGAAGGAACGCTCCATTGATTCAAGGGTCAGATTGAGGTTTTCCCTTTGGTTTGACTCTCTTTGAATCCTGTATGATTGCATGTATTGAAAGGCCACGAGTTCGGCCCGAAAATCCAACAGCAGTTTTTCGAAAAGGGTTTGGGATGCAAGCAGTCGATCCAGTTCCACAAGGCGTTTGGTAACTTTCAGGAATGCGGGCGCCCTGACGGATTTCTGAAAGAGGAGCCGCCTTGCTTTGTCTATCATGGGAAGGGCCTTCCGTCCGGCATCCGCCACTGCTTGTGCCTCCTGCTTCAGCGTTTGTAAGCCGTTTTTCAGATTGCTAATGTCTGCACGGACAGGAGGCTTGTATGCTGCTTCCAGCCTGGCATGGAAATCCAGGCCTTGGTCAGGACCATATAGGTCAATAACTTCGGCCAGAGTGAGGATTTCCGTTCCTCTAATCCGGGCGCCGCCCTCTGTTGCATCGATGCACACGGTTTCTGTTTCGGCAATCAAACGCTCAAAAAGTCCTATCATGGCAACGAAGCTGGGTATGGTCTTTACAGTAGCTTCATGGACGCCCTCCACGTATTCATATGCAAGATCTGCTGCCGGAGCCCAGGTTAAGGCCGATCCATCGGCATGGTGAGATCCGCCTTCCGGAAAAGAGAGATCCAGTCCTGTAAACACAATCGGATTCGCACCCATGGTACGTGCGAGGAGAAACGCAATATGCGCACTCGAGGCGGCGCTTCCGAGGGTTTCGTCGAAATTCACCCATTGAAGGAGTTGTTTTGTAAGGGAGATCTCGCTTCCCACCGTAAACTTGACTCCTTTGAACATCTTCGGTATGCGAGGGTTTACAGCCAAATCAAAAACAAAAGCGATTGACTCCAGCCCTGAAATCCCCTCCAGTTTGCGCACATTCAGCTCATATGGATCGGCAGAGACGATGATGTCCGGTTTGATGCCGCGTTGGAGCAGGGGTTTGACTGCGGTATCCACCGCAATCAGGCAGAGGCGGCCCTTGGCCGACTCGATCTGATCAATATTGCTCGAGAGTGAAGGGCCTCCGGAAACCACTATGGCGGGAATTCCTGAGAGTGAATTCTGGATATGCCGGCTGCTGCACGAGGTGGGGAGCATCAGGGCGTTAGCCAGGATATTCTCGAGAAGAAGGGGGTTCTCAGAAAGGAAGGCGAAGCTGTTGCGCAGGTGAAGAAGAACTTTTTGAAGGGCATCTTCAGCACATGCATAGGTATCTGCATATATGTCATCAGGAGGTGGAAGGACCCATTTGTTTAATCGGCCTGCAACGATACGAAGGGTGTGGTAGAGGAGAGCTTCATAAAGAGGCCCGATTTCCGGGCCGGTGAAGACTTGAACACGCTCGTGTTCCAGGAGCTGCCTCAGGTCGCGCTGGCCCAGGGCTTGGCGGAACAGATCCTCCACCGGTTCCCACAATAGAAGCTGATGGTCCGCTTCCATATGCCGGGCAATGGCTTCAGCGTGTTGTCCCAGTCCGAAGCCGATTATAAGAGTAGCGTCTTCAGCACGGAAATCGGTTCGAGATATCTGATCTTTAATGCTTGCTTCATGACTCTTTATGCGGTCGAGCGAAATCCGGTGCGGGCGTTCTTTGGAGCTGGGCTCGCCTATGATCAAACTGCTGTGGGTGCAAGGGCGGGAAGCCATGCGCTCGGCCAGTGCGGGATTTCTTTTTTCGAGCGACCGGATATTTTGCGGGAAGAGGCTATGAGCCTCGTTTCGGCCGTGCAGGAAAAAATCGCATTGGCTGGTTGGTCTCATGGTCAGGCCCAAAAATCAGAAAGAAGAATTCGTGTGCCGACGGCTGAAATTCGGCGGACATATCCCCGACAAAGTGCATAGTCAATCAACCTCCTCGACCGGAAGGGCGTCGAGGCTGATCAGTAAACAGTATATATGGGTTAAAGCAAGAGGTGTGCCATAGGAGGGCGGGAGCCCTGGATCAGCATGAAGCCTGAACTCCCTTAATGGCGGGGGACGTGGAATGCAGGTCCTGGATTACGCTCAGTTGTTTGTCAGTTCTTACATGAGGACCCAGGGAGCTGCGGCGATCCAGTGAGGAAGACGTTATCAGAAGGGCCGTATGAAGCGCGGCCCTGGCACGGAGGAACGATCTGAGATCGCGAAGGTCTCTCCATCCTGTGCTTTCAATATCTCTCAGCTCGGTTCTCAGCATTTGAAGGAATGATATAAGGTCTTGTTCGCTGCGAAGAGGACCGAGAGCGGCCATAATATGACCGCGGGCAGTACCCAGCTTGTACTCCGCCTCCAGGCAGGTTGATCGACTTCCTCGATATTGGAATATGGCAGGAGAAGACCCGGGAGCAGGGAGCTTTGTTCGGGCACGGCATCGGACGCCAGCGTGTTCTCCTGCGCGTTTACCGAACACCTGTGTCGCCGTCATCATGCAGCCGCCGATCCTGTTCGCCCCATGGGGCCCTGCGGCGATTTCGCCTGCCGCGAAAAGGCCCGGTATTGTTGTAGAGGCCCGATCATCGATTACAAGCCCTCCGTTAAAGGCGTGCGCAGCGTGCATAACCTCCACCGGTTCCCCTGATACCGTTTTTCCACTCCACCATACCTGAGAGCCTTTTTTGAGTTCGGCGGCAATTGCTGCGTCTATGATCCAGGAGTTGTCCAACGAACTGAAAGGAAAATGCTTTTTCCTTTCAATCAGCGCGCATTCCCTATCCGCTTGACGCGGAATGGTTTGTTTTAATAGATCGCAGCCATCCTTGTTAAGCAAAAGACCGTTGGGTGTCAGGTGTTCCGGCGGAAGAAACTGGATATCACCTCTTTCCTTGTAGACGAGCATGAACTGGATGAACTCCAAATTGGAGTGCTCAGCCCCCGCCTCTACGGCTAAGGCAAGACCTTCTCCAAGTTGAGATTGGGGAGAGAGGCATGGACTGAAGACCCCGCTCCCTCCTCCTGTTGCCAGTACGGTGCCGCCTGCACGGACTGCAACAAGTCTCCCGTCGGAAGTGAGGATCCATGCCCCCCAGCACGTTCCATCTCGACAGATCAGTTCCAAAGGGACGCCTGTGATGAATTTGACAGCAAGGTGTTCAAGTTTTGACAGGAAAGTGGCCTGTAGATTTTCCAGGCTTTCGGTCACAAAGGCGCGGGGAATGTCACTGAAGCAACCTTTCACTCGGAGAGGCTCCCCTTTGTTGGTTTTCTTGAGAAGAAGCCCGTATTCCAGGAGGTCTTTCATTCTGGGACCGGATTCTTCCACCAGGATCCGAGCGAGTTCAGGAACGGCACAGCCCTGCCCAACATCCAGGATTTCTTGATAAAACTCTCCAAGAGCAGGAGAGCGTTTTTCCCCGAAGAGAGATTGAAACCCGAGCGCTTTTGAACGGGCGGAGAATGATGACCCTCCTGTCCCAATCGAGCAATTGGAGACAATTATGACTTCAGCTCCGACTTCACAACTTGCAATGGCCGCACGAAGTCCGGCCGCGCCTGCCCCCAATACGAGGACGTCAGTGCAAATACAATCCGAGTTCATATCAAAATCTTGCGTGATGGTTCAGCCATTGCTGGGCATGCTAATTCTATATAACTGTTTTCTGAAGTTACTAATATTATTCAAACCAACAATATCAGGGTTATAAAAAACTGAAAGATCTTTAGGTTCGACATATCTATATTCATTAGCATAAAGATAATCATCTAATAACTTTTTCAAAAAAAGCCGATCACTCAGTTTTGTTGAAGGAATATTTTGGTTCTTTAAACCAGAGGCCAATCGTCGAAATGTTTCGATGTAGTCAGGCGATATGTGTACTTTGTGAACTATAGCATGGTAAATGAGACTAAAGAAATGTTGATCCGTATTGGGAACAAAAAAGCCATTAGGAAATCGAACACGATCCCTTAACATTCGCTTTTGCCATTTCCGATCATAATAGTTATCACCTACATATCGGAAATCAAAATATACGTCATCTTCCCGAATTTTAATTTTGTGGTGCACTCGGTAGTGATCAAGAAAGACTTTTTCTGCTCCTGTTATATAAATAATATCAGCATAATTATTAGTCAATATATCAATATCGCCATGTAATTCAGAGTTATAATCATAAGGCAAATTTTCAAAATTGCGCAAGACCAAATATTCATTGGTTAGGTTTAAAACATAAAAAAGGTCTTCAAGGCTTTCCCATCCTCTTGTTCCAACAATATCTTCATTCAAAAAAATAGCTTTCTTTCCATCAAAGGAATCAAGAGAATGAAAATCGTTAATGTAGACCTCAGCTCTTTTGCCAATTAACAAGAGAAGGTCGTGATAGGTTTCGGCCTCCAAGTTTGTTCCGTGAATTTTAAAACCCCCTCCAGTCCATTCTCTATAAAGATTTTTTGCATCAAATAAGTTAACATTTACAGGTTCTTTTCCTTTGGAAGTCATTCTAAAATCATAATAAGGATTAGTATCTTTAACAATAATAAGAAGAAAAGGCCCCATCCCGCAGCTTTGTTCTTTTTCGGATCCGGATGGAAGGTTCTGCCCATAAAATCTTGTGAGATTGTTTGCAAAATTATCGCGGTTCCATTGGATTTCATAAGCCCCAATGATCGCAAACTTCTTGTCGATATCGTTTAGAATTCTCGATTCGAGGGGCCTGGCGGTTTCCCATAAAAGAAAAAGATGCAATTCCTCTTTCTTCTCGACAATGTTCATTTGTTTAACAATCAAACTGTTTTCAGTATCAATATTAAGGTTTTGGTAAAAAGACAATGCTGACTTTTTAATTTCATATGATTTGTGGTCTAAGCCGAGAGTTATATCAGTCAATTTAGCAGAATTAGGATTGCGAAAAATGTGCCGCTTAAACTCACTTTCAGTCTCTAAATTCAAACTAAATCTTTCGTAATTGTATTGAGGGTACAGATTAACCATAATATTGGTAATGAAATCAGAAAGTTTAAACTCTTTAATAAAAGGGGCCATTTCCCCAAAAAGATTCAAAAGGCTTCTAAAAATTACGTAGTCTTCAGTTAAGGCTGATTTAAAAGTCCACTTTCGGTCAATGAAAACAAGTTCATTATTATTTCTAACTATATTATGCAAGCAAAAATCAATTGAAGAACCTTTGATGAGTTTGTATCCTTCATTATCAAACGTTTGCCCATGCGAAAATTGCTGAATTAAAAAATCCTTGACTTCTGATAGCAGCGGAATGAGCGATGAATAGCCCTGATCAGCAATTATTGATTTGTAGGCTTCAATTGACAGATTGTTTCCATGGGTCAAATCTTCATTTTGTAATCGAAAAATAGCAGTGTTTGTTTCAATTTTTGAGGCTCCCCTTTTCAAAGGCGATCTTTCAACAAAAACTCTATTTGATTTTTTAATAAATGATATCTTGTGATGGAACTGTGGTTTAACCGAATCTTCGTTCCAAAATTTGACAGCAAGCTGATTAGTTCCCAAGTTAACAGAGGAACTCTTTGAGCATACAATAAGAAAGGAATTTGGAAATTCATGAAGAAGCATCGAGTTTGATAATGTCTCTAGCAGCAGGGAATCGCAGATCAAAAAATCCCTATTGTTGGTGTGATCTACAAATAGACCTCTTGCAATACTAGCTACATTTAAATTATAAAGGTCATCGGTCTCAGTTAAAACTAAATTTGCAAATTTAAAGTCGGGAAAACAGCCATAAAATTGGAAGTTGGTAAATCCTGACATAATAAGAAGTTCTCTTAATTCACTTCTACTATATGTAACAGGTGTATTAATTGGGTAATCGTGCAAGCCTGTAAAGAGTTTGCGGCTATGATCTTCAGGGCATCCTGTAAAATACTTAGCTCCAAGCTTATTATTCAAAGCAATTATTAATAAACCATCATCTTTTAGATTTTTAGAGAGTCTTGTTAGAAAGTCGATGCAAGCCTGTTTATAATTTTTGTCTTTATAATAGAAAGGGATATATTCCAAAACACCAATAAGAGTTGATAAGTCGTAATCAGTCCTTGGGTATTTCATATTCATTAAATTATCGGCAAAGAAGCTGACATTTTGATTGGAATTATTGCGAAATCGATTGATTTCAGACATGTTTATATCTTCGTCTATAACATCAACATATCCACAATTTTCTGAAAGCCATTGGGTCAATGCACCCGTTTGGCCGCCGATTTCTAAAACTTGATTTTTGCCTTCTATAAATGGTCTGATAGCTTCCAATATGTTATGTCGTACTGGTGATAAATGGAGTTTAGATATGGAATCTTTGATATATGTTGAGAAATCTTTGCTTGAAATATCAGTATCGCTATGATATGTTTTACTGAAAATATCATGAATATATTTTGTATCGGTTTCAGTAGATTTACTATATTTGTAGCCTTTCTTAAAAAAGACCTGTCGTTTTATATCGAATTCATAGTTTGCAAGTGTATCGTCAATTTCATGGGGCAATAAGCTTTCAAATAGGCGCTGAATGCCGTTAAACATTTGGATTTTGGCTTTAACCTCTTTTATTAATGCAGTGTCTGAGCATGAGCTAAGAAGTTTTGAGTATTGCAGGAAGGCCTCAATGTTTTTATGCTGTTCCTCATATAGCCAACCCAAATTATATAATACATCACAATTATTTTCATTTTGTTCCAGGGCTTTCTGGAAATAGGTTTTCGCAGCTTGATAGTTATGTTGAGCTGCTGCTATTACCCCGCGCATATTGCAAATGTCAATGTCCAAACCAATTGAGTCTTCTAGTCTGTCTAATATAATTAATGTCTCTTCATATTTGCCCTCCGTGATCATGAGTTCCAGTTCCGCTCTAATGGTTTCTTGAAAGAGGGCTTGTATTTCAGCTGCGCAAAGACCGCTAAGATCCTCAAAATTTTTATTAATTTCAATTCGGTGTGACATGTTATCCTCTTTATGAATCGGGAGCTTTTTTGTCTATGTTGATTCGCCTGGAATAGCGAGTGGTTGTGTTATTCCCTTTGATGGAGATTTTTATATCAAAAGAGCTTCATGCAAAAAATAAGCCGCAAAGCGGCTCGTTCTGTGTGTATAGATCCTCGGCCGTATTGGGTGTAGGGACGTTACACAGCCTCTGAGACCTGATAAGGGAATCCACTGATAGTCGACGAATCTTGACGCAATACCCGTACCACAGATGAATTTGGTATTGCATGGCTCAAGAACAGGGGGGGTGAACAGGAAATGAGCGAATGGATGGTAAGGATAGGGCGTGCGATAATATCAAATGCAAGGAGGGGCAGGGGTAAAGCGGTGGCTATGTGGGGTTGTCCATGGGCTGGTCTATTCTCAAATGAGCGCCCAGGGAATGGGTGCGGGCCAGGGCAGCTTCGGCAACGGCCTCACCTGTCGCAAGGCAGGATTCCAGACAATGAAGGCGTCTGAGGGAACCGGGGTCGTGCCAAGCCATACGGGCCGCTTCCGTTTTCAGTTCGTGGATCCGTGCCAGACATCGGTGAAGCCCGGGACCGTCGCGGATCACCCCGAGGGATTCTTGGAAGCATGACCGGGCCAGGGACTCCATTTCCCGAAGCCTTCCCAGGGGCATCTTTCGGGTCCCTCGCCGTTTCAGGAGAGTAAGATCCGGCAGTCGATCGGGAACGGACCGCGTGGCCCGGACCTGCTGAGAGGCGAATTGTCCGGCCCGCCTGCCGAAGACCTGGGTGGCGGTCATCATGCACCCCCCGATCCGATCGGCCCCGTGGGGCCCGGCAGCGGTCTCGCCGGCCGCGAAGAGGCCGGGGAGGGTGGAGGCGGCGCGCTCATCGATCTGGATTCCGCCGTTGAAGGCGTGTGCCGCGTGACAAACGGTTCTTCGATTCAATCCCTTAGGGAGTCCGTGCCAGAATACGGCACTCTCTTTGGCGTTTTCTCGGGCCACCGCGAGGTCCACGAGAACAGAGGCATCCCGTGTGCTGAAAGGGTAATGGCGCTGGCGGCACGCCACGGCCGACGACCGGGTCGAGGGATTTGGAATGTGGGCCTCTAAAACATCGAGGCCGTTCCCGGTCTTCATGCAGCCGGCCCGGGAAAGCTGGGGCAGGGGGAGAAACTCAGTCTCCTCCCCGTCTTGGAGCACGAGCATGAACTGGATGAACTCCAGATTCCGCACCGCTGCGCCGGCTTCCATGGCCAGGACGCAGCCTGTGCCCACCTGGGTTTCGGAAACGAGGCGGTTTTGGAAGATGCCGGCCCCTCCTCCAGCGGCCAGAATGGTGGCCGGGGCGATGATCCGGAAAAGCGTTCCAGACTCATGGAGGCCCCAGGCCCCCCAGCATCGCCCCTGTGTGTGGAGGAGTTGCAGGGCCTCTCCCGTGAAGGTATTGACGGAAGAGCGTCGAATGGCTGACACGAAGGCCTGTTTGACATTCTCCATGCTTTCGGTGAGAAAGGCGCGCCTATGGTTGCTGAAGCATCCGTTTACCCGGATGAACCCGCCGTGTTCATCTGTCTTGAACCGGATGCCCATGGTCAGGAGATCCTCGAGGCACGGCCCGGACTCCTCCACGAGGATGCGGACCAGAGACGGATTCGCAACGCCGAGACCCACGCGAAGAACGTCGTCATAAAAGGATTCGAGGGCCGCGTCCGTCCGTTCCTCTCTCAGCAGGGCCTGAATGCCCCATCCGCCGGAGAGATGTTGAAAGGAGCTGCCTCCCTTACCCGGGGGAAGATTCGACACCAGCGTGACCGAGACCCCGTTTTCGGCGGCGGCCAGAGCGGCACGAATTCCTGCGGCCCCTCCACCGATGACCAGGACGTCCGTCTTGACGGTCTGGGTTGCCGGGCAGGACGTGGGAATAAGGGTCATGGGATAAAAGGGAGGGTTTGGAGGGTCGGGAAGGGCAGGCGTTTGAATGAATGCATGGCATTCATGAACGGCGCAAGAGCCCTCTCATGTTTTCCTGCCCAGAATGCCGCCCAGGATGCCCCGCAGGATCTGGCG
Source organism: uncultured Desulfobacterales bacterium (assembly GCA_964512335.1). Taxonomy (GTDB): domain Bacteria; phylum Desulfobacterota; class DSM-4660; order Desulfatiglandales; family HGW-15; genus JAIPEI01. The sequence continues at coordinate 18,025 of CAZEIA010000011.1, forward strand.
GCCGATGGTGCTCCCCACGGTTCGGGCGGCCTGTTTGGCCATGGTTTCCACCATGCCTTGTCTCCGGTTCGTACCCCACAGGACATTGCCGAGCCATCCCCGGTCCTCGGGCTTGGCCTGGTCCTTGACGACCTCCTCACGGGCCGCGGCCTTTTGGGATAGAATTTCGTAGGCCGATTCACGGTTCACCGGACGGTCGTATTTCATGCCCACGGGACTGCGAAGCATGACGGCGGCCTTTTCCTCGGGCGTGGCCGGGCCCATGCGGCAGCGGGGCGGGCAGATAAGCGTGTGTTCCACCGGAGCGGGGACGCCCCGGTCCCCCACAGGGTGGAGACCAGGGCCTCACCCACGGCCATGCTGGAGATGGCCCGAATGACGTCCAGTCCGGGACGGGGGACAAAGGTCTCGGCCGCGGCACGCACGGCCTTCTGGTCCCGGGGTGTATGGGCCCTCAGGGCATGCTGGATCCGGTTGCCGAGTTGCCCGAGAATGTCCTCAGGCACGTCGTCGGGATACTGGGAGCAGAAATACACGCCCACGCCCTTGGATCGGATGAGACGGACCACCTGTTCCACCCGCTGAAGAAGGGCCGGCGGGGCGTCGCTGAAGAGGAGATGGGCCTCGTCGAAAAAGAAGACCAGACGGGGCCGGTCCAGGTCGCCGACCTCGGGAAGATTCTCGAAGAGCTCGGACAGGAGCCAGAGAAGAAAGGTGGAGTAGAGGCGCGGCTTGAGAATCAGCTTGTCCGCGGCCAGGATATGGATGATGCCCCGTCCCGAGAGATCGGTCCGCATGAGGTCGGTCAGATCCAGGGCCGGTTCGCCGAGAAGGTCCCGTCCCCCCTGCTGCTCGAGAGACAGGATGGATCGTTGAATGGCGGCGATGGACCGGGTTCTCCCCCCGGCCCAGAAGAATGCGGTCCATACGATCGTCACCCCTTTGTTGCATTCCAAAACCACTTTACATGACAGCAGGCGCGAGCCATGGCAGCAGGCCCGCGTCCGGAGAGACCGGAGAGGGGGGGTTGCACGGGCATTGTCCGACAGCCGTTCTCAAAAGGCCTCGTATTCCGGGATGATGGCCGCCCATTGAAAGGCCCCTGAGGTTTGCCTGGCATGTTCACTCATCCGTTTTCTCAGCGGCCCGTTTTCAATCAGGCTGGCCAGGCAGCGTTCCAGTTCCTGAAGGTCCAGTGCCACAGTCTGGGCCCGGTAGAGCATGGCCATGGAGGGATCGAGTATCGCGAGTCCGTCCCTGAGAAACCCGGGGAGCCGGGCCGGGGCCGTAGTCGGGATCAGAAGGCCGGTCACGCCGGGTTCCACGAGTTCCCGATATCCGCTGAAATTCGAGCAGATCACGGGAAGCCCCGAGGCCAGGGCCTCCACGATGGTGAGGCCGAAGGTCTCCTGGTAGTTGTCCACCAGGGAGACGTAGAAGTCGGCGGCCTGGTACAGGGTGGTCTTGGTTTCCGCCGGGAAATTGGGCAAAAGCATGACCTTGCCTTGAAGGCCCGTTCGGGAGATGAGGGACTCCAGCATCTTGACTTCCGCCGGTTCGGCTCCGCCTGCGATCAGGAGGAGGAACCGTTCCAGTCTCCCTGCAGCGGCCATTCGGGCAAGCTGTTCCAGGACCGGGGACCAGTCCGCCTTCTGGCGGAGGGAGAACCGTCCCACGCTGAGTCCCACTACCGTGTCGTCCGGGATTCGAAAGTAGTCCCGGGCCGCGGCGCGGTCCCCTTGGTCAAAGAAGACGTCATCAATGCCCAATGGAATCCGTTCCAAGGTCGGGGCATCAGGTGGTGCGCTCCCGATCAGCCCGTTTCCTCCCTGTTCCCGAACCCACTCAAACCCCCTTTTTACGGCCTCTTCTGCAGCCCGGCTGGTGCAGACAATGCCGTCCCATGGACCGAGGCCGGAAAGCGTCAGTTCCAGATAGCGAAGGGTCATGCCCACGGCGTCCAGGGAATGGGTGATCCCGGTCACTGGAAACGGCCTGGGACAGAGGCGGTTTCTCAGGGCCACGAGACGGGGCATGGCATAGGTGAAATCCCCCAGATGGAAGGCGGAATACTCGTTGGTCTGAAGGGATTCCGGAAGGGCGATCTGCAGGCTCGGTTTGACCCGGACGAGGCTTGTGGAATCGGGCACGAGTTCTTCCACCCGTTGCATGAATGCGTCCATGTGATGGAGGTCCGGGCAGAAAAACTCGTAGGTGTCGAACGTGCCATGGGTGAGCAGGGCCTTGAGGAATCCCTCGTTGGCCACGGGTCGGCCCATGCGATAGGTCCAGTCCCCCACCTCCACAAAGGTGTCGATGGATCCGAAACGCTTCTCCGTCATGGCAGGGTCTCCACGCCGATCACATCCCGGTCAGAATCTTCACCACAGGGCGGCCGAGAAACGGGCGAAGTCGCTCCAGATATAAGTCTCGTCTGTGAACGACAAATTTTGAATCGCTATGCATTTGTTTGGTATGAACGATACTTCAGGCCGCGGCAACCGGTTCCTTTGGAGGAAGGCAGGATGCATCCCCTTTGATCATCGCAAATCCCGGTTGTCATCCATGGCCCATTTCAACCGGAACAGGGTGTCATCGTCAAAATCGGTCAGGTTGATGGTGAACTCCGTGGCGTTTCCCAAATGCTCCACAAAGGCCTCCTCGTCGGGAATTCGTTCAGACACCCGCTCAAAGAGAGGTGTGCCGGGGTGGAGGGTGGCAAAAAAGTGCTGCACCGAACGCCGAGGTCGCGTTGCCGTTAGGGTGTTTTCACTTTTCTCTTGAGAGACATTATGGGATGCCTATATGGTTAGCAACAACCCAAATACCGGCAAATTTTGCTAAATATATTCTCAAAAACCTCATGCTGGAGGGTGCCGTACTTCTTTTTGATCAATGAAGCGCTTAATGTAAAAATCTTATCGTATCTGACCCAACTCGTTTTGGGTAGGTTTCCGGTATCCATTGATTCATCATTAATGCATACAGCCAATTCTTCTGTTTGCACTGAAGTAACTGGCAGGCCGATAAAATCGCCTCTTCGATCCGGGTGGGTGAGGACAAGAACGGGGCGTCTCTTCCGAGTGAACAAATCTGTGTAAGGAAATGGGATGCCAATAATATCGGCCGGTTTAATAATCATCCCAGACCCCATCTTCTTGGTTATCCCAGATATGATCCATGATCTGAGTCTGTGCTTTTTTGAGATTTTGTGTCCCACTGTCCTGGCGGACATGTCTTTCTTCAATTTTTTCGATGAAATCCAGCACTTCTTTTGCCAAATGTTCCGGTAACTTGATGGCTTCTTTATAAATTTTATCCGCTATATTCATAGTGAACTCCTATATTGTACCATCTATCCCGTGGTATCACGTGACCCTTTCAGGTCATGGCGTACAACTTCGACATCCATGTAACTGGATATCCAGTTTCCCAGACCCGATCATTTCCCCTGAGGTAAAAAAATGCGCCGCTTTGAGAAATGCCTCACAATGGATGGCAGAGCCTTTGTCGAGGGCTCTGTCGGCTTTTGCTCTCCAACCAAAACCCACTGGAAAAAAGAGACGGCCTCTATGAAACAGCTACTCCAATACAAGATGTTATACAGTCTTTTGGAACAAGTCGAGAGGGAATGTGTATTCCCAGATTCTGTGTTGAGCTAGCCCTGAAACGGTATGGGATCGAGTGATATGGGCTGGAATAGAGCCAATCCCGATTGAACGTCTCCGTATTCAAGTTTGATGGCATTGCAGAAAATCAAAATCTCGTGCCAAGCCGCAAAGACCGCAGCGTGAACCGATGAATATCAAAAGGTTTTTTTCTTGGCGCTCTTTAGGCGTCTTTACGAGAAAACACAGTGTAGAATCCTCCAGTGATCCGATTCAAACATTGATCACATCCCGGTTATCATCCATGGCCCGTTTCAGCCGGAACAGGGTGTCATCGTCAAAGCCGGTCAGGTTGATGGTGAACTCCGTGGCGTTTCCGAGACGCTCCACAAAGGTCTCCTCGTTGGGAATCCGTTCAGACACCTGCTCATAGAGCGGTGTGCCCGGGTAGGGGGTGGCGAAAAAACTCCCGCACTCGATTCCCAGGCCCCGTTTGAAATCCACGGTCTCCTGAATGGTCTCCCGCGTCTCGCCCGGATACCCGAAGATGAACGTGGTGTTGGGAAAGATGCCGGCTCTTCGCGTGTTCTCTACGGCCTTCTTGGCCTGCTCCACGCGGGCCTTCTTGTTCATGGCATCCAACATGCGCTGGCTCCCGGACTCGATGCCGTATCCGATCCAGACACAACCCGTCTCGGCCATACGTTCCAGAATGTGCGGCTCGGCGCTGGTCACTCGGCCGTGACACCCCCACGTGACCGGCAGTCGCCTTTTTTCCAGAAGATCGCAAAAGGCCAGGAGATGGGTCTCGGACGCCATCATGTTGTCGTCCACAAACCCGATGAAGTCCACCCCGTAACGGTCCACCAGGGCCTCCATCTCCGAGACGATGTTTTCCGCACTGCGGAACCGGTATTTGGAGCGGCCGAAAAGGTGGTAGCAGTAGTTGCAGGCAAAGGGGCACCCACGGCTCGCGATGATGTTCATGCTTCGCGTGATTCGGACATCGCTTCGAAAACCGGACGAGTTGTTGGCGACATCGCCCCAGATGGGATTTTTCAGGTAGACCTCCATGGGGAGGAGGTCCCAGGCGGGGAAAGGGATGGCATCAAGATCCGGAATGTTCTCCCGGGGCGCCGTGTAGATCACGTCTTGACCCCGTCGGAAGCCGATTCCAGGGACCAGCGCGGGGTCGGCCCCATCCTCGATGGTTCGGCAGAGTTCCACGATGGTCCGCTCGCCCTCGCCCCGGGCCACCATGTCCACGGGGGCGACCTGAAAGAGGAGGTCGCTGCTGGACGTGGCGAGTCCCCCGCCGGAGACCACGGGAGCGGCGGGGCGCATCTCCTTGAGCCGGGGAGTGAGCCATCGCTGGAACCCGAAAGTGGTGATGAGGCCGGAAAGCCCGGCCAGGTCCCAGTCCCGGCGTTTCAGGTCCGCGATGACCTCTGTCCGGGAAAGCCGGCGGGCGTTGACGTCCAGGATCTCCACCTCGTGACCCTGCCCGCGGAGCACGCTCGCCATGGTGGCGAGGCCATAGGGGATGCAGTTGGGCCGGGCGTCCAACCGGACAGGGGAGTTGATGAGGAGGATGTTCATTCAGGATTTCGTGACGGATGAAGATCCCGCATAGAAGGGGTGGGAAGAGGTGGGGAGTGGTTGGGAGATCAGAATACCGGTGGTTGGATCTCCCGGGCCAGGCGCCGAGCCTTCAGGTGGCCGGGGTTGACCTCCAAGGCCATGTGAATGTACTCTGAGGCCAGACTGGACTCACCCATGTCCATGGCCAGCGAGGCGAGGCGGAACACATAGTAATCGCTGTTGAACTGCACGGTCTCGGCCACCGCTCCGTGGCTCAGGAGATGGAAGTCGTGCTTCGGGTCTCCGTTGAACATCCCTTCGATCCGTTGAAACAGGAGAGACTCCCGATAGAACTGCTCAATGATCGGGGCCGACTCGCGCAGGCCGATTTCTGGGAATGAAAAGGCCTTATTCAGTCCAAGGTCCTTCATGCGCTGGACGAGGTCTCGATCCGGAGAGAGGAAGAGGACGTTGGGGCTCTGGGCCTTCAGAAAGAAGGGGTGGTCGCTTTCCTTTATATGGTCGCTTTCAAAGGGAGATTCAGGCTCGAAAACGAAACGGACCTCGGGCCGTCCCTGAAGAGCGGGAAACGGCTGCTCCGAGGAAGGTGGGGTGCGGAGGTCTTCAAGGGGAGGGAGGGCCGTTCCCTGCAAAAAGACCAGGTCCGGGAGGGATGGGGTGCCGTTCCTGGGTTTTTGCAAATCGTATACGGTCGCGTCCCATTCCAGTCTGTGTGCGTCCTCGGCGATGTCTGCCATGACGGATGCGAACGGGCTTCCAGGTCGCCTGAAGATAAGGATATTCAAGGGGTCATACCTCTCTCATTCCGGGGGACATGGGTTTTTCATCACAATAGGGTACGGCCGTGCGCACACATGCGCTCCTCTTCCCCCTCGATGATGCGCTCCGCCCATTCTACCCCCTGAATGAGGGAGTGGTCCATGTTGCCGATTTCATACTTCCACTCACTGGAGCGTCCCCTGGAGAAAACACCCTTGTCCTCGAGGAAAGGGGTAAATTATCTCCAGGGGCCGCCCCCTTTCGACGATCGGGATAGGGTAGCCATACTCCCCGACCCGCGTTCAGATGGTTCGAAGGCCGGCGCACAAAGCCCTACATCCTTCAAACCGCTCAAGACCCTATCTGAAAAACCGGAACACCGAAGCGGAAGGTGGTTGGAAAAGGAAATTTTCGCCATCAAGGCCATGAATAGATCAAACCCCTCTATTTTTACGGGCTCGCTCAGACGTTGTTGTTCAACGGGCGCTTAAATCCAAGCTACCGGATCAACATAATCCTGCCAGTCCCGCTTTAATTCCTGTTCGAAAGTTACTTGCGATGCAAGAATGCTGTCTTCATGTATCCCATCTTTGTCATGGTTTTTTCGCAAAACTCTATAATAAGGGGAATGGATAAAATGCGTAGGGAAGTCTTGGGAGTGTCCTGAGGAGGGTAGATTGGAAATGATTTTGTTGGTTTCTTCCGTTGTGTAAGATCTGGAAGAGTTGCACTCGTAAAGGCGCAGAAATGTGAAAAGAGGATCGGCCTTCCTAAGAATTAGTACTGGTAAATCAAGGCGAATACCTTTACCCACTAAGAAAGCAAGCAAGGCCGCAGCATCGGCACCTTCAGGGGCGACCACTTCTACCGGAAGAGCTTCATGTTGAATAAGTCTTTTGGGGGATCGCTTTCTTCCAGCACATATCCTTTCGGCCTTCTCAAAATCTTCAATTGTGTCTATATCAATCGATTCTTTGTAATTTGTTTGAATTCGCAGGGTTCTTTCCCCGATGCGATAAGGCCATTTATGCGGAGGCAGAAAATAATAGTCCCTTTTCTGTGTTAGATAAGCCGCGTTCCCTGCTCCACACCATAAAGGCACATGTCTGTACATGCGTACATAGAAATCCCCACTAGGAATCCAATAATCAAATGAAGAATAGTTCCCGTATCGAACCGAAACAACCCTATCAATTTGGCGGGAATAAAGCGATGGAATTATTTCTTCGACAATACGCTCCGCCTGTCGAAACGGATAGGTTGGCATCATCAGTGAAAGGAAATCGATTTCTGGCCTTATTTCCAGTAGGTGCTTACAGACATCGTTCAGGCTGGCGCTATCCGTTGCAAGCTCAGGGGGGCGAGCAACGACCTTCACTTCGTTCTCGGAATAGCTTCCTCTGATGAGTTCGCTCACCTCCAGTGATTCTGTTGAAACGCAGACCTCCGAGAACACCCCTGCCCGAAGGGCCGCGTCAATGGACCAGAACAGCAGCGGCCTTCCGCCAAGGAGTTTGATGTTCTTTCGTGGGAGTCGTTTGGATCCGATCCGGGCGGTAATCAGTGCGGCGATTTTCACTTGTCTATCGTCACCGAGTAACGCATGTCAAATAAGGTTTTCTCCACTCCGGGCCTGTGAAATTCAATGGTGTTGTCAACTTCAATTTTCCCGCCAAACGAATGAAACGTTTCGGAAAGGGCCTGCTCTGTGTAAGCCCAATCTTTCCCTGCTATCATACAGGGTTCATCACAAACAACTGCGGTAACATAACACTTTGTATGTTTGCTCATGATACTGAGCAGGTTTTTTACGTATTCGTTCAGTTCGAAGGGCGGGATGTGGCACATAACCGCAAATGAGATGATATAGTCCGGCTTTAGTCTGCGTATTCTGGACAAATTTTCAGCACTGATAACCAAAAAAGTATGCTTTGCTTTTTGTATCATGGAACCATGTTCTTTAATCGCCAACTGGTAGAATATATCTGTCACGTCCAGCCCATAGTAGTTTCCATCAGTCAGGAAGTTAATCAAGGGAATGCCATGCCTTAGGCCACCGCACCCATAATCAACACATATCGAATCTTCGGTCAGACCTTTTGAGATCAAGAAATCCCTGTTACTCTCTCCATCGCTGAGAAACGCATCAATATTCGGGACATTTAATCCTAAGGCATGCTGGGGTTTCCCCAGTTCATAACTCACCATCACCCGGTGTGCATAATACTGGTGAAATCTTTTCTTTGGGTTTTCTTCTTTCCAGCGCGAATATAAGCGCTTCCCATTCTCAATATTCTTTATAGTCTCTGCTGTCATTTTCATGCGCCTCCAAGCCGTGTCCAGCCTACTTATATGCCTCTTCTCCTTAAAACCAACATGCCATCAACCGGGAAGTAGGCCTTTCCGAAATCGGTCATGAGCTCCCCTGCTCGGGGAGGGATATCAGCAAGCACTTCGTAAGCATCCGAGAGCATACCAATTATACGCTCATTTGTTTCTCCGGTTTTGTGCGTTCCTATCATGAAATAGTCTATTGGCAGTCTGTCGAAGCAAGGCAGAAAGCCTTCAACGGCATCAACTTCTGCGCCCTGGATATCCATGTGAAGGATATCGACGTGTTCTAATCCATATTTCTCACACAACGTTGGTATGGTATAGCATGGGACCTCAAGATTGCCTTTCTCATCGTTGATATGCTGCCCGTAATTGTCCGAAGGATCTGCTACGGCGTAGAATCTGCAGCTACCGTCTCGCCCGCCAACGGCTCCGTGAACAGCTATTGCGTTGATATTTTGACACTCGAAATGTTCCCGCGTCCACTCGTAATGGGTGGGTTCAGCCTCAACTGCCAAACATTTATATCGAAGGGCCTGGCATGGAATGAGTCTGTGGTCTATGGTCCCGGCCAAGGCGAGGCACCAATCCCCTCTACCCGCGCCTAATTCCATCATACAAATCTCATTCTTGTTGATCTGCTGTATGATGTTAAGAAAAATCTGTCTTTCAATTTCGGATTCTTTTAGGATACCTTCCTCTATATTTTTGTAATTGCTCTTATTGGCGACCAGTTTTCGAGCTGACCGAACCTTATCCATCTGAAAGTAGCCATGCCACTGCCTGCGCCACCCTTCATCAAGGGGCTGAGTTAGGATGTTTGTTCCAAGCACCACATTAAATGTTTCAAATTTCATATTTGTCATCCAATAATTACTCACTGACATCAAGCATATTATCCAGAGTAACTATGCAAGCATCCTTTCCAATTATATCGTTGATATTCCTGATCATAGCATCTTTATAGGCCATCGAGCAGACTAAAATAACGTCACAATCGATTTCATTTAAGTATTCTGGTCCGTAAATATAATGGTCTCCCAACTTGATACCAGACAACTCCATATCACCATCAATAATACCATGTACTTCTATACCGTCCCTCTCCAAACGATTGTAAACGGACATCCCATAACCACCGATACCATACAAAACGATACGTTTTTTTTCTTTTACGTCCTCAGGCAATTTAATCCTTATATGGTTTGGAGCCCCGGCCTGGGACAGTTTCTTTTTCTTTATTTCATGATATCGGGTGGCGTACCGGACTGACAGGCAGTTTAAATAGGAAAGGAGAGCTTTTTCAGATTCAAGACCTAATGCATCATAATTCAAGGGGTATTTCATCAACTCGAAAAAGCTGCTGAATCGATGTTTCTGATTCTTCTTTTCAAACCATCTGAGAGCGTTTTCCCAGGTAAACTTAACTTCTGTACGAGTATAAAATACATCCCCTTCTGGAATGATATGAATATCTTGAAGTCTGGTTTTTGTACTGTTTTTTCCTTTTACAAAACGTATAGGTATCTCTTTTTCAAATATTTCTTCAGCCTCAAGAAAGTTCATCGGTCGCCCATCGCATGAAAAATAGCCATTAAAGTAGGCATCCTGAAGCAACAGCGCATTCTTCTCTTTTTGTTGTACAATACATATTTCGTGCGTGAAATTTTCATCCTCAATCCCGAAGTTATACGTCGTCACTCTGTAGTCAAAGAAATTGTAAACCTTTGACAGATAAATGTTCGCCCCACCGCACATGGACCCCAACATTTCGCGTTCATAAAGCGCCGTGGCCTTTTCCATATCGATGGCATGCATATCGCCCATGTTATGCATGGTGCTTTGCAGTCGCTTAGACGCAATGTTGGACGTTTTATAGACCCATTCTCTTATCTGGCATATGATTTCAAAATCATCCTGCCTTTTCAGCGCGCTCGATAAACCGCTGGTTTCTTTAATGATTTTTTCTCTCAGTTTTTCCATTACACCACAGCCTAAAACCCTCTCTTATCTTTCAACCGATCTAAACTTTGGGTTCTCCCAAGATTGAACGCCATCCCCGAATCGCAACATGCCGAAGGGGGTGGAATGCTCTCCCTGCCTCGCAAAATCCCATCTATTTATCCACCCCAGATCTAAAAAAACATCCCGCAACCCCTCCTCCACCTCGGTGCTATGCGTTCCTATATGTATCAGGCCGACCTTTTTATCAATGGTATCTCGCCCCGCCTTGATAACATCAAGTTCAATGCCCTGGAGGTCGGCATGCATGAAGTCCACAATGTCGATATCGGCAAGCAACTCATCCAAAGAAATCATCTGTACGCTAACCGACTTTCTAAACTCTCCGGGGCTATTCGGATAAGCTATCGTCGTATCCAAAATCTTTCCAGCGAGTGTTGGCACATAGCTTTGCGGTAAATCGTTTTTTCGTAACATTGTCTTGATATGTTTGTCCTTCATGACAGATTGCCCATACCACTCTGAGGACTCTCCAGAGTAGAACCATACGATTCCTGACCGATCGCCAATAGCTGAATGAACGATTCGATGGTCAACTGGATCGATACCGTTATCTTCAAGCGCCTCCATCATAAAGCGATAATGCATGGATTCTGCTTCGACACCAATTAATTTGATTTGAACGCCCGGGAAGTGTTCGCGGATGTGACAGGCGGCATTCAGCATCCACCGCCCATATCCTGCCCCCAACTCAGCTAGGACAAAAGACTCTTTCTGGTTCGCTTCAACAGTTTCAAACAAGTCTACCCAGCTTAAATAGTCTTCGTTGAATTTGAGCACCTCATGGCGCATTGAATCCGCATCTGAGGTATTAGGGGATGTATTAATAGCGTTAAATTTTTTTCTAAATACCGCTCCTGAAAATTGACGTTCATTCTTAGCCGAATTTCCATCAAAAACTCGGCGGGTATATTTCTCAATTAAGGGGTGATTACTATTTTCAGAGACCATTTTTTCACGCTTTCTTTAATTATAATCATTTATTATCAAATATAATTTGATTTTCACTATTTATACAGTTTCTAGTTTCAAAAAGTTTAGGCACGTATATTCCTATACAATATTTGCATTTATGTTCATATGCAGTATGAGCCTGCATTTGTTTTCTAAAAGCCTGGTACTTTTCTGAAAGCCAGATATCAATTAAGTGACTTTTTGTTATGTTTCCCATCACAGGGGAGGACAAAAGATTATACCAGCACGGAATTACCTCGCCACCTGTGCCGATCTGCATTTGTTGTAGGTTGGGGCAATAGTTTTCAACACCCGTTCGTTCTAAGCTACCATCAGATGCAGTTCTATAGTAGCTCAATCGGTGATTGGGAATCAGATACTTTTCAATCATAAGATCAAAATGCTCTTTCCCCCCGTCTGGCCAGACTAATATTGGCTTTATACCGGCTATATCAACCCCCATTGATTTTGCGTCCCGCCAAAATGCGTCAAGATACGGCAGCGTTTTTCTACTCACGACCGTCTGCAGCCACACGATGGGCGAAGCCTGATTTCGAAGATTACGCTGAGAAATCAAGCTTTCAACGTTGGAGACCATCCGGTGATAACTGCCCCCCTTCCGAAGCGACTTATAAGCATCGGGGTTACCTGATTCATAAGCCACCAACAGGATCGACGGAGGGTCTGTAAGAAGTTGCTCACGTTTATCAAAATCAAGAAGCTGAGCATTCGTTGCCACAGTCGTCTTGATCCGCTCCTGGTTGCAGCGGCGGATCATTGAAAAAAGCTTGCGGTTTAGCAGAGGCTCGCCGCCTGTAAATTCGATGTGACTTGTTATGTCTTTTGCCTGAGATAGGAAGGCTTCGAAGGTAGGTATTGTCATGAATGGAGTGGAGCGGCGCTGGCGAAGTGCGCCACTGTGAAGCACGCAGAAGTCACAACGGCATGTGCATTGCGTTGTAACCTCCACATTAATTTTTACAGGAAGTCCAAGAGTTATTTGTGCTTCGCGCCGGGAATAATTCTTTTGAAGGGCAGTTGTATCCCATCTCCCATTTTCGTAGTAGTATGGCTGCTGGATATTCTTCCATAACGATTCATTGAGCGTCGTTCCTGAATTTCCGTTCCAGCGCAAAAATATTTCACGTACCTTTTTTGCAACTGCCAAGCCTTCTGGCGACTGTGGCTCTTTAGGGGATGATAGAGAGGCGCATTTTTTCATGGCGACATTGAGATGCAAGAACGGATAGTAATAACTCAGATCTTTACAAAGCAATACCCAACAAATACAGACCTAACATCTTCAGCTGCCTTAAGAGCTTCTCGTTCTACGGCATTGTAGTTTTGAATGAAAATGTCTTTGTATTTCTGGTGAATGAGATTTGAGTTTGCCAGTAACGATCTCTCGTTGTAATTGGAACCGCCAGGCATGAAAGAAGCATTTGAGCATTTTTCCGGAACCAGGGATGGGGCGAGAGAAATCAAATGGGACACTGATATCGCTCCGGGCTTCGGAACCAGTTTGTTTTTCTTACGTTTTATAGGGCTTGCCTGTAGAATTTCTAAAGCGTCAGCGCTAATTGTAGACAAAAAGTAATGTGTAAAGGCTACAACAAATCGCCCACCTCTGTGTAGTCCTTTGTCAACAATGTTCATGAAATGGCACAAATCTTGTGGTGACAAGTTCTGTAGGCCTCGAAATGAGCATACACAATCCAACTTATTAATGCATTCGGAATTCCATTTATCCAAAGGTCGACATTCCTCGGGTAGCATCCAATCGCAAAACCCCCCAGCCAACGTAATTAGCTCGTGAAAAGGATGGGGTTGTGGTATCCGGCGGAACAAGTTGAAAGTGTTGCTTGTTTCATCCACTGCCAGCACACCAACCCGGTCCTGGAATCGCAACCGTTCGGCTACCCAGCAACGAGCCCAAGCACCGCCAGAGTGCTCCATTCCGAAACGCTCGCAATCCGTATGGTTCGCAAAATCAAAGGCGGCACTACCAGCTTTCGTGCCGTACTCCAGGCGCTCACTCCGGCCATTTTCACTTGCTGTCATGAATTAATCTCTTGGTTCAACTGGCTCAAAAACTATACAAATAAACCGATATAAATAAAATTTGTTAATATAACTGCATGAATTAAAGTAATAATAGTATAACAAAATTGCTGTCTTATTGATATGATATAATTCAGAGTAATTGGAGTTCAATAAGGTTAGCCATTGTTATATCGCAGTCGGAGGAGGGCGGTCGTCGTCTGACCGACTTAAGATGGATTATGCTTTCCGTTTCTTCCAGTGCTGAATCCAGTAATTAGGCCAAAGAAGCAACTCCATAATGTAAGGAAAGAAACGGAACAAGCCTCTTTCTTCAACAAATTTTGCGATGCTGCGTAAAAGCCGTCCCTTTATTGCCAAGCAGCATAGTATCGCATACCAATCCTGAATCGATGATGACAAACCTATAGGACGGGCCTCCAAAATCATTTGTTCTAGGAGACTTTTGGGGTGTATAACCAAACTGAAGATACGCAGACTCTTGAAAGGAAGTCCACAGCAGAACCGAAAACCTTCCCTGAGATGAGCTTCGGTCTCAAAAGGATTCTTATAGATCATGTGGTAGCTATAATCAATACCTGTTTTGTCGAGCATTTGTGCGAAACGTACTGCGGCCTGCTTTTTCAGCTTGCGATGGTATACTTTTTCAAGGATCTCGTCACTTCCTGATTGGATCCCCACACGGGTCAGCCTGAGCCCTATATCGTGAAGTTTCTGAATGACAGTTTCGGAATGAAATTCTGGTCGAATATACGCGAACATGGGTAGGTCAATCCGTTCTTTGTACAATCGGAGGAACTCCTCAACCCATTCTTTGCCGAAAGGGAATACCTCATCTCTCATGATCACATAGCGGAGGCCCTTTTGTTTCGCATATTCAATCTCATTAATCACGACTTCCGCGTCCCGAACTCTGAGCTTTGGACATGCATGCCCCATTTTTTGGTAGATCAACTGGTACTGCCCCGATTGACAATAGCTGCAGCTCAAGGGACATCCCCGCCCAGCCAGGAAGACATGCCCCGATGCCTGGTAGAATTCATGGCCGTAGAGAAGTCTGTCATTGTGGATCAGTATTTTGTTCTCATCGCTTAAATCTGGAAATGGCAGTGAATTAAGTTCAGCTACTGTCAGCGGTGCGTACATTTCTTCGTAGTGTATTCCGTTTAGCTTGCGATAAACCAGATTTTTGACTCCCTCAAAGGTTCGGCTCTCGTTTAGTCGATTAATTATATCGATAAAAGTTTTCTCACCTTCACCCCTACACACATAATCACAAAAGGACAGAAACTTCTCTGGCTCTAAAGTTGGGCCCCACCCGCCGCACACTATCGGCAACGCAGATAGCTTCGCCCGGATGCGATGGACGACTTCGCGTGCTAGATCAATTCCATAGCTACGTGTGCTGATACAAAGTAGATCTGGCGAAACCTTGATAAGGTAGTCTAAAAGAAGCCCCATTTCCTTAGCAGTCGCCTTTTCCACTTGGGCTGGACTCCCATAGTAAATGCCATCCTCATAGAACGAGAAATCAGCTTGATTTCTATGAAACCATATAGGTATCTCTTCCTTACCTTCCTTGAAGAAAACGATATGAGAGTCAACCATCCTTTCCCTTGCCAAGGCTGATAACAGCCGAACACCCATGGCGCCGGGGTCATGAAAAGTTACGAATACAATTTTATGCATGATAAACACCCTATCCGCGAAGCTTCGCTCAATTTCACTATTAACGTGAACAGCGCATTATTCTTTGCAGCATCGATGTATCCTTTAAGGGCCATGAAGATGATATTGCGCTGCAATATTCAATAATAGACTCAGCCCCTACGGGCGTAGCGTCTCCATCGCAGAGCATGGCAAATTGTTCTATATCGTCCGTCATACCCTGAATACCGAAAATGATCATTAGGTCACCGCTGCATACGTCCTCGCAACAGGTACGGGGACGTCCTCCCATTGTCTCCATAGCAGTTTCACTCCACGCTAGCGGTCTTACGCTGTGGCAACATGCATTGAGTTCTCGCTGTCCGCGCATGTTGTACGCCACATAAGAATGGCCTCCTCGGCACTTGATCTGTTTGCAGAGGAATCCACCGGTCAACTGAAACCCATGGCTCCTCAGCGTGGTGTTGTGAAGAATAAAATCGACCTCATCGTCTGTGTAGTCCCTCGGATACTGCCGGCCTTTCCAGCCGTCTTTGTAGGTTTGAAATACGCTGATTGCCACACCGACTGATGCCTCTTTCAACTTATCAATATTCGCCTTTATTCGTTCGAAGGTATTTGGCACGGCGATATACTTTACAAAGTGCCGTATTCCGTACTTTTTTAGAAGCATTGTAACTCTAAGGATTTCTTCGAGAGAGACATCACAGAGCAAATGATGAGTGATGTTGAAGAAGCCCCAAAAGGCCTCGGGATAGCTTTGCAGTTGCTTCTCAAGCCAGCTTACGTCGATCACACCATTTGTGTCAAAGGACACTTTGTGCCCCGATTCGAAGCAGCACCGCAATAAACCAGCCAACCCAGAGTGATGGAAAGGCTCGCCTCCACTTAGATAAAAATGCGTGGGAGGCCATGATCTGATCCGCTCCTGGACGTCCATATCAGCGAATGCGTCGTCAGTAATTTGCGACCGCCGCAGGTGCCTCTGGCTGCAATAAGCGCAATTTAAGTTGCACGCAGGTGATGCAAAAAACTGGACGATAGGCATATTTGCTAGCTCCTCCATTGAGGCACGGCCATTTCCACTCCAGACGCTCGGCGTGTGATGAGCCACCCTTTGCTTCATTTTTAGCCGCTACCTCCAATCTGTACTATTTCACCCCGTATCAGCAAAATTTTCCCATCCATTTCCTCATGTTCAGAAGTGAACCGACATATTTCGTGTTGCGCGTCATCAATTGACGCAAATGACCGGATGCGAAAGTTTCCCTGAATTGGATAATCAATACATAGCATAACGTAAGTCATTTCAGCTTCTTTCAAGTTTCTCATCTATTTCCGTCAGTACCTGCGATTTCAGGCCGAGGCTGAAACATCAACCAGTGGCCTGCGTTGCGATAATGCCCAAAAATCTGTTCAGGTACCGGCATCGCTGCTGCCCATTCCTTACTGTCAATAAACTTGCCTGCTATGATCAAATCTTCGTAGAGCGATTCATATTGTCGCCAATAGTATCTCCTTGGGCGGCCTGAGTAGCATGACACATCGTGCATACACACAAGCACATCACGATCAAAAAGATTTTCCAGAACTTCAGAAATGAGTTTTTGTGCCACTTCAGTGTCGTTGACGTCCCAGAAAATGAGCATACGACGCCAAGACATGGAGCAAACCCTCTTACAATCGAAATCGAGAAAATCTGAGTGAATGAGTTCACCTCCGAAAAATGCCGCCGGAAGCCCTTGGGGCAAACGCTTGGTTACTTCCTGATGCCAAGTGTCATAAAGATCTATACTTACGAATGTCGTAAGAGGATATCGCATCCGGTAATCAAGAAAAACTGTTGTCGAGTTCCCTTCACCTCTGCCAAGTTCGAATATAAAATCGGGCTGATAACTTTCGAGTACAAAAAATAGAATCTGCCAGTCGTCGAAACTGAAAGCGTTTTCTGCATCTATTCGATCACATATTCGATGGAGAAAATTTCGCCGCGTCTCAAACCGCTGTCGAATTTCTGCAGTAGGTAATGTGTATCTATTAGGCATGGGACTTTTGGGATTCTGATATTTTAGGGCCTTGAACCAAGCAGAAACCAGCGGCATCTAGGGAGCGGTACCATTCCCCGGTTTCCTCGTCGACCTTATGCCCTGCCGGATATAGTAGGGGAAATACTTGGTAATTTGAATCCATAGAAATGGATTCAACTACATCCTGAACACCCGATTCTGTTAGCAAATCGTGGAACAGCCACATTTCGCTGAGTTTAGATGTAAGTCGCCAATCTTCGCGCACAATTTCAGGCGTGTGGCCACCATCGATAAAACATAGGTCGAACCTCTCCCCGTGAGTTAGCAGACTTTGAAGGATTTCCGAAGATTTACCGTGACGGAAATCAACGAACTCAAAGGGTACCTTGAATCGTGAAAGATTCTTCTCGAAGATATGATGTTTGTGATCTATCGTCACGATTTTTGGGCGCAAACCGGTCAGCGACGCTCCCAACCACATAGCCGCAGTGCCGAGACCAGTGCTGGTACCAACCTCAAGTATTTTCATAGGCCGTAGAAGTGCACAGATTCCAAACAGGAATGCGTATTCCTCTAAGGCGCAGCCCTCGTCGAAGTTCATATGACTCCAATGATCCGCAAAGAAGCCCCGGTTTGAGAGATCAAAACAGCCATTGCATGAAAAATCTTGTCTACTCATTATCATTACTTCCCATAAGATCGTCCAGGTTTTGATAATGGTTGGCTGGAAAGCCATACTTAAAGCCATACCTCTCAGCCCCTCTAAAGCATGTCAATGATGTGTTCTGTTTGATCAACTCAGAAAAGCGTGATGTGGCCTGAGCGTAAACCCCGCAGTTAAATGCCCATTTGGCAACCTTATCTGGTGAGGCTCCTGGTTTAAGTGGATGACTGAAAGCGTGTTCGATATGTAGCATGGAAAACTGTTCCGGAGGAACCAGCACGCGATCCCAGCCCAACTGGCCTGCCTTAGTGACGATGTATGAATCCATTGAACCTGCAGTCAATATAAAAGGGGGAAACGGGATCAATTGCTGCCGACCTTCTGTAGCCCGTAATGCATAGAAATCAACAGCTGTCCATTCTTCCGGCACAGATTTAGCAAGTGCCCGTTCATACTCTATAGGGCTCTCCAGAGGTCCAGACCATTTCCAGTTGTGCCGCGGGAGAGACATGAGCATATTGCGCTCCAAGGCGTTTTCCTGGATCCACCGCAGGATGCCCGGTCCTAATATAATGTCCCCGTTGATATAAATGAAAATTTCGGTTTCGCAGTCCATGAGCATCGCTTCGAACATGTTCTTGAAAGACCTGATCTTTCCTGGAAAAAGGTAGTGACGCCAGAATCCCACCACAAGCCCCTCGTATCCATGGTCCGTGGCATACCGAAGAGTGGAGATTTCGTCCGGGAAAAACACCAGTTTAACGGTTACCTCTTGAGCGTCCTGCCACTTGAGGGCGTTCAGAAGCGTTTCTTGTTTTTCAATCCATTCTCCCTCAAAGGGCCGGACACCGACATAGACGGTGATGTCCCTGTCGCCTCTGCTGACTTTCATAATCGGCTCCTAATTTCCTGCTTCAGGGCCTGGGATAAGTAAATGGCCCCTGATGTTCGTTAAGGGATAAGAAAAACCAATGACCCTGAAGGGAGAAAAAACGGTCTCCCAGGACAGTTTTCATTTCCGCTTCCCTTTTCTTGTTGCTGAAAAACTTGTGGAAAGTATAGTCTGCGGACTCAATAAAAATTCTGTTTCGCGAGCAAAAATCATATATGGACACGGCCTGAGCTACGGCTGAATTGATATGCCCCAGGACCATTCGTTCATCGGAATGACTGTCGCCCTGCCATAGTTTCTGCCCCTGATAACCATAAAGTTCATCACACATCAGCCGCTGGTCCGAAAGGTCGTGAATAAGTACATAG
>CAZEIA010000012.1:0-1832 GCA_964512335.1 uncultured Desulfobacterales bacterium
AGCTCAGCAATCCGGGGGCGATCCTGCCCGGGGTGATAGGCGCCATTTCCCTGATTCTGGCCTTTTTTTCGTTCCAGACCCTGCCTGTTAACTATGCCGGGCTGCTGCTTATACTGCTCGGTGTCGTGTTGTTCATTGCGGAGATCAAGGTCACCAGCTACGGCCTCCTTTCTGTTGGTGGATTGATTTCCCTGACGCTGGGGTCTATCATGCTGTTCGAGGACGTGGGAGTGCCTTTTCGAGTGATCCTGCCGACGGTCGCCCTTGTGGGAGGGTTTTTCGTCGTGGTGGCCGGACTGGCTGTTCGGGCTTATCGGTCCCGGCCCAAGGGCGGGTCTGAAGGAATTATCGGCGAGACAGGAGTCGTCCAGACACGCCTTGATCCTGACGGCACGGTCTTTGTCCATGGAGAGACCTGGCGGGCTCGGGCGGATGAAAATATCGAGCCGGACGAGGAAGTACAAGTAACAGGTATCAGTGGGTTGACGTTGTTGGTGAGACGTCCACCAGACAAGTCCCGGGCGGATCGGTGATGGTTGCATGTAGGGCCGGCTCCTGATATGAATGTCCGGCGATAAACGCTGGAGAGGAGGGAAGGCGATGACTTATGTAATAGTACTCGTGCTGGTTGTCATGTTCCTGGCGTCGGCTGTGCGAGTCCTCAGGGAGTACGAGCGGGGCGTTATCTTTCGCCTCGGGCGGGTCATCAAGACCAAGGGCCCGGGCCTGATCATACTCATCCCGGTGATCGATAAGATGGTGAAGGTGAGCCTGCGTCTCGTTGCCATGGACGTTCCTTCACAGGATGTCATTACCAGGGACAACGTTTCAATCAAGGTAAACGCGGTTATCTACTTCCGCGTCATGAACCCGACCAACGCCACGGTGGAGGTGGAAAACTTCCTGTTCGCAACCTCCCAACTGGCCCAGACCACACTTCGAAGCGTCTGCGGCACAGTGGAACTGGACGAACTGCTGGCTGAGCGGGAGAAGATCAATGCCCGTCTCCAGGAGATACTGGACAGCCACACGGATCCTTGGGGCATCAAGGTTTCCAATGTGGAGGTCAAGCACATCGACTTGCCCGACGAGATGCAGCGATCCATGGCCAGGCAGGCCGAGGCCGAACGTGACAGGCGGGCCAAGGTAATTAACGCCGAGGGGGAGTACCAGGCGGCAAACCGGCTGGCGGATGCGGCAGAGATTATTCAACGATATCCGGAGGCGCTTCAGCTCCGATATCTTCAGACCCTTCGGGAAATATCCTCGGAGAGCAACTCCACCACGCTCTTCCCGATTCCTATCGACCTGTTGACCCCCTTTATTAAAAAGAAACTGGAATCATAGCAGGGATGCATTCAGGTCAACCCGAAACAACACCCATTAACCTTTAACCACCATAAGACCGGAGTCAAACATGGAGGAAGAAACCAAAACTCAGGAAGAAACCAAAGATAAGGCAAAATTGAAGGCGGATGAGATCGGAAAGCCGTTGGACAAGATGACGGCGATCGAACTTCGCGAAGTAGCCGTGCTTATCGAAGGCGTCACAGGCGCCAGCGCAATGAAAAAGGAGGAACTCCTCTCCCTGATAAAAGAGGCCTGGGGAATTGCCGAGGAAGAGGCGCCCGCCGCCAGGAAGACGGTTCGTCCCGGGGTCACGGTCAAGGACCTCAAGGAAAAAGTGGCACGATTCAAGGAAGAAAAGGCCGCCGCAAGGCAGGCTGAAGACCGGCCCCGGGTGGAAATCCTCAGGCGGCGGATCAATCGGCTTAAAAAACAGACCAGGAAAGCGGCCCGGGCCTGATATCTGTCCGGATGTTTTCTGCCAA
>CAZEIA010000012.1:1842-28397 GCA_964512335.1 uncultured Desulfobacterales bacterium
CGTCAGGGGGGGAAAGGGTGGACCCGCCCGGGCCTCTTTTTTTGGTGTGGGGCCGCCGGTTAATGAAAATTCAAACGCAAGGTCGGACGTCCGAGTCCGGAATGGTCGCCGCAGTAATTCCCGCCGCCGGAGCCGGGATTCGCATGGGGGCAGATCGGCCCAAGCAGTTCCTGGCTATAGGCGGTAGATCCATCCTTGCCCTCACCCTTGACGTCTTCGAACGATGTGAGGCGGTCCAAACGGTTGTCCTTGTGGTGCCTCCTGAGGAACTGGCCTACTGTGAACGAGAGGTTGTTTGCGCGCATGGACTGACAAAGGTCCGACGGATCGTTCCGGGGGGGGCACGGCGGCAGGATTCAGTCCGATGCGGCCTGGAGGCATGCCCGCCTGAGTGCGATATCGTGGTCGTGCATGACGGTGTTCGCCCCTTGGTGCGGACCGGCCTGATTGAGAAAATCGTGGCTGAGGCGCGCTTGCACGGGGCCGCCATTGCCGCTCTTCCGGCCAGGGAGACCATCAAGGAGGTGCTGGAAGGGGGCTGGGTCGGGCGGACCCTGGATCGCCGCAAGCTGTGGATGATACAGACACCCCAGGCGTTTCGTTTTCTATCGCTTCTCGAGGTCCATAAAAGGGCCATGGAACATGGCTGGGAGGAGATGTCCGATGACGCCGTGATGCTGGAAAGATGCGGAATCCCGGTGCAGGTGATCGAGGGGGCGGAGGACAACATCAAGGTGACTACACCAAACGACCTTGAGGTGGCCCGGTTTTTCCTGGGCGTACGGAGGGGCGAAGATCCCTTTTTGGAAGCCCGGCCCGGGTCTGAAAGACGCACATGATTGTACGAATAGGTACGAGGGGAAGCAGACTGGCCCTTGCACAGAGCGAGTGGGTGCGCAAGCGGGTGGAGAAACGTCATCCCGATGTGAAGGTTGAACTGGTCCGCATTAAGACACGCGGCGATAAGATCCTGGACTCGCCCCTCAGCCTGGTGGGCGGCAAGGGGTTGTTCGTCAAGGAAATAGAGGAGGCCGTGATAAGGGGGGAGGTGGACGCAGCCGTACACAGCATGAAGGACGTCCCCACCGAACTTCCTGAAGGGCTGGGTCTGCGTGTTTTTCCGGAGAGGGAAGACCCGAGGGATGTGCTGGTTTCAGTCCGTGGAGAACCGTTCGACTGTTTGTCGCGGGCGGCGAGGGTCGGGACGAGCAGCCTTAGACGTGGGGCCCAGATTCTGCACCTTCGACCGGATTTGAGGGTGCGTTCCATTCGCGGGAACGTGGAAACAAGACTTTCAAAGCTCGAAACAGGAGAGGTCGATGCGGTGGTGCTCGCGGCGGCCGGGCTGCGTCGATTGGGGCTCGAAGGAAAGATCACCGAGTTTCTCCCTGCTTCCCGGCTACTGCCGGCCATGGGACAGGGGGCGTTGGGTGTGGAGATGAGGCTGGACGATGAAAAGACATGGGACATCTTTTGTTTCCTCAACCATGAGGCCTCTGAAATTCGTGTAAGGGCTGAACGGGCCCTTCTGGAGAAACTGGAAGGGGGATGTCAGGTCCCTATAGCCGGGCACGCGGTTCTGGAAGGTGATATATTGGTCTTGAGAGGCCTTGTGGCGGAACTTGACGGAAGCGTCGTGATCGCCGATGAAGCTTCGGGAGCCCCGGCCCGCCCCGAAGAAGTCGGGCGCCGGTTGGCCGGCATGCTCCTTGATGCAGGGGCCGGGGACATCCTTCGGAGGGTGTACGCTGGTATCGAGGGGACTGCGCACTAATACCAAAATGAGCCTTGTCGCCGGCCGTCCTAAAACCTTATTGTCTCTCGCTAAGACGCCAAGGCGCCAAGAAAAGCTTTCAATTTATTTACCTTTGCGATCTTTGCGACTTTGCGAGATAACTCATTATGACAGACAATAAATCCGGCATGGTTTACCTTGTGGGAGCCGGCCCGGGCGATCCCGGGCTCCTGACTGTCAAGGCCCGCGACTGCCTGCGGCAGGCTGAGGCCGTGGTGTACGATTACCTCGCCAACCCGGCCTTTCTTGACTTCGCTCCGGACGGGGCTGAACTCGTTTATGTGGGTAAGAAAGCGGGGGCTCACACCCTCGGCCAGGAGGAGATCAATCGTCTCATCGTGGACCTGGCCCTAACCGGCAAACGGGTGGTTCGTCTCAAGGGGGGTGACCCGTTCATCTTCGGCCGCGGAGGGGAAGAGGCCGAGGAACTGGCCGCTGCCGGCATCCCGTTTGAGGTGGTGCCGGGGGTCACTTCCGCCGTTGCAGTGCCGGCCTACGCCGGTATTCCACTTACACATCGGGACATGACCGCCACTGTAGCCTTTATCACCGGGCACGAAGATCCCTCCAAGGATCGGACATCCATCGCCTGGGACCGGCTGGCCACTGGTGTGGGCACTCTCGTCTTCCTGATGGGTGTGGGGAACCTGCCCAACATTGCAGAACGTTTGATGGCTCACGGGCGGTCCGGAGAGACGCCCACGGCCGTAATCCGGCGGGGTACAGTGTCGCGACAGCGGACCGTCACCGGGCCCCTCAAGAAAATCGCGCGTATAGTTCAGGATGAGGGGATCAAGCCTCCGGCCATCATTGTTGTGGGCGAGGTGGTGTCTCTCAGGGAGACGCTCAATTGGTACGAGCGGCGCCCGCTGTTCGGGCGCAGGATTGTAGTGACCCGGGCCCGTGAGCAGGCCAGCGGTTTCATGGCTCGCCTCAGCGAACTGGGCGCGGAGTGCATACAGTTTCCCACCATCAGGGTTGTGCCTCCCGAGAGTTGGGTGCCGCTCGACGAGGCGGTTCGAAATCTGGGAGGATACGCTTGGCTTCTCTTCACCAGTGTGAACGGCGTGCGCTTCTTTTTTGAGAGGCTGGAAGCGGGCGAAAAGGATGCGCGCTACCTTCAAGACGTTCGCATCGGTGCAATCGGCCCGGCCACTGCGGACGCTTTAAGAAGGCGTGGCATTCGTCCGGACCTGGTGCCGCCGGAATACCGGGCCGAATCCATTGTGGAGGCCCTTGAGTGCGAACCCCTTGAAGGTGTTAGAATACTGCTCCCAAGAGCTGAAAAGGCCCGGAAGATCCTTCCCGAAGAACTCAGGCGCAGGGGGGGGGTAGTGGATGTGGTTCCGGCATACCGAACCGTGATGCCAGATCGGGACACGACACGGGTGCGTGCCATGCTGGAGAGTGGGGAAATCGATCTGATCACTTTTACGAGTTCATCAACTGTGACTAATTTCTCGGAGATGTTCGCCGAAGACGCCGCCTCCATGCGTAACTGGATGAAACGGACCGCCGTGGCCTGCATAGGGCCCATAACTTCGAAGACGGCGGAAGAGCTGGGGTTTTCCGTTGATGTTGTTCCCTCCAGTTACACTATCGACTCTCTGACCAAGGCGGTTTTGGACCATTTTTCGGGTAAAGATCCAGATTCGGTTTCCTGATCGCCGGATCGGGCCATGCCTCCCTGCATCCTGCGAATAAAAGGAGCTTGATACATGGAATTCGAAAAGGACATCCTCTGCATCGGCGCCGGGTATGTGGGCGGTCCCACCATGTCGGTGATCGCCGATCGGTGCCCACAGTATCGGGTGACCGTAGTGGACATCGACGAAGAACGGATTCGCGCCTGGAACAGCGACCGCCTGCCCATTTATGAGCCCGGCCTGGATGAGGTAGTGGCCAGGGCTCGGGGAAGAAACCTGTTCTTCTCTTCGGACATTGCAGGGGGCATTCGCCAGGCCCACATAATCTTTGTCTCCGTTAACACGCCGACCAAGACATTCGGCCAGGGAGCCGGCCGGGCAGCGGACCTCCAGTACTGGGAAAAGACTGCACGACAGATCCTGGAGAACTCATCCTCGGACAAGATCATAGTTGAGAAGTCCACCCTGCCCGTTAGAACGGCTGCCGCAATGGAGCGGATTCTGAATTCGACGTCGCGGAAACCGCTTTTCCATGTGGTCTCCAACCCAGAGTTCCTGGCCGAGGGCACGGCCGTCCATGACCTCGAGAACCCGGACAGGGTGCTGGTGGGCTCCCGGGAAACACCGGAGGGGGTCCGGGCTCGGAATGAGATTGTAAAGATCTATGCCAACTGGGTCCCGGAGAACCGTATTCTTGAGAGCAATATCTGGAGTTCCGAGCTCTCCAAGCTTACGGCCAATGCCTTCCTGGCGCAGCGTATATCCTCCATTAATTCCATCTCGGCACTGTGCGAGAAGACAGAGGCAGTGGTCGACGAGGTGGCGTTCGCCATCGGAATGGACTCCCGAATAGGGAACAAGTTTCTCAAGGCCGGCGTTGGGTTCGGCGGGTCCTGCTTCAAGAAGGACATCCTCAACCTGGTCTACATCTGCGAGAGCTACGGTCTGGATGAGGTCGCCCGGTACTGGGAGTCCGTGATTCGAATAAACGAGTGGCAGGAGAGTCGCTTTGTCCGGAACATGGTGGGCAACATGTTCAATACGGTGGCGGGAAAGCGAATCGCAATGTTCGGCTTCGCTTTCAAGGCGAATACTGGCGACACTCGGGACTCTCCGGCCATCCATGTGGCAAGAAGCCTCCTGGATGAGCACGCCCTGCTCGTAATTACCGACCCCAAGGCCCTGGAAAACGCCCGCGCCGATCTGGCTGATGTGTCCGGCGACGTGGCTTTCGAGGAAGATCCCTACAAGGCTGCGGACGGCGCTCATGCCATCGCCGTGGTCACGGAATGGGACTTGTTCCGGACTCTGGATTATGAGCGCATCTTTCGAGGTATGGTCTGGCCGGCCTTTATTTTCGACGGACGCAACATCCTGGACCACGAAAAACTTTACGAGATGGGCTTCAACGTGTTTGCCGTAGGAAAATCTCCGTTGAAGCATTTCAAGTAGCCCGATCCAGGTTGAATATCAGGTATTGGCTCATGGCCTGTATACCGGCCGCCCCTGTGGACGAAGATATTGTCGGGAGAATCCAAATCGAATAAAAACTAACCGCTAACGGCCAAAAACTGAAGGCGTGGGATTAAATATCCTGTGTCTGAGGGAAACCGGCGTGGCCGGATTGCATAAACGGCTGTAGCGGGCTGGAGGAAAGGCATGTCGAATGTCGTCGTAGTCGGGACGCAGTGGGGAGATGAAGGCAAGGGAAAGGTCGTCGACCTTCTTACCGCCAAGTCGGACGTAGTGGTCCGTTACCAGGGCGGCAACAATGCAGGTCACACCCTGGTCGTGGAGGGACGACAGACAATTTGCCACCTGATTCCTTCCGGCATCCTGCACCCGAAGAAAAAATGTTTGATTGGGAACGGCGTCGTCGTCGATCCGGAGGTGCTCCTTGAGGAGATGGACACAATCAGGCGTCAGGGTGTTGTGGTGGGTCCCGACAACCTTGGGTTAAGCGAAAAGGCCCATATCATTCTGCCCTATCACAGGGCCCTGGATGCAGCCAGGGAATCGGTGAAGGGGGCCGCGAAGATAGGCACTACGGGGCGCGGGATCGGTCCCGCTTATGAAGACAAGGCGGCACGGGTGGGGATTCGGGCCGCGGACCTTCTGGAGCCGCAAGCCCTTGAGGACAAGATCAAATCAAACCTCGAGGAAAAAAATTTCTTGCTGAAAGAGTTCCTGGGTGCCGTGCCCCTGGAGTTCCGGCCCATTTTCGACGGATATGCGGCCATGGGAGAGATCCTGGCCCCCTATATCACCGACGTATCACTGGAGATCGAACGAGCCGAACGGGCCGGACTGAACGTTTTGTTCGAAGGTGCGCAAGGGACCCACCTCGATATCGACCACGGGACCTACCCCTTCGTAACCTCCTCGAACCCTATTTCCGGAGGGGCCTGTGCCGGGGCCGGAGTGGGTCCGAACCACCTTCACCATATCAACGGCATCGTAAAGGCCTACACAACCAGGGTTGGAGCGGGTCCCTTCACCACTGAATTGACGGGCCGGACAGGCGATTACATACAGGAGCGGGGTGCGGAGTTCGGCGCCACCACGGGACGCCGAAGACGCTGCGGCTGGCTTGATCTGGTGATGGTTCGCGACAGTGTTCGGCTGAACGGTCTAAACAGCCTGAGCATCACCAAACTGGATGTACTGGCCGGCCTGGACACATTGAATATCTGTGTAGGGTACAAGCTTGACGGCGCGAGCATCGAAAGCCGGCCCTGCAGCCTTGACAGGCTTGCACGGTGTACCCCTATTTACGAAGAGCTTCCCGGATGGAAGGATGATATTTCTTCCGTGCGCTCAATGGTAGAGCTTCCCTCCGTGACTCGGGCCTACCTGAACCGCATCGAGGAAGTCACGGGGGTCCCCATCGCCATTGTTTCCGTGGGACCCAGACGTGAGGAGACCATCATGTTGAAGGACGTCTTGGCGTAAGCAGGTTTTTTCACTATGTGAGGCCGAGACTTGTCCATGAATTTAATGTACACCTGCAGCAGGACATACGACGTGATCGTTGTGGGGGCGGGCCACGCCGGTTGTGAGGCGGCCCTTGCGGCGTCCCGAATGGGCCACCCGACATTGCTCCTGACGATCAACCTGGATAATATCGCAGCCATGAGCTGCAACCCGGCGATCGGTGGTCTTGCGAAGGGCCATCTGGTCAAGGAAATCGACGCCCTGGGCGGTGAGATGGCCAAGGCGGCCGATCAGACGGGGATCCAGTTCCGCCGGTTGAACACCAGAAAGGGTGTGGCGGTGCGGGGCTCCCGCAGCCAGAATGATCGGGACCTCTATCGAAGGCGGATGAAGGCGGCCGTTGAACGACAGCCGAATCTGGACGTCCGGCAGGCGATGGTGGATCGACTTCTGGTGGAGGCCGGGCGGGTCAGGGGGGTGGAAACGATTATCCAGGAGCGGTTTCTGTCCCGTACGGTCATACTGACCACGGGCACGTTCCTGCGCGGCCTGATACACATAGGCCTGCAAAGCTTTCCCGCAGGGCGTATGGGCGACCCGCCGAGTAAGGGGCTCTCCAGGCAGCTACAGGAATTGGGATTCGACATCGGCCGGCTCAAGACCGGCACAACACCGCGTTTGAACGGCAGGACAATTGATTATGAAGGCCTGGAGATACAGCACGGAGACCCGTTGCCGAGACCGTTCTCTTTTGAAACCGAAGCGCTTTCTCTACCCCAGGTTCCCTGTCACATCACCTACACGAACGAGTTCTGCCACGAGGCCATTCGCTCCGGGCTCGAGCGGTCGCCGCTTTTCAGCGGGGTCATAGAGGGGACCGGGGCCCGATACTGCCCGTCCATAGAGGACAAGGTCGTACGATTCGCCGAGAAGCCAAGGCACCAGGTTTTCCTCGAACCGGAGGGCCTGGACACGGAGGAGGTGTATCCCAACGGCATGGCAACGAGTCTACCCGTTGATGTGCAGATTCGAATGATCAGGGCCGTTCCCGGCCTGGAACGTGCTGAGATTCTCAGGCCGGGCTATGCCATTGAATACGATTATGTGAACCCACTCCAGTTGAGGCGGACCCAGGAAACCAAACTGGTGGGCGGGCTTTTTCACGCAGGCCAGATCAACGGAACGAGCGGGTATGAGGAAGCCGCCGCCCAGGGACTTCTGGCAGGAGTCAACGCAGTCTTGAAAATCAGGGGTGAAGACCCCCTTGTCCTTCAGAGATCTCAGGCTTACGCAGGGGTCCTGATCGATGACCTTGTCACTCGGGGGACGTCCGAGCCTTACCGGATGTTCACGTCCCGTGCAGAATACAGGCTTCTTCTCAGGGAGGACAACGCCGATCTGCGCCTGAGGGATATCGGGCATCGTCTCGGCCTGGTCTCGGATGATGTTTACCGCGCCTTTTGTCGCAAGCGGGAAGCGATCAAAAAACTTCTGGTCCGCCTGGAGGAGCAGGTCCTGCGCCCGGAGCCGGGGGTTTGTGACCGGCTTCAGGAAATGGGCTCATCATCCATCAGAAATCCGACCTCCCTGGCCCGACTTCTGAGGAGGAGTGAGATCTCTTTTCACTCTCTGCAAGTGTTTGACCCTGATCTGGCCGAGATCGACTCCCATATCTCCGAGGAGGTGGAGATCCGGGTGAAATACCAGGGATACATAGACCGCCAGGAGCGACAGGTGGAGCGGCTTGCGAGAATTGAAGAGCAGCGAATTCCCGAATCAGTGGATTACTCGCAGGTCCACAGCCTGTCCAATGAGGTCCGGGAAAAGCTGTCTCTCGTAAGGCCCGCATCCCTGGGACAGGCCTCGCGGATATCCGGAGTGACACCAGCCGCAATAATGGCGTTGCAGATTCACATCAAGCGGGCGAAGGGTGATGTGTAAGCAGCGGGCCCTTTGCCCGGAGGCGTTCCTTGCAGAAAAACATTAGTATACCCGGCGGGTTCAGAGTTATTGAAAAACGATGGATCTTGACATTCAAAAGCAAACTGGTATGATAAATAGTTTAAAAATTGATCGGTAGCAGAAACCTTTTTCCTGTTTCTTTGCTACGAAGGGCGCGAAGAGTGCGAAGACGCGGTAGCGTAAGAATACGAAATCGTTTTGATGAAACCATGCATTCAGGGTTCTTTACGGGCTTTCCCGGATGATGTCACCGATAACGGATAACGCCTGGCGGATAGCAGCGGACGTGAACCTGGGACTGGAAGGGAGATTGGAATGAAGGTACTGGTCAGTGACGCCTTGTCGGATGTCGGGGTACGAATATTCGAAGAGACACCGGGTATAGAGGTGACGGTAAAGACGGACCTTGGTCCTGAGGGGATCCTGAAGGAGATCGGGGAATACGAAGCGCTTGTTATACGCAGCGCCACAAAGGTGACCCGCGATGTGATCGATGCGGGGTTGAAGCTTAAGGTTGTGGGCCGTGCGGGTATTGGTCTTGACAACGTAGATATTGAGGCTGCAAGTCGCCGTGGTATCGTAGTCATGAACACTCCCGAGGGTAATACTATTACTACTGCGGAACACGCCATTGCCCTTTTGATGTCGCTTACGCGCAATATACCGCGCGCTACGGCCTCGATGAAGGCCGGGAAGTGGGAGAAGAAGGCTCTCAAAGGCCGAGAGGTATACGGCAAGACGCTGGGTCTGGTGGGTCTGGGCCACATCGGCCGAATAGTTGCTGATCGCGCTCAGGGTCTGAAGATGAAGGTGGTAGTGTATGATCCGTATCTGAAGCCGTCTGTAATCGAGGAGGCGGACTGCGAGCCTGTGGGCCTGGATGAACTCCTGAGGCGTTCGGACTATGTGACCGTACACGTCCCGAGGACAGAGGAGACGGCGGGGCTTATCGGTGCTGAGGCGTTTTCGAAGATGAGGCCTGGGACTATGCTGGTGAACTGTGCGCGTGGAGGCATAGTTGATGAGGATGCGCTTTACGAGGCCCTGTCGAGCGGTCATCTGGGGGGGGCGGCGCTGGACGTATTCAAGACCGAGCCTCCTGGTGTTAACAGGCTGATGGAGTTGGATAATTTTGTGTGCACTCCACACCTTGGTGCCTCGACCATGGAGGCCCAGGATAATGTGGCAAAGGACGTTGCGGAGCAGATAGTGTCCTATCTTCTTCACGGCACGGTTAAGAATGCAGTTAACGTCCCGAGTGTGAGTTCCGAGCTTATGACGGTATTGAGGCCTTGGGTTGTGCTGGGAGAGAAGCTGGGACTGTTTCAGGGGCAACTGGCGTCTAGCGGAGTTGAAGAGGTCGAGGTGAGGTATTTGGGGAAGGTGACGGAGTACGATGTTAGGCCTCTTACAACCGGTGTTTTGAAGGGGCTTCTTACACCTGTGATGAAGCATGATGTAAACTACATTAACGCTCGAATGGTGGCGTCGGACCGGGGAATCAAAGTCCTGGAGTCGACATCTGAAAAGTCGGAGGATTTCGGCAGCCTGATTATGATCCGGGTGAAAACGGTGGAAGGTGAGAGAGTGGTTTCGGGGACGATATTCGGTAAGACACTGCCTCGTATTCTTCGAATCGACGATTTTTACCTGGAAGCGGTACCCGAGGGACACATGCTTCTAATCCATAACGAGGATAAGCCGGGCGTGATCGGCCGAATCTGCTCGGCCTTGGGTGAAAGGGGCATAAACATCAGCCGCATGCACGTGGGACAGGATCCGCACAAGGACAGGAACATCATTATTCTGAGCACCGAGGTTCCGGCCGACGACGAAGCGCTTCAGGAAATCCGGGGGCTGCAAAATGTATATTCAGCCCATCGAATCGAACTTTGAGCCCGTCAGGAAAACGGCTGTCATTAACGGCCGTTTTTGCGCGGCCGACCATGGTTGAGTGATGGGCGGATCGGTGATTCCGGCCGCAGCTTCGCATGATTAGGAGGGATGCCATGGAAACCGAAGAAAAAGGATTTGTTGTTAAGGACAGGCGGGCGTTCGATGACAGAGGAGATCCTCGTGAGGAGGAGACCAGGGAACCCCGGGAATCAAGCGCCGAAGCCGATGCCGGCACGCAGGATCGGTCCGACGAGGGGAACGGCGAAAATAGACAGGGAGAAGAACCCCGGAAGCAAACCGACCGGCAGGGGACATCCCACCCGCTTCCGGAGGTCAATTTCAGCACGCTGATCATGAGCCTCAGCTCTTCGGCCCTGCTGCATATGGGGGAGATCCCTGATCCCCAAACCGGTCGGAAAGCCAAGGATCTTAATCTGGCCAAGCACACAATCGATACCATAGGCATGCTCAAGGACAAGACGAAAGGCAATCTTGATGACGATGAGCAAAGGTTCCTGGACACTATGCTGGCGGACTTGAGATGGCGTTTTGTCAAGGCGTCGGGCTGAGCGTTCCGGCCTCGGACAGTGCTGCGGCCGGTTTCTCGAGTTTGATACATGGAGTAAGCAAATGATGAAAATGAAGGGTTTCTCTAGAGCGGTCGCTTATGCGATTTGCCTTATTATTGTCCCGTTAATTGCAGGCATCGCAATATTGACCGCCGCTGATCAGGTCTCGGTCGCATCGGCCCGAACGTCCGGCCCTGTTCCCGGTGCCCCGGGATCGTTCAGTGATCTGGTTAATGAGGCACGGGACTCGGTAGTGAACATCAGTACGGTCAAAATTGTCAAAAGGGACAGCTTTCCCATGTTCCGCGGCCCCATGGATCAGGAAGATCCCTTCCAGGACTTTTTCGAGCGGTTTTTCCGGGATCAGATACCCAAGGAGTACAGGCAGAAGAGCCTGGGGAGCGGGTTTGTCATCGATGAGAAGGGATACATTCTGACGAACAACCACGTGGTGGAGAAGACCGACGAGATCAAGGTGGTCCTGGCTGACAGCCGTGAATACGAAGCGGAGGTTGTGGGCAGGGATGCCAAGACGGACCTGGCCCTTATCAAGATCAAGGCCGACACTCCTCTAAAGCCCCTTCCTCTGGGTGACTCGGACGCCATGAACGTAGGAGACTGGGTTCTGGCGATCGGGAACCCCTTCGGACTGGAGTGGACGGTGACAGCGGGGATTGTGAGCGCCAAGTATCGCAGAATCGGGATGGGATCCTACGCCAACTTCATCCAGACCGACGCCTCCATCAATCCGGGCAACAGCGGAGGTCCTCTGCTGAACACCAAGGGGGAAGTGGTGGGCATAAACTCCGCCATCTTTTCGCGGACAGGGGGGAGTATCGGGATAGGGTTCGCCGTCCCTGTAAACTTGGCCAAGGAGCTACTTCCACAGCTTAAGGAAGGCCGGGTGGTGCGAGGCTGGCTGGGCGTGATGATCCAGCAGATTACCCCCGAACTGCAGGACAAACTGGGCCTCAAAGATCAGAAAGGTGCGCTTGTTGCCGACGTGACCTCGGGCGGGCCCGCCGACAAGGCCGGAATTAAACGGGGCGACGTCATCATTTCCTTTGACGGAAAAGATGTTCGGGAAATGAATGAGCTTCCCATGATGGTCGGTTCCACGCTGGTGGGAAAAGAGGTCAAGGTCGAGGTCATTCGAAAAGGGCGGAAGAAGACGATTGAAGTCAAGCTGGGGCGGCTGGACGAGGAAGGCGAGCCTTCAGAGCCCGCTGAGGCCCGGACAGATCTAGGCATGACAGTGGAGGAAATCACTCCTGATCATGCAAGGCATTTCAATCTACCCTCTGATGAGGGCTTGGTGGTGGTCCGTGTTCACTCTGATTCACCGGCCGCTGAGGCCGGCATTCGTCCCGGGGACATGATCGTCGAGATTGACCAGAAAGTAGTGAGAACCCTGTCCGAGTATAAGGAGGCCGTCTCGGGTTACGGCAAGGATGAGACGATCCTTTTTCTCGTCCAGCGTGGAGGCAACACGCTGTACCTGACAGTCAAGGTATGGGAATAGTAGCAGGCGGCACTGCTTACCGAGCGGTGGTAGAGGCCCCGGCCAAACTCAACATCCATCTCAGCATCATGGGCCGTCGGCCGGATGGTTACCACGAACTGCTTTCCGTCATGGTCCCGGTGAGTCTGGCGGATCGGATCGAGGTGGAGGCCGGGCCAGGGGAGAAAATACAACTGTCCTGTTCGGGAAGGCCTCTGCCGGAAGACGAGAACAATCTTGTGTGGCGGGCGGCCCGGGCCTTCCAGTCCAGAGGCGGCCTTCGCCAAGGCGTTTCCATCAGCCTCCGCAAGGATATCCCTGTGGCGGCGGGGCTCGGTGGTGGAAGCAGCGATGCGGCCGCTACCCTCGTCGGCATGAACAAGCTCTGGCCCGGTCGCCTCGGAGCGGCGGATCTCCACGAAACGGCATTGGGTCTCGGTGCGGATGTACCCTTTTTCCTCTCCTCCGTACCATCCGTGGCACGTGGTATCGGGGAGGACCTGGAAAGGCTGGCTTATTGGCCCGATTTGTGGTATGTACTTATCAATCCGCCCGTGGAAGTCTCGACCGCATGGGTTTACGGGCAGGTCGAAATAGGGTTGACAAGATCCGAAAAAGACTATATATTCAAAGCGTTAAATCAGGATACGTTCTCCATTTTTGATCTACTGGAAAACGATCTGGAACGCGTGACCGAGCCCCGGTTTCCAGTGGTGACCCGCATAAAAGAGGCCCTTTTGGAGGCGGGTGCGGAAGGGGCCCTCATGACCGGAAGCGGGCCGACGGTGTTCGGCGTCTTTTGGAAGAGACGCGAAGCGGAAACCGCCGCTCAGAAGCTCATCCTTCAGCACTTGGGGGATGTTTTCGTGACAACCAACTGGTCGGGCGAACGATTCGGGGGTAGTCGGGACGGGTAGACCGATCGTGCATCCCTTCTCCTTCAAATAAGGATCCGAAAGGCATGCTGGGGTGTCGTCAAGTGGTAAGACACGGGCCTTTGGAGCCCGCATTCGGAGGTTCGAATCCTCCCACCCCAGCCAGGCGATGAATAAATGAAACTGTTCGGCGGGTCATCAAACCCTGAATTGACAAAAAGAGTCTGCGATTACCTCGAGATCGAACCGGGCAAGATCAGCGCTAAGAAGTTCAGCGACGGAGAAACCCAGGTGGAGATTCATGAGAACGTTCGCGGCATGGACGTCTTCATTTTGCAGTCCACCTGTACCCCCGTAAATGACAATCTTATGGAACTGCTGATCATCATTGATGCCCTCAAGAGGGCCTCGGCCAAGCGGATAACGGCCATGATCCCCTATTACGGTTATGGCAGACAGGACCGGAAGGTCAAACCACGCGTTCCAATCAGCGCAAAGCTCGTGGCGGACCTGATCACCGTGGCAGGCGTGCACCGGGTGGTTTCAACTGACCTTCATGCGGGACAGATCCAGGGATATTTCAATATTCCGGTGGACAACCTGTTTGCCGCTCCGATTCTCTTAAAGCACATTCGGGCCCACCTTGAAAATGACCTGGTAATGGTCTCCCCCGATGCGGGAGGTGTGGAGCGGGCCCGTGCCTTTGCCAAGAGGCTGGACTGCGGCCTGGCGATCATCGACAAGCGTAGGGACGCACCCAACGTGGCCGAGGCAATGAACATTATCGGGCAGGTGGCTGATAAGACGGCTATTATTCTGGATGACATGGTGGATACCGCCGGGACTCTGACCCAGGCCGCAGGAGCGCTCAAGAAGCACGGAGCGGCGCATATTCACGCCTGCTGTACACACCCTGTCCTCTCAGGACCCTCGATCGAGCGCATCGAGGAGTCGCCCATAAACAGCCTGGTAATGACCGATACAATTCCCCTAAACGACAAGGCGGCGATGTGCTCGAAGATTCAAGTGCTTTCGGTGGCCGAACTCCTCGGAGAGACGGCCAAGCGTATCCATACGTCGCATTCCGTCAGCACGCTCTTCGTGTAGCGGTGAGGAGCCACGGTACGAAGGGCGTTTCATTTTTTGTCCCTTGTGAAATATTTTATTAATGCCCCGCTACAGCCGGGGTTGATCAGGAGGAAGGTTATGGCGCATTTCAATCTGGCCGTGGATGTTCGAACTCAAAAGGGCAAAGAAGCGGCAAGAAAACTGCGGAACGAGAAGCTCATTCCGGCAGTGTTTTACGGACCCAAGGCTTCACCGGTTAGTCTCTCTGTAAGTATCCGGGATCTCCAGGGTGTTTTGAAGAAAGTGAGTCGCGAAAGTGCGATAATCGACCTGAAGATCTCCTCGGGCGAGGGTGGCGTCCAGGAAGCCACTGTCATGATAAAGGAACTGCAGGTGGATCCGCTTAGAGGGGACTATCTCCATGCGGACTTTTACGAAATATCCATGGACAAGGAGATTACCGCAGACATCCCGGTCAACCTGGTTGGGGAACCTGTGGGTGTGACCAAGGGCGGAATTCTTCAGTATGTGCGCCGGGAAATCACGGTATCTTGTCTCCCGGACAAGCTTATTGAAGCACTGGATGTGGACGTGTCAGGGTTGGACGTAGGTGATGCGGTTCACATTGAGGACATTGTTTTTCCGGAAGGTATCACTACGGCCCAAGAGGGGCATCTGACCGTAGCCGTGGTTGCCGCGCCAAGCGTGGAGGCCGAGCCCGAGGAAGAGGCCGAGGAGGTCGAAGGGCTCGAAGAGGCTGGAGAGAGAGGGAAGGTGTCGGAGGAAGGACCTGAGGAAGAGCAGAACGCCTGATACGAAAGGGGGTGAAGGGAGATCCTTGAGAGGTGTATCTGATTGCGGGACTTGGAAATCCCGGACCTGACTACCGGTTTACGCGTCACAACATGGGCTTTCGTATCCTGGAGGCCTGGGCCGGGAACTTGGGGGTTCGGCTGTCGGGACGCCGTTTTCAGTCCGGTAGCGCCCGGACGATGTTTCTCGGAAGGAGCCTCGTACTTCTTTGCCCTATGACTTTCATGAACCGCAGCGGCGAAGCGGTGCAGGCTTGTGCTCATTACTATCGGGTCGAGAAGAAGGACATTCTTATTGTTCACGACGACCTTGATCTCGCTCTCGGCCGGGTTCGTATCGCTGCAGGCGGGGGAGCCGGAGGCCATAAGGGTGTTGCTTCGGTCATCAGGCATCTGGGTTCCCCGGAAATGCCTCGCTTGAAGGTCGGGATCGGCAGACCCGGGCAGAGGCAGGAAGTGGATGATTACGTGCTGAGCGAGTTTTCACGTGAAGAGCAGGAGCTGGTCGTTCAAGTGATTCAAATGGGGGTTCGGGCTTGTGAGGTGTTTGTTTTGGAAGGCGTTGATGCGGCGATGAACGCCGTCAACGGAATAAGTCTAATTCAACCGAAGGAGGGAATAAGCTGATGCAGGGATTAACCGTTTTAGCCCCTTTTCTGGGGATCCTGAGTCTGATTATCGCCTGGCTGATTTTCGGATACGTAAAGAAGCAGCCGAACGGAAGCCCGTTGATGCAGGAGCTCGAAGAACAGATCCACATCGGGGCCATGACGTTTCTCAGGCGAGAGTACACTATCCTTGTCTTTTTCATTGCTGTTGTGTTTATTTTATTAGGGGTAGGTGTGGCTTGGCAGACCGCCATAGCCTTCTTGACCGGTGCTTTTTGTTCTATGGCCGCCGGATTTTCAGGTATGACGGCCGCAACCCGGGGAAACTCCAGAACAGCTGAGGCGGCGAATAAATTCGGGCAGGCCAAGGCCCTGAATGTATCGTATTTCTCGGGCTCCGTCATGGGGCTTGCAGTGGCCGGGCTGGGAATGCTCGGTCTGGGCTTCTGGTTCTGGATCTGGGGGGGCTCGATCGAGTCGTCCACGTATATCAATGGATTCGCCATGGGTGCCAGCTCCATTGCCCTGTTTGCCCGTGTCGGCGGAGGAATATACACCAAGGCGGCCGATGTGGGAGCAGACCTGGTTGGAAAGGTCGAGGCCGGCATCCCGGAAGACGACCCCCGTAATCCCGGCGTCATCGCGGACAATGTGGGAGACAATGTTGGCGACATCGCCGGTATGGGTGCCGACATATTCGAGTCCTTTGTGGGTTCGGTGATCGCAACCATCGCCATCGGGGCAACGCTGGCCATCACGCCGCAGTTTCTAGCCAATTTCCCGGCGCTTGCGGGCATGTCTCCTGAGTCCATCAAGCTGATGTACATGGCCTTCCCCATCCTGGTGGTAATGGCCGGGCTCCTTAGCTCCTTTGCAGGTGTCTTTTCCATCAAGATCTTTCAGGGCGGAAATCCCGCCGGCGCTCTGAGATACACCACCTTTGTGGCGGCCATTATTTTTATCATCCTGACCATTATCATAACGAGCTCCCTCGGCATGCCCTGGGGTACTTTCTGGGCGGTGTTCTCGGGACTCCTTTGCGGAATAGCCATCGGCCTTCTGGCCGAGTACTACACCTCTGGCCCCCCGATCCGGCATATAGCAAGGCAGACTGAGACCGGAGCCGCCACTGTAATCATCGCCGGACTGGCAGTGGGCATGGTGTCCACCTGGCTCCCCATGATGGGCATCTGCGTGGCGACGTTTGTCGGGTTCAAGGCCGCCGGCATATACGGCATCGGCCTCTCCGCAGTGGGCATGCTTGCAACGGTGGGCGCGACCATGACGGTTGATGCGTACGGCCCCATTGCAGACAACGCGGGCGGCATCTCCGAGATGAGCGAACTGGGTCCTGAGACCCGGAAGATTACGGACAGCCTGGACGCCCTGGGCAACACGACCGCGGCCATTGGCAAGGGCTTTGCCATCGGTTCGGCGGCCCTGACCGCCCTGGCCCTGTTTGTGGCTTATACCCAGGCTGTGGGACTGGAAGTCATAGACATAAAGAATCCGATGGTGGTCATAGGGGTATTCATCGGCGGTATGGTTCCAATGGTCTGTTCCGCGCTGACCATGACCTCCGTGGGCAAGGCCGCCTTCAGCATCGTGGAGGAAATCAGGCGGCAGTTCAGGGAGATCCCCGGACTACTGGAAGGCAAGGAAGGCGCCAAGCCGGATCCCGCGACCATCGTTGATATCGCAACGACCTCGGCCCTTAAGGAAATGGTTCTGCCCGGGCTGGTTGCTGTTCTGACGCCGGTTGTCGTGGGCTTTGTCCTGGGCCCCGAGACCCTGGGCGGCATGCTTCTGGGAGCCACGACCATGGGTGCTTTCCTGGCGCTCTTTATGGCCAACAGTGGTGGTGCCTGGGACAATGCCAAGAAGTACATAGAGGAAGGAAATCTGGGCGGCAAGGGAAGCGACAATCACAAGGCTGCAGTGGTGGGAGATACCGTGGGCGATCCGTTCAAGGACACCTCGGGTCCAGCCATGAACATCCTGATAAAGCTGATGTCGGTAGTTTCTCTGGTGATCGCCCCGATCCTTGCAGGGTGGGCCGGGCTGTTCTAGCCTCGAGACATGATCTGCGTCCGGAACGCGAGGGGCGGGAACCGCTTCCGTCTCTCGCTTCCGGTCTCATGAATCGAGATTTCATACCCGCCGCGGAATTCGTCCTTAAGGGATCGCCCGGTTTATCGTGAAAACGTGAACCGGGCGGCCGCGGTGAAGGGCGTCGCGCCCTGTGGAAACGGGGGTTTTGTCAATGTTTAGCATAGGTGACTTGGCTGTGTATCCGGCACACGGGGTCGGCGTGATCGAGAAGATCGAAAGCCAGGAGATCTCCGGGTGCTGCCAAGATTTTTATGTCATGCGCATCCTTGAAAACGACATGAAAATTATGATTCCAACAGGGAATGTCAATAATGTTGGGTTGAGGGAACTGATAGAGAAGAGCGAAGTCCCTAAATTATATAATATTTTAAAGAAAAGGGACGTTATTGTTGATAACCAGACATGGAATCGTCGTTACAGAGAGTATATGGAGAAAATTAAAACAGGATCTGTATACGAAGTTGCAGAAGTATATAGAGATCTACTTATGCTAAAAACAGAAAAAGAGTTATCTTTTGGTGAGAGAAAAATGCTTGACACCGCTAGAAGCCTTCTAGTGAAAGAGATATCTTTAGCAAAGAAGGTCGCGGAAACACAAATAGAGAAAGATTTGGACAAGATATTTGCCTGATATTCGTTTTTAAACACCAAGGCGACACTGTTAGGTTTCCAAAAACTCTATTTATCCCGCAAAACCGCGGATGCCCAGAGATAAGATAAATAAATTCAATGCGTTATGCTTACGGTTTTGGTGCACCCTGCTGGAAAAGTGCTTTTTGTCGGATTATCAAAACAGTAATGTAAAGTGAACCACGTGCCGTGCAGGAACTTTCATTTCCTAATCTCCGCGAGTCACGCCGGTGAGCGCTTTGATGCTTTTCTCGCCTCCCAGGTGGAAGAACTGACCAGGTCCAGGGCCCAGGAACTGATCCGAACGGGCCACGCGATCGTGAATAATCGGACAGCAAAGGCAAGCTACCACCTGAAGACCGAAGATCGCGTCGCACTTTCCATCCCGCACCCACGTCCCTGCCGTCTGGAGCCGGAGGAGGTAGAGTTTGGCATTGTTCATGAGGACTCCTCCCTTATCGTCCTGGACAAACCCGCAGGCGTCGTGGTTCATCCCGCGCCCGGTCATGCCACCGGAACGCTGGTCCATGGGCTCCTGGAACATTGCCGGGACTTGTCGGGAATAGGGGACGTTATGCGTCCTGGAATTGTGCATCGTCTGGACAAGGATACGTCAGGCCTTATGGTAGTCGCAAAGACAGACCGGGCCCATGAGGTACTGTCAAGGCAATTCAAGTCCGGAGGGATTCTAAAGGAGTACGAGGTGTTCGTCCACGGGAATTTCGGACGTGATGATGGAGAGATCGATCGTCCCATCGGCCGGGATCAGAAGCACCGAAAGAGGATGGCCGTGGTACCTGCCTCGGGAAGGCAGGCGGTCACGCTATGGCATGTATCAGAGCGTTGGGGCGGCGAATTCGCCCGTCTTCTTGTCAGGCTCTTAACAGGCAGGACCCATCAGATTCGGGTTCACCTCTCGTACGAGGGGCATCCTGTGGTGGGAGACCCTCTTTACGGTCTTAAGCGTACATGGTGGAAGCAACGATACCCTCATGCAGCGCCGACGATGGAAGGGCTCTTGAGAAGACAGATGCTGCATTCCCAACGCCTTGGGTTTAGACATCCGGAGACCGGTTCCTACGAGGAATTTTCCTCCCCTTTACCTCCGGATATGATTCGCGTGGGCAGGGTTCTTGCTGGAATTGGAAGAGGTGATAAAATCCCTTGACATGGTGGGGAACATGGTTATAAGAACATCCAGTATCATCCCTCCTGCCTTTCAGAGGATTCGTTTTTTCCCGGACATCAACAAGGACTTCAAGGATATTCTACTGCGCCATCATTAGCTCAACTCATAAATCAGGAATGCTATATAGATCTTAAGGCCCCCGGCTTCGGGGGGTGGTTACTGGTTTAGCTGAAAAAATCGGTATTAGGGTCCGGGCGGACGATGCAAAGCATGCATAGGCGGAGCAGACCAGGGAAATCACCCGGAACGGACGGGTATGGTCCTGAGAACCGTGCTCAAATCACTGGAGATGGAATATGAACATTGTTGAATTAAAACAGATGAAGATTAATGAACTGACCGAGATGGCCAAGGCCGCAAACATCGACGGGGCTTCGGGAATGCCCAAACCTGAGTTGATTTTTTCACTGCTCCAGGCCCAGTCCGAGAAAAACGGCCTGATTTACGGAGAGGGCGTCCTGGAAATTCTTCCTGACGGCTTCGGTTTTCTCAGGGCCACCGACTCGAACTACCTACCGGGACCGGACGACATTTACATCTCCCCCTCCCAGATCCGCCGTTTCAATCTGCGAACCGGGGATACCATTTCCGGGCAGATTCGACCTCCCAAGGACTCTGAGCGCTATTTCGCCCTACTGAAGGTGGAACAGGTCAACCACGAGAACCCGGAGATTTCGAGGGATAAGATCCTTTTTGACAACCTCACCCCGCTTTATCCCGAAGAAGGGATCGCCCTGGAGACCACTTCCGGCAACTATTCCACCCGCATAATGGATCTCATGACCCCGATCGGCAAGGGGCAGCGCGGCCTGATCGTGGCTCCGCCGAGGACCGGGAAGACCATGCTGCTCCAGAACATCGCCAACAGCGTTACGGCTAACCATCCGGACATCCACAAGATCGTCCTCCTTATTGACGAGCGCCCTGAAGAGGTAACGGATATGCAGCGTTCGGTCAAGGCCGAGGTGATCAGTTCGACTTTTGACGAACCTCAGCACAGGCACGTCCAGGTGGCTGAAATGGTGATCGAAAAGGCAAAACGCCTTGTAGAGCATAAGCGGGATGTCCTGATTCTGCTCGACAGCATCACGAGGCTGGCGCGAGCCTACAATGCGACGGTCCCCCCGAGCGGAAAGATACTGTCAGGCGGGCTGGACTCCAATGCGCTTCACAAACCGAAGCGTTTTTTCGGGGCCGCTCGCAACGTCGAAGAGGGAGGCAGCCTTACCATTATAGCCACCGCACTGGTCGACACGGGAAGCAGGATGGATGAGGTGATTTTCGAGGAGTTCAAGGGGACGGGCAACATGGAGATTCACCTGGACCGCAAGCTGACCGACCGCCGGGTGTTCCCGTCCATGGACATCAACCGCTCAGGCACCAGGAAGGAAGAACTGCTCATTGAGCAGGCTGAATTGAATCGTATATGGATACTTCGAAAACTCCTGGCACCGCTCACACCCGTGGACAGCATGGAGTTTTTACTGGACAAAATGAAGGGTACAAAGGATAATAAAGAGTTTTTGGCATCCATGAGCGAGTAGTATAAGGAGAATTGAGGTTTTAAAATGAAGAAAGACATTCATCCGGAATTTCACAAAACCATCGTTCACTGCGCCTGCGGAAACGAGTTCGAGACGGGATCCACAGCAAAGGAGATCAGGGTGGAGATATGCTCCGCCTGTCATCCCTTCTTCACCGGCAAACAGAAGCTTGTGGACTCAGCCGGTCGCGTGGAACGTTTCAAGAAGAAGTATGCCAGGTTCACTAATAAGGATGACGAAAAGGCTTGATGCCTGACCTCCATCCGTGTAGCGCGTGCGAATTCCCCCGCTCAGGGGGAATTTCTTTGCTGGGGCTTTCGCTTAATGTTCGAAAAGCTGAGAGAAATTGAAAGCCGTTTTGACCACCTGGAAAGGGCGTTGGCCGATCCCGAGGTGCTCTCCGACCAGAAGGCCTACCAGAAGCACATGAAGGAGCACAGCGGTCTCCTCCCCATCGTCAACGCCTACAGGTCTTACAAGGATTTGCAGGAGGAGCTGCAGGGCAGCCGGAGCCTGCTGGAGGATGAAGATCCCGAGATCAGGAAGCTGGCGCATGAGGAGATCCAGGGGCTCAAAGACGGACTCGAGCAACTGGAAAAGCAGCTCAAAATTCTTCTTCTTCCCAATGATCCCAACGATGATAAGAACATTATACTGGAGATCAGGGCCGGAACGGGCGGAGACGAGGCCGCCCTTTTTGCGGCGGACCTTTTTCGCATGTACACACGCTATGCGGAACTCCGGGGGTGGCGGACGGAAATCCTGAGTCAGAGCTATACCGGCATTGGGGGGTTCAAGGAGGTAGTCTTCCTGATTCAGGGACAGAGGGCATACAGCCGTCTCAAGCACGAAGGCGGAGGTCACCGTGTTCAACGGGTGCCGGAAACCGAGACCCAGGGCCGAATTCACACCTCCGCGGTTACCGTGGCGGTTCTGCCGGAGGCCGAGGATGTGGACGTGGAGGTCAATCCGGAAGACCTGCGTATCGACGTCTTTCGGTCGTCGGGCCGCGGCGGACAGCACGTTAACGTCACGGATTCGG
This sequence comes from uncultured Desulfobacterales bacterium, assembly GCA_964512335.1. GTDB lineage: Bacteria > Desulfobacterota > DSM-4660 > Desulfatiglandales > HGW-15 > JAIPEI01. Next base: position 24,026 of record CAZEIA010000012.1, read on the forward strand.
CCGTGAGGATCACCCACATGCCCACAGGACTCGTGGTGACCTGCCAGGACGAAAAGAGCCAGCACAAGAACAAGGCCAAGGCCATGAAGGTCCTTCGCAGCCGCCTTCTCGATCGTCAACAGGCCGAACAGCAGTCCCGGATCTCCGAGGAGCGCCGAGTCATGGTGGGATCCGGGGACCGAAGTGAAAAAATACGCACCTATAATTATCCCCAGGGCCGTGTCTCTGACCACCGGATCGGCCTTACGCTCTACAAGCTGGACTCCATCCTCCAGGGAGAACTGGACCCACTCATCGATCCGCTCATAACCCATTTCCAGACAGAAGCGCTCAAAGGATCCGGGGAGTAACGATACTTACGCCTGTTTGCCGAGAGACAACCATGCCGCCCCGATCATGGACCATCAAAGGCATTCTCGAGGTCACGACCGCCTACCTTAAACAGAAAGGCGTTCAGAGCCCGCGGCTTGATGCCGAAGTCCTTCTTGCTCACCTCATGAATTGCCGTCGCCTGGACCTGTACCTTCGCTTTGATCAGCCCCTGAGCGAAGAGGAACTCGCCGGATACCGGAGTCTTGTCCGAAGAAGGGCGGGGCGGGAGCCCCTGCAGTATATCAGGGGCCGGCAGGAGTTCTGGTGCCTCGACTTCGAGGTGGATTCGGGCGTTCTCATTCCCAGGCCTGAGACAGAGGTCCTTGTAGAGCAGGCACTGGCCCTTTTCCGGCAAGGCTCAATCCCGGGCAAGGATATGCCGCGGGTTCTCGATGTGGGCACGGGATGCGGTATCCTGGCCGTCTGTATGGCCCGCGAGATAAGCGGGGCCGGGATCTGGGCAAGCGATACGTCTCCATACGCCCTCGCACTTGCCGGCAGAAACGCACGAACCCATGGAGTTCTGGAACGGATCGAGTTCCTGAGAGGGGATCTGCTGACCCCGTTTCGAGAGGGAAGAGCAAACTTTGATCTCATTCTTTCCAACCCTCCTTATGTGGATTCCAAAGCACTGGACGGGCTGGAACCGGAGGTCCGTGACCACGAGCCGAGGCAGGCCCTGGACGGCGGCCCCGGAGGGATGGAGTTCGTCAGGCGTATTTTGCTGGATGCACCGGCATTCCTTTCTCCCGGGGGAAGGCTCCTTATGGAGATGGACTCAGCACAGATGAATGAGGCTATGGAGACGGCAGAGGCAGTGGGGGCTTATGAAAGTCAGGAGTCGATTCAAGACTACACCCGACGTCCACGGGTTCTCTCACTGTCAAGAAAGCGTTCTTCCCTTTGAGCCCCATTATCCGGCAGCATCGTTTCCGTCTTCTCACTGTGGATCCGGTCACAGCCTGGAAGGATGCTCCACCACATGATGCGTTGTCTCTTGCTTGTCCGAAGATCCCTTGACAAGGGGCCAATGGAGGGGGTAAAGTTATAAAAGTGACGGCAAGAAGCCGTCTTGTCATTTGTAGAAAAAGAAGCATTGGACTAAGGGCCACGAAGGCTGAGCTCCGATAAGGGAGATGAGCGGTCGTGGCCTTTTTTTGTTCAGGATTATTTCATTTTATCGAAAAAGGAGAATTTCCGCCATGAGTAATGAGGAAAAGGAAGGCCGTGAGGCATTCCAGCAGTGTGCCGATTTTCACGGACACGTCTGTCCCGGGCTTGCCATAGGATACCGCGCGGCTGTTGCCGGTATGGCCTGGCTTCGGGAAAACCGCGCAGAGGACGAGGAGCTGGTAGCCGTGGTGGAGACCGACGCCTGCGGCGTGGACGCAGTTCAGGTCTTGACCGGGTGCACCTTCGGCAAGGGCAACCTGGTGCACAAAGACCACGGCAAACAGGCGTTTACTTTTATTGGGCGCCGTTCCGGAAAAGGTGTGCGCATAGTTCTAAAGGACGGTGCTCTGTGGCTGGATGATGATCATCGGGCCCTGATGGGGAAAATCCGTGAAGGCACGGCCACGGAAGACGAGCGCAAGGGCTTTTGGGCCCGGCACCGCTCAAAGAGCGAAGAAGTTCTGGAAAAATCCATTGAGGACCTTTTCTCCATCAAAGTAGTGGACATGGATCCTCCGGCCAAGGCCGTTATTGAACCGTCGGTAAGATGCGACGGCTGCGGGGAGCCTACCATGGCTTCCAAGATGGTGGAGGCGGCCAACCGCCGCCTTTGCAGAGCCTGTGCCTGAGGTGTTTCTCAGTTCCTGGTTTTTAAAGGGGATTTAGCAAGGAGGAGAAAATGGTCTATAAAGGTCCTTTTGCAATAAAGATTGCGTCGCTTACAATCCTGGCACTTCTGGCCCTGGGTTCAGCTGCCTTGTCACCGGCCCAGGCCGGAGATAGTATCCCGGAGTTACGTATAGCCGACAGCAAGGGCGACTGGGGATATCCCAACCCCTATCGCCATTACCCTCGGGGTCCCGGCTATGTGCGTATGAGCTGGGTATTCGATACCCTTATCTGGAAAGACCAGGCTGGTTACGTGCCGGCCCTGGCAGAGTCATGGTCCTATGATCCGGCTGATGCGGCCTTCACATTCAACCTGAACTCCAAGGCCCAATGGCACGACGGGAAACCTGTTACTGCAGATGATGTGGTATTCACCATCGAGTATTTCAAGAAATACCCGTACAGATGGGTGACCGTCGATGACATAGGCCGGGTGGAAGCCCTGGGGCCCCATAAGGTAGTCATTCACCTGGCAAAGCCATACTCCCCTTTCCTATCGGACATAGGCGGAACAATGCCTGTCCTGCCCAGACACATATGGGAATCCGTGGAAAAGCCCGGCGAGTACAATGACCGGCAAGCCTTCATAGGCAGCGGCCCCTACAGGTTTATGGAATTCAACAAGGCCCAGGGGACTTACCTCTACGAGGCCTTTGAGGACTACTACCAGGGACGTCCCAGGGCGGACAGGCTCATCTATGTCCGGGCGGGACAACCCATGGTGTCCCTGTCCACCCGACAGGTGGACCTTTCCAACATACAACCGGACATGGCCGAACTCCTGAAAGAAAAAGGGCTCGTAGTGGTACGTGACGAGCGCGGGTGGAACAAGAAGCTCATGATCAACCACAAGAAGGCGCCTTTCAACGACAAGCGCTTTCGTCAGGCGCTGGCATTCGCCATTGACCAGCAGGAGATCATCGATAAGGCCCACCGCGGATTCGGCACCCCCGCATCCTACGGGCTCCTCTCCATTGACCACGACATGTACAACCCAGACACTCCTTCCTACCCGCTTGATCCTCAAAAGGCCCGCTCACTCATACAAGCAGTGGGGTATGAAAAGGGTGCCGATGGTTTTTACAGTAAGGACGGGCAACCCCTGAAAGTCGAACTCCTCTCCTCCAATATCACCGTGGCGGGCGATAGTGTGGCCGACCGGGACGGTGAGGTGATCAAGAGGCAACTGGAACATGTGGGCATTCGGGTTGATCTGGTCAACCTGGAACAGGCGACCACCGACAGCAAGGTCAGGAGCTGGGAATTCGATCTTGCGGTCTCCGGGCACGGCGGGATAGGCGGTGATGCCAGGATCTTAAGTGAGATGATCTCTTCAAAATATGGAGCAGGATCTGTCAACAGCGCCCGTTACGATGCCGATATGGAGCTGAACAGGCTCATTGATGAACAGATGCTGGAAATGGATGGGGACCGCAGAAAACAAATAGTATACAAGATCCAGGAAGTGTATGCTTCTTTACTGCCGGCCATATCGCTTTATTACCCGGAATCCATGGCCGCATACAATCCTGACAAGGAAATCGAGTGGTTTTTCACTAAAGGGGGAATCAGCAAGGGAATCCCTATCCCCCAGAACAAGATGTCCCTGATCAAGTGAAATGAACAGAAGCAGCCGCAGACAATACATCATGGCCTACCTGCTGGCGGGTCTGGCCATGATGTATGCCAGCTACAGCCTTCCCCGATGGCTGCCCGGCGATTTTGTCACCGCCATGTATTCGAGCTCCCACGTGACCCTGACTGCGGATCAGGAGCAGGATCTGAGAGCGTATTACACGGACAGGCCTGGATTCGGCCGATACCTGGCCGACTTATTCACCCTCAATTGGGGCTACTCCTATGCTTTCCTGACACCCATTTCAGGCCTGATCCTGGAGGCCCTCCCCTGGACCCTTCTGCTCATGGGCACGGCCCATCTTCTCTCCATGTTTTTTGGGTTTATAGCCGGCGTAGAGGCCGCCTGGCGTCGGGGAGGCATACTGGAAAGGGCGGGCGTGGGATCCATGACCATCCTGGAAGGGGTTCCTGAGATCGGGACCGGAGTGATCCTGCTGCTGCTTTTCGCCCTCCACCTGGGCTGGTTGCCCGCAGCAGGGGGTGAAACCGCTTATGCGGGCTATTCCGGGGGGGTGTGGCT
>CAZEIA010000012.1:28497-34590 GCA_964512335.1 uncultured Desulfobacterales bacterium
TGCCCGCAGCAGGGGGTGAAACCGCTTATGCGGGCTATTCCGGGGGGGTGTGGCTTCTGGACCTGTTGCGCCACTTTGCGTTGCCTCTGGCCACGCTTTTCCTCGCCTATTTCCCGGGCAACTTCCTGCTGACCCGGGGGAGCATGGTTATGGTGCTGAAGCAGCAGTTTCTGGAGACGGCGCGGGCAAAGGGGCTTCCTCCGATGCGGATCCGCTACGCACACGCTGCACGAAATGCCCTTCTGCCAATGATCACCCGCTTCGGCCTGAGAATCGCATTTATGGTCACCGGCGCCCTTGTGGTCGAGACCATCTATGCCTATCCGGGCCTTGGCACACTCCTGTTCAACGCCATTTCCATGCGGGATCTCCCGCTGATCCAGGGTATTGTGCTCTTCTCTTCCCTGGTCGTGCTTTTCGTCAATCTGGGTCTGGAATTTGTCTACGGCCGGGTGGACCCGCGGGTGAGGCATGCATCTTAACGCACGAAAAGAATTAGCGGGCGATCCCTGGTTCGTTGCGGGCGCGGCACTGGCGTTTTTTATCGTCTTTCTCATCGCCGCGGGCCCCTGGCTGGCCGTGCACGATCCTTATGACATGGGCTTTCAGCCTTTAAGCCCTCCATCTGTCGAAAACTGGCTCGGAGTCAATGACGGCGGCATGGACATCTTCTCCGAGCTTCTTTTAGGAATCAGGAACACCGTGGCGTTCGGCCTTTTGACCGGCATAACCGCCCTGGTAATCGGCGTGATCATTGGATTGATCTGCGCCTGGTTCGGCGGACTGACGGACAATATGCTGATGCGCCTGTCGGATATTCTCCTGGCTGTTCCGTCAATCATGGTCCTGATCCTGGTAGCTGCGTTTTTTCGCCCCTCACCCGTGACACTCGGGCTGATTCTCGCCGCCATGGCCTGGCCCACCACGGCAAAAGCGATCCGCGCGCAGGCCCTGGTGATAAGGAAAAGCCTGCACATCCAGGCGGCACGCCAGATGGGCGCCTCCGGCGCGTATATCATCGGGCGCCACATGATGCCCGAGCTTTTTCCTCTTTACCTGATCAGCTTTGCAGCAAAAGCCAGAATGGCCATGTTCATGGAGGCCTCTTTGAGCTTCCTGGGCCTGTTTGATCCATCCCGCAAGTCCCTGGGCATGATGATCAACTACGCCCTCAAGTACTATTACCTGGATATCTGGTGGAACTGGCTTATTCCCCCTATCCTGTGTCTGACGCTCCTGATCATGACGGTCACTTTCCTGGCCGTGAGCCTGGAAAAGGTGTTCGATCCGAGATTAAGGGAAGCATTTTGAGTGCAACAATTGACGAATTGAGTGTGACATACAGGGACGACGATCATGCGTTGCTCGCCCTGGACAAAGTCAACCTGAGCTTGCAGCCCGGCCGCATCACGGCCCTTGTGGGCGAGTCCGGATCCGGGAAGACCACCCTCGGCAAGAGCCTTATGGGCCTCCTTCCGGAGTATGCTGAGGTCAGGGGCAGCGTTAAAGTCCATGACCTGGAAATTCAGGGCGCAAGCGAGGCAAGGCTGAACGAAATCCGCTGGTCCAAGGTCGCAATGCTTTTCCAAAACGGCCCTCAAAACCTCAACCCGGTCCACCGCATTATCGACCAGGTGGCCGAGCCGTTGATCCGGCACCATGCCGCACAAAAGGCGGAGGCCGGGGTAAGGGCCCATGAGGCCCTGGAGCGGATGGGGCTGAACCCCTCGCTGGGCCGGCGCTTCCCTCATGAACTAAGTGGTGGAGAGGTCCAAAGAGCCCTTCTTGCCATGGCCCTCATCATGGATCCCGAAGTCCTGATCCTGGACGAGCCCACAGCCGCCCTGGATGCAATGACCAAGGCCTTTGTGAGCCGGATTATCCTGGACACCCGGAAACACGGCAAGGCAATCCTCCTGATTACACACGATCTTGACCTGGCACGGAACATGGCGGACGATCTGGTCATGCTTTATCTCGGCCAGGTCATGGAAACCCTTCCGGCAAAAGATCTTTTTTCCTATCCCCTTCACCCCTATACCCTGGCCCTGGGTCGCTCCTACCCCAGCCTTGACACCCATCGAGACCTGGGGGGAATTCGGGGAGACGCCTTTTATCGTGTCATCCATCGCCATGCGGAAAACAACGGGGCGATCAGGCCTCATTCGCATGTGGTGGGGCATAAAGCATCCCATGAAAACGGCCACTCGCCCCCCAGGGGCTGTCTGTTTCAGCCCCGCTGTACACAGGCCGTTGCGGATTGCAGCGAGAAGGGCGCAGTCCCCCTGCTGCCGGTGGAAGATCACCATGTCCGCTGTCTCAGGGGAGGCATTGTCACCGCCCTCGACCTCGAAGGAGTCGATAAGAAATACGGCAGTGTCAAGGCCCTCGGCCCAACAAGTCTTTCTTTGCGGGCCGGCGAGATTTTTTGCCTGGTGGGAGAAACCGGATCCGGAAAAACCACACTGGCCATGATTGCAGCTGGAGTCCTCACCCCCGACAATGGTCGCCGGGTCTTTGAAGGCAGGGACATGGACAGGTGGATCAGGGATGACTACAGGTCTCTGGCCGGGAAGATCGGCGTGATTCATCAGAACCCGGCCCAGGCGGTCAGCCACAGGTTTTCAGTCTTCGATATCGTTGCCGAGCCTCTCAGGATTCAGAAGCATGAGAAGGATAAGGAAGAGGTTCGAAAGCGGGTTCTGAAGGCCCTCGAGGATGTTCACCTTTCCACAGAGTCTGAGTTTATCCGCCGTTATCCCCATGAACTCAACATGGGGGCTTTGCAGCGTGTGTGTATCGCCCGGGCCCTGGTGTCAGGACCCTCCATGGTGGTGGCCGACGAGCCCACCAGTTCGCTGGACCCAAGTGTTCAGGCCAAGGTGCTCAAGATGATGCTTGATCTTCAGATCGAAAAGGGCCTCACCATGCTTTTCATCACCCATGACCTTGGACTGGCCCGGAAGGTCGGAGATCGAATCGGAGTCATGCTGGCGGGAAGGCTTGTCGAAGCAGGGCCTGCAGCGCAGGTGATGAGCCGCCCGGCCCACCCTTACACCAAAGTCCTGATTGCCGGAGCAAGGGGGAAAATTGAATCGGCGATGAGACCGGGAGGAAGCGATTCCGGCGGATGCCCCTATGTTGAGAGATGTGTCCTGGCGCGGGGACCTTGTTCATCGGGTTTTCCTGAAGCGGTTTGTCTGGACGATGGGCACCACTTTGTGTGGTGCCGTTTCCTTCAGGCGCATACTGAAGAAACGGTTTCCCCTGACCAGGCGTGATCATGCTGCCCGGCCTCCGGAGTCTACAACACCTCTGTTTATTTGCGGGCGGTAACAGCCCACCTTGGCGAATGAGACGATACCGCGATTTCAACAGCTACCTTCGGGAATGCTTCGGGGAAAGGGTCCAGAGGATCTCCCTGGACGCTGGTCTGGGATGTCCCAACCGGGACGGGACTCTTTCGTCGAATGGGTGCAGTTATTGTGACCACCGCGGATCGGGAAGCGGCGCGCTTCTGGAGGGAGGCCTGTCCATTGAAGAGCAGCTTCGTCGGGGGGCCCTGTTTGCGTCCAGGCGATACGGGGCGCGGAAGTTTATCGCCTACTTCCAGTCCTTCACGAACACATACGCACCCGTATCCATACTCAGATCCCTTTACGAGCGTGCCCTGGCTTACCCCGGCGTAGTGGGAATTTCGGTGGGAACGCGGCCTGACTGCGTGGACGGGGATGTCCTGGACCTGCTGGCTTCATTCAGAAAAAGATTCATGGTCTGGGTTGAGTACGGTCTCCAGTCGGTCCATGATGAGACCCTCAGGGCTATAAACCGCGGCCATGACGCGGCCTGTTTCGAGCGAGCCGTCAGGGAAACGGCCCTTCGGGACCTGAATGTCTGCGCTCATATAATCCTTGGCCTTCCCGGCGAATCCCGTGAAATGATGCTGCAAACAGCCTGCTTTGTAGCCGGACTCCCCGTGAGCGGCCTGAAAATCCACGGGCTTTATGTCACTGCCGGGACCGTCCTGGCCCGGCAATACAGGGAGCGGCGATTCCGCTGCCTGGACAGGGAGACTTACGTGGACATAGTGGTGGATGTGCTTGAGCGGATTCCTGAGAACGTTGTGATTCAGAGGCTCACCGGGGACCCGCCACCCGGCCTCGAACTGGTGGCCCCGGACTGGGCCGGAGACAAGGGATGGATCCTGAAAAGGATTCTGGAACGACTTGAAGAGAGGAACACCCGACAGGGAAAGAAGTGCGGGGATCAGGCCTGCTGAGGTTCGCCCATCTTTTTCCTGAAGACCTGGTCCAAGGCGATTTCGTACTCACGGGACCCGGGAACCAGTGACTTGTTTTTGGCCATCTGCCTCATAATTTCCTCCTCGGCCCGCTCAAAGTTCTGGTTGATATGGGCGATGACACGGTTAACAGTGGTGTAGATTTCCTGATCCGTGCCGTAGACCTCGATAACGGACGGATCGTTCATTATAACCTCGAGGATGTACTGGGTGACATAAAGGGAAAACAGGTTGGGGCGGGGAACAAGATCGCGGATGGGGGCTACGAAATATTTCAGATCAAACTCGTTGCTCCTCAAGGCCTGCTTGAGGCCCTTGAGAAGGAGATCTGAGACGGCAGAGGGGCTTTCCGTCTCGATCACCTTTTCCATAAGCAGGACCTGGGACAGCCGGCTGTGGATTTCCGGCAATTTGAACCTGAAGAACCGATCTCGCTGGAAGGCATCCTGCTTTTCCTGACGTTCCAGCCTGTTTATTATTTTGTCTTGAACATTCCCGCTCCCGAAACGTTTCATGGGCCTCCTTACTATTCCTTTTTCTTGGAGGTCTTCGCTGACGAGACCTTGGGTTCGGTTTTCGGGGACGCATCGGCGTCCTTTGTCTTTGCTGACCCTTCGCTGCTCTCCGATGATGAACTGGAGGGCGCGGCCGAGGCCCTGTCCTTGCCGGCATAATCGGTCACATACCAGCCGGATCCCTTGAGATGAAATGAGTTCATGGACATGAGCTTTTTCATGCTGCCGTGGCATTCTGGACATTCAGCCAGCGGCGGATCGGAGATTTTCTGCATGACTTCTTCAAAATGGCCGCATTTAGTACACTCGTACTCGTAAATGGGCATGATAACGTACCTCCCTGACTATGTATTTACTAACAGGTCCCTTTGGCGAAAAAGCTATGGGACCTGTAGGCGTCCAATATGTACCCCAGATTATTCAAGGAAAGCCCCTTTAATGCCTCCAGGGTAATGGCATGTACGATTTTTTCCTCCCGTTCCTTGTCCTCGCCGGTGATGTCGAACCGCTGGGCGAAGTTGCAGAATCGAACTATGTGAACAAGTTCATGAGTAAAAACGTATACCAGGAGGGGCAGCAGGCTCAGTTTTTCGTCTCTTTCCATGGCCGAAAGGATTCTATGGTCCTGTACGCAGATGGAATAGAAATCCCCTTTCCAGCAGTGCCGGTCAAAGTTATGCCCTGTATCTGAATACTTGTTCAGGACGGCGAATGCCGGTTCAGAGGCTATCTCGTGCCGGCGGAGGCTGGCAAGGGTTTTTACGCCGTAACGGTGCCGCTTCCACTGGGTGAAAGAGAACTTGTAATGACCCCCGGTTCGATCCTCCGCGATGTCGAGGGCTTCACCGGTGGTCTGGATCTCTTCGGTTCTGAAGCAGGTCTTCGCATTCATGTTTAAGATCACCCGGGCCCCGATACATCCGGCGATCAAAAGTTAAGACCAGCTGCGTCAGTGTCAATGCCGTTGGTGTAAAAATGGTGGCGGTGACTGGACTCGAACCAGTGACACTACGGATATGAGCCGTATGCTCTGACCGACTGAGCTACACCGCCGCTTCAACTCGATGACCCTCTAGTATAAACCGCCTGAAATAACTGTCAACTAAATTGTAAGTTACCTCAGGGTTGATTTGCAAATGCTGTTAGCCGAAATTTTGCATCCGACAAAAAAGGGCGCCCCTGTTGAGGAGACGCCCTTGTGTCCCGGATCATGCGGCGGGTCTTCTAGCCCATGACCTTTTTGACTTCCTCGGTCAGGACGGGCACGACCTTGAAAAG
>CAZEIA010000013.1:0-32988 GCA_964512335.1 uncultured Desulfobacterales bacterium
GGAGAGGTACCGAAGTGGTCGTAACGGGGTCGACTCGAAATCGACTTGTCCCGTTGATAGCGGGGCACGTGGGTTCGAATCCCACCCTCTCCGCCAATTTTATAAAACAGTAAGCCCTCGTTTGTCAGTGACGGCATTTCATCCTCTCGTTCCTTCAGCGATTCCAGGCTTGAGCAACGCCGTTTCTCCATGACTGTTTCTTTGTTGAACACACATGACCCATGGGTTGGTCAACGCATCAACACCTGACATCTGGTTCATGACGGGACCAGAGTGTTATAATGGAAAAGACTTGAAACCAGGCTGAGCGAGCATAAAGAGGCCCAAAGAAGGGGACTGCGTCATGGAAAATGAATCCTCTGGATTCAAAAAACCCACTTCAAGAAGGGAAGTGTTGGGGACCCTCAGCCGGCTGGCCATGGGGTTGTGGGTCTCTTTATCCCTTCGAATCCCAGGAGCCGAGGCTCGAGGCGGAGCCGAAGAGGAGGCTGCAATGAAATTGCCGCAACCACGGTTTGACGAAAAGGCTGCTCTTGAAAAGGCGCTCAATGCGCGCAGGACAGTCAGATCATTCAAGCCGGACCCTTTGTCCCTCGAGCAGTTTTCGGGGCTGCTCTGGGCCGCCCAGGGCATTACAGAGGAGAGGGGTTTCAAGAGGACCGCACCTTCGGCAGGGGCCCTGTATCCACTGGATATTTATGCCGCCACGGGAGAAGGGTCGGTAGCAGGACTGACCGCCGGAGTCTATCATTATCTGCCGGCGAAAAATTCTCTCAAACGGTTATCGGACAGCGACGTTAGGAACGAACTGGCCCGGGCATCCCTGGGGCAGATGTGGATGTCCCGGGCCCCGGTCAACCTGGTGATCACCGCTGAATACTCGAGAATCTGCGGGAAATACGGTGACAGGGGGGTGCGCTATGCCATGATTGAAGCAGGCCATGTGGGACAGAACATCTTTCTTGCGGCTGAGGCGAACGGGTTGGGTGCCGGCATCGTAGGCGCCTTCAATGACCTGGAGGTGATCGAGTTAATGAGTATACCGGAGACCCACGAACCCCTGCTCATCATGCCTGTCGGATACAAGGCCTGAAGCGGATTCCATTGTCTTTTCGTACTTTATAGAGACACGCCTCAGCCGGGCTAAGATATCCGGTAACGGGCCTCTTCGACCTGCCCTTTCCTCTTGATTTCTGATCCGTGGTCAAGTAATATGCGCAATCGGTTTCAGCGTTATAAATTGACTAGTAAATTCAAAAATTTAGATTGGGCGCGCGGGGCTGAGTCCACCTTGAGAACCATGCCGCCGAGACTGAACAAGCCTTGCGCATGATTCTCCGGGCTCTTGACGGGGGATGGTTTTTTGGGGGGTCTCTGAGCGCGCAGTAAAATGAAAAGGAACACACCGGGAATAGACGGGTGTGCATGCGGAGAGATGTCCGAGCTGGCCGAAGGAGCGCGATTGGAAATCGCGTGTACCGCAAAACGCGGTACCGAGGGTTCGAATCCCTCTCTCTCCGCCATTTTTCCCTTCCTGCCGCTCGAGGCGGGTCACAGATCTTCCTGATAATGGTTTTCGGCCCCTGACAGGCTTCCAACTCAGATAATGACCGTTTCAGGATGGAAACCGGTTCCGTGCAATCCGCGCGTCCGCGGGACATCCGGGGATCAGGCCGATTGTCGAACTTAATCTGTCTTTACTAAGAGGATCTCCTCATGTCGTACGAAGTGTTCGCCAGGAAATGGCGGCCGCAGGTGTTCGAGGATGTCGTCGGCCAGGATCACATCACAGGGACCCTGGTCAACGCCATCAAGACGGACAGGCTTGCACACGCATACCTGTTCAGCGGTGCGCGGGGAGTGGGAAAGACTTCGGTGGCCAGAATTCTCGCCAAGGCGATGAACTGCCCTGACGGAGAGCCCGGCATTCCGTGCAACCGGTGCACCTCCTGCCGGGAGATCACCGACGGATCCTCTGTGGACGTCCAGGAAATCGACGGCGCTTCAAACCGGGGAATTGACGAGATCCGCGAACTCCGGGAGAACATACGTTACATGCCCTCGTCGAGCCGATACCGCATCTACATTATCGACGAGGTCCACATGCTCACCAAAGAGGCCTTTAACGCGCTGCTAAAGACCCTGGAAGAGCCTCCTCCGCATGTGAAGTTCTTCTTTGCCACCACAGAACCCCATAAGGTCCCCGTCACCATCCTGAGCCGATGCCAGCGCTTCGATTTCAAGCGTATTCCTACGGCCCTTATTGTGGACCAGCTCGCCGGAATCGCGGAGGCCGAGGGCATCAATATCAGCAGGGAAGGCCTGGGATTGATCTCGCGTGAGGCCCAGGGCGGAATGCGCGATGCGGAGAGCCTCCTGGACCAGGTGGTCTCGTTTACAGGGCCGTCCGTGGAAGACCGGCAGATCACGGACATCCTGGGGATCGTCGACAGGGATCTTATCTTTGAGGCATCGAAGGCAGTGATAGAGGGAAGGGCCGATTCCTGTATTCGCATCGTGGAGCGGATCTACAACTACGGCTATGAGATCAAAGAGTTCTATCACGCCCTCATGGACCAGTTTCGAAATCTCCTGGTCAGCCTAATCGTTACTGATGGCAGCCTCCTGGACATGACCGAGAGTGATCAAAAAGAGCTTGGCATGCAGGCGCGGAAGGCAGGGCGTGAGAAGCTTCAACAGATACTGAACGTCCTCATTCGAAGGGAGGAGGACCTTCGATTCACATCCAGCCCCAGGCTCATACTGGAGACCGTGCTGATCAAGCTATGCCGCATGGAAGAGGTCCTCGGATTTGAAGAACTGATGGAAAAAATCGCCGCCCTGGAGAGTCGTCTTGCGGAATCCCCGCCCCGGGAGTACGATCCTCCGGCGGAAAGGTCAGCCTCTTCGATTCATGAGCCCCCCGCTGTGAATAGTGAAAGGATTTTGGATGCCGGCGATTCAGGCGGGCACCGTTCCGGAGGCGGGTGGGAGGAGTTCATGTCTTTCCTTGGGCGGCAAAACCGCGCCATGGCCAATGTGCTCGGCCAGTGGCGTTTCAAAGGCCTGGATGCGGAAGTCCTGGAGATTGAGCGGGGTCGGAGCGCATTCTCCGCCGCCTATCTGGATGATCAGGAACACATGACGAGATTCACGGAACTGGCTCAAGAGTTCTTCGGCCGGGAAGTCCGGATACGCATAACCGGAAACCCCGGTGTCAAGGCGAAACAGGCGGACAAGGAGAGGTCAAGGAATGTAGGGAAGGAGTCAAAGGTTCGGGAAGACCTTCCCAGACCCGTTCAGGATGTGCTAAAGATCTTTCAGGGTGAACTCCGGAGGGATGCTCCGGGCCCGTCTGTCGAAGCTGAGGGACCGAATTCAAAGCAGGATCAAGGAGGTGCGACGTGAAAGGCAAAGGCATGCCCAACATGGGCAACATCATGAAGCAGGCTCAGCAGTTTCAGGCGAAAATGGCCAAGCTTCAGGAGGAGTTGGGAGAGAGGACGGTGGAAACCACTGCAGGGGGTGGTATGGTGACCGTCACGGCCAGCGGCAGGCAGGAGATCGTTTCTATTCGAATCGATCCCGAGGTCGTAGATCCCGAGGACGTGGAAATGCTTCAGGACCTGATTCAAGCGGCCGTGAACGACGCTCTCAACAGGGCCAAAGAGATGGTCAACGAGGAGATGGGGAAACTTACTTCAGGACTCAACCTCCCGAACATTCCCGGTTTGATGTAGACGCAGGTCCCGCCCCCTCCCGCTTTTCCGGGACGGACCTGACAAGACACAGGCAGGCCCGGCAGCAACGAAAGAATTACCATGGGTATCTATCCGCCGCCTTTCGAGCGATTGATCGAACAACTCACCCGGCTTCCCGGAATCGGTCAGAAGTCCGCTACCCGGGTGGCCCTTTATATCCTCAAGAGCGAACGCGGCCTGGCTGAAGGCCTTGCCCAAAGCCTTCTCGAGGTTAAGGACCGGATCCGCTTTTGTTCCACCTGCTACAACTTCACGGACCAGGATCCCTGCGCTATATGCCGAGACCCTCGAAGGGCCACCGGGGCCCTTTGCGTGGTCGAGGGTCCGGGGGACCAACTCGCCGTTGAGGAGTCAGGGGTTTTTGACGGGCGGTATCATGTGCTCCAGGGCGTTCTCTCTCCCCTGGACGGTGTGGGTCCTGAATCCCTGAAGATAGGCGAACTCTCCGCCCGAATCGACCGCGAGAACATCTGTGAAGTGATCCTGGCCACGAACCCCACAGTGGAGGGGGAGACCACGGCTTCATACCTGGCCGATATCCTGCACAGGAAGGACCTGCGTGTAACCCGTATCTCCCTGGGTATTCCAATGGGCGGCGACTTGAAATATATGGACGCCATGACCGTTCAGCATGCCCTCAAGAGCCGAGTCCTCGTATAGCCATGATTTCTAAAGCAAACCTCAAGGCCCTGTCGGACATCGTGGGGGCCCCCCACCTTACTACGCGCCCTGATGATCTTGCTGCGAATTCCACGGACGCCACCCGCCTCGTTTTCATGCCGGATGCCGTTGCCAGGCCGGGAAGCCCGGAAGAGGTGTCCCGTATTCTGCGGATAGCCGATCAGGAGCGGTTTCCCGTGATCCCGCGGGGCGCGGGTACCGGTCAGAGCGGAGGGGTCCTTCCTGTGAGAGGCGGGCTCGTTCTGGCCATGGACCGGTTTGACCGGATTCTGAGCATTGACCCGGATAATATGATAGTGCGCGTGGAACCCGGCGTCATCACGGGTCGCCTGCGGGATGCGGTTGAGGCCTTGGGGCTCTTCTACCCCCCTGATCCCGCAAGCATTCACATCTCAACCATAGGCGGAAATGTGGCTGAGTGTGCGGGCGGGTTGAGGGCCGTCAAGTACGGAGTGACCCGTGACTATGTCCTGGGGCTGGAGATCGTGCTGCCTTCCGGGGAAATTCTTCGAACGGGTGTGGAGACGGCCAAGGGAGTGGTCG
The DNA here is from genome assembly GCA_964512335.1 of uncultured Desulfobacterales bacterium. Classification (GTDB taxonomy): domain Bacteria; phylum Desulfobacterota; class DSM-4660; order Desulfatiglandales; family HGW-15; genus JAIPEI01. The sequence goes on from CAZEIA010000013.1 coordinate 4,986, forward strand.
GGTATGATCTCACACGGCTGATCGTCGGCTCGGAGGGGACCCTGGCCGTAGTTACAAAGGTAACCCTGCGTCTCATCCCGATGCCCGTGGCCAAGAGGACCATGCTCGCCTTTTTCAACGACCCCGCCGAGGCGGTAAAGACCGTTGCCGGACTCGTCCGGAGCCGGGTGGTTCCCACGACCCTGGAGTTCATGGACCGTGTCTGTATTGACTGCGTACGGGAAGAGATGGGCCTGCCTGTTCCGGATACCGTAGCCGCTCTACTCTTGATAGAGGTGGATGGAGACGAGGGACTTGTTGCGCGGGACGCGGAGCGGGTGAGGAGGGTGGTAGTCGACTGCGGTGCCGTTCATTTCCAGGCTGCACAGGACGAGGAGGAGGCCGAACGTCTCTGGGAGGCCCGCCGGAACGTCTCTCCGGCGCTCCAGTCCTTACGGCCGGGCAAGGTGAGCGAGGATGTGGTGGTGCCGCGAAGCCGGCTGGCGGACCTTGTTGCTTTTCTGGGACCTCTGTCCTTAAAGCACGGCCAGCCCATTGCCGCCTTCGGCCATGCCGGGGACGGTAACATACACGTACACATCCTGCTGGACCCCTATGATCCGGAGGAGCAGACGAATACCAAGCGTATCGTACTGGAACTCTTTGAAGAGGTAATTCGAATGGGAGGGACGCTCTCGGGCGAGCACGGGGTGGGGATCACCAAGGCACCCTATCTGGGCCTGGAACTCGCGGAACCCGTGAGAAACCTTATGCGCCGTCTCAAGCAGGCTTTTGACCCGAACAATATCCTCAATCCGGGCAAGATATTCCCCGAGGACCTTTGAGAACTCCACCCCTCCAGCGTCTCTCAGGTTCTTGTGAGGGTTAAAGTATCTTATCCAGGGTCCTGTAGTTTTTGGTGTTGTAAAATTGTTCCACGTCTACAAGATTGAGTTTTTCCAGGGCCTTTTTCAGGGGCACGCTGGTGATTTCGCCCATTTTCAGGCTCACCATGCGGCCGAAGTCCTCGTTCACGATCATATCAAGGGCCCCTATGCCGAACTTGCGTCCCATGCGGCGGTCATAGGCGGTGGGCGAACCGCCGCGCTGGAGGTGGCGAAGCGCGACATAGCGGACTTCAAAATCCGTGAGCTTATCAATTTCCTCTGCGATCAGCCCCCCGACTCCGCCCAGGTAGAAATGACCGAAGCCGTCTTTGCCCCTTCGCTCGCGGACTTCCTCCATGCCGCGCGGCTTGGCGCCCTCGGAAGCTAGTACGATGCTGTAACGTTTACCGGCCTTTCGAAGCATCTTCAGGATGTCGATGACGCGTTCCATGAGAAAGTCGTGCTCAGGAATGAGAATGATGGATGAGCCGGACGCCTCCCCACCCTCCAGGGCCAGCCAGCCGGCCCGCCTACCCATGGATTCCACCACGAATATGCGGCTGTGTGAGCCGGCCGTGATGCGCAGCCGGTCTATGTCCTGGGTGATGATGTTCACCGCGGAGTCGAATCCCAGGGTGTAGTCGGTCTCGCACAGGTCCTTGTCAATGGTCTTGGGTATGCCCACCACATTGACGCCTTCCTTGTAAAACTTGTAAGCCACGCCGAGGTTGTCGAAGCCGCCTATGACTACCAGGGCGTCGAGACCCAGTTTTTGAATGTTCTTGATAACCGTTTCGGAGCGATCAATTGCGGGATCGAAGGGGTTTGTTCGGCTGGTACCAAGGCGTGTCCCTCCGTAACGGTCCCATGTGCGGACCATTTCCGTGTCAAGCTTCAAGGTGTATTGCCTGAGGCTGTCCTTCTTGTCGGGTTTGAGTTCGGTCAGTCCGGACCAGCCGTCTCGGATCCCGATGATCTCGAACATCATGCCTCGTTCGGGAACCAGGTCTTTGTCCATTGCGGATGTCACGAGCCAGTGGATTGCACTGTTGATCCCCGGGCAGTCGGCCCCGGCCGACAGCACTCCTATGCGGGTTCTCATCTCAATCCTCCAAAGGAAGTCATGGTATTCAATTGGGGCGGCTTTGGAAAACCATGATAGGGGAACGCCGTAACCGTGTCAAGGAGCCCGGTGTCCGCCGCGCCACTGTCACAGTTTTCTCCTGTTTCATTTATTCAATAATAATTCTTTGTGCTTTTCATGCTTTTTGTTGTGAGCTGCATCCTTTGATATTCTTTGTTTTTCACGAAAAGCCCGGCTTTGAGAGGAATTTCTGGTTGCCCGGAGACCCGGTTTTCGGATAAGAGTTCGTGTCGGGCACACGCAGGAGAGAGTGTGCGGCCCATTGCTTCGAACTTCCATCACCGGGGTGTCATGGACCCTTTTACCGTTATATTCCTGGGTATCGTTCAGGGACTCACTGAATTCCTTCCCATCAGCAGTTCCGGCCACCTTGTGCTTTTTCGAAACCTCATGGGGTTTCAGGAACCCGAGCTCCTGCTGGATACCAGTTTGCACATGGGAACCCTGATGGCGGTTGTTGTCTACTTTCGGCGCGACCTTGCGGGCATGGCAAAGGAGTTTTGCGGGATGTTAACTCCAGGCAAAGCCATGGAAGGCGGAGCAACAGCCGGGGAGCGCCTGAGCAGTTCCCTTTTGACCTGGGTGATAGTGGGCAACATTCCCACCGCTCTGATAGGGGGGCTGTTCAAGGTCCCGCTTGAGAACCTTTACCGGTCCACCACCGTGGTGGGTTTTATGCTTCTGTTAACCGGCCTCCTTCTCGCCGTCACCCGCCTCAGCCCGGGAGGGACCCGGAGGCTCGGCCTTCTGGCGGCACTGGCGGTGGGGACGGCCCAGGGGTTGGCAATAATTCCGGGTATCTCCCGGTCCGGAGCAACCATAGCCTGCGGTCTTGTGGCCGGACTGGATCGAGATCTGGCCGCGCGCTTTTCCTTCGTTCTGTCAGTGCCTGCAATCATCGGGGCGCTCTTGCTCGAGCTTTTTTCAGGTGATTTAAACGGGATCGCGGCTCTTTTCCTTATTGCCGGCGGAGTCGCTTCGGGGGTGGTGGGCCTTTTCGCCCTCAAGGTGCTTATGAATATGGTCAGGAGAGGGCGGCTCTTCTGGTTCGCTCCGTACTGCTGGGCATTGGGGGTTGTGGTGATACTGGTTAATTATTCCGGCTGAATTCGGAGACCGGGTGCGGGCGCGTCAAGCGGGGTGAGCAGGGGGCGGTTACATCCCACCGAGTTCTCCGAGCCCAAGGAGGTGGAAGGTCAGTGCAATCGAGTCGACCCCGTCCAGGCTGCCTGCAGAAAGCCGTAATCCCCAGCACTGCGCCCGGTAATCGATCCAGTGGGCGCTGTCCAGGGTATGGCTCATATCCAGCTCTCTTCTGAGAGCCGAGCCGATACTGAAACCTTCACCCACATAGAAATTGATCCTGTATCCGATATACCGGCTCCGGTCTTCCTCATACTGGTACTCCAGGGCATAGCGGTCTTTGTGTCCCCCGAGCCGGTCTACGGTGAGCTCGGCTGATATGTCCGCAAAGGTGATATCGCTCTGGTAATGGTCCCATCGGGTTTCCGCCTTTAGACTCAGCCATGAGAACGGGAAGGCGTTCAACTCAGCCACCAAGGGCTCGAAAGGCTCCTTTTTCCGCCAGCGTTCGTGTTCACGTTGAGCTTCGTCCAGGTTGTAAGGCTGGCTGAGGGTGAAGGTGCCCCACTGCTCATAAACGATGTTTCCCTCCTGGTCGTATTTCCTGGAGTCCAGGATGTTTTCCAGAGACAGGGTGATGTGGTTCAAATCTCCCGTTGCGTCCATGGGCTCGAACCACGGGCGGAATAGGTCCTCGTCCCGGTGGCTGCGAAAATCATAGGTTATGGATGGACGGATCTTGTGCTTCAGGCCTGTATACTCCCGCCACCGGATGTCGAAGGCCTTTTCAAGGACTGTGGAGAGCCGTGCGCGTGCATGGTATGCGTTTCGGTTCTGGGTGCCTATACCCAAATCGTCCTCGTCCACCCACTGGGTGTTGTGCTCGTATCGGAGGGAAGGTTCAAACTCCAGATAACGCCCCAGAAAGAGGGGGTAGGACACCTCAGGTTCGAAGGCCATACGATGTCCCCGGACCCCGAAGTCCCTCCATACATACCCGTAGTCGGTGGAAAGGTTCAGGAAAACCGGAAGGTGGGGTATTTGCCTGGGCAGGAGTGTGAAGCCGGCGCCGGCTACGGGCTGTGCTGTGTCGTCAAAGGCCGGGTTTTCCGTACGCTGGTGATACTCTGCAAGGCCCTGCAGGCTGTACTCGTTACCGTCGGCGCTCAATCGAAGCGCGTTGCGCCGCGTCGGTGATCGGACTTCTTCGATGGGACGGGCGTACTCGGTCAACTCGGGCCGGGCATCAAACCCCATGAGCCCGCCTCGGAACTCCTTGATGTAATCCTGGTCGCTCACGAAATCCGTGTCGATTCGAGCCTCGAGCCCGGGGAACAGCGTCTGGTCGGTACGGCTTCTGAACCAGTACCGGGTGCGGTTCGTCCGCTCGAACGGGCTCAGTTGGACATCATCCTCGTTATAGAGGTCTTTTTCTCTGGTTTTGTCTCGAAGTATGTCGAACAGAAACGTCCCTCGGGAGTTGTTCTCTGCTACATACCGCAGCTCCAGACCCTGCATGAATCCCCGCTTGGTCATGTACCGCTCGTAAAAGGTGACATCAACCTGTTCGGAAATGGCCCAGAAGAACGGAATCTCGATTTCCGCCCCTATCTGGTTGGAGTGGCCGAGCCGGGGGGGCAGGAATCCTGTCTGGCGCTGGGTCTTGACCGGGTAAATCGCATAAGGGAGGTAGAAAACGGGAAAATTTTTGATGCGAAAAGCAGCGTTTTTTACCGATGCATAACCCTCAATTTCAACTTTAACCTCTGATCCCGTAATGCTCCAGGCGGGGTTTTCCCCGTCACACGTGGTCAGGGAGCAGTCTTTGACCATGTAGGTGTTAGGTCCGGTGCGGACCATGGCGCTTCCACGGATGTAATAGTTGTTCTCGCGCAGAAAAATAGTCCCTCCGGTTATCTGCCCGAAGTGGTTCTTGAGGTCTAGAAGGGCCATTTCACCTGATACGATGTCGCCGTTGGCGGTAAGCCGGACATCACCTGAGACTTGGACGATCCCGGTCTCTTCGTTGAAAACCCCCCGCTGGGCCGACAGGACCTGGCCGTCTCGAGTGATCATGACATTGCCTTCGGCCACGTAAAGGCGCTTTTCGTAAACGTAGGTCATCTTATCGGCTGTGATCTGCCAGTGGGCGTTTTTGTCCTCCAGGATGTGGCGACCCAGCGCCTTTTCCTGGGCATAACAGGGCAGTACCAGGAGGGAGATCAGAACGGCGGCATAGATCGCGGGCATAAACCGTCGAAAATAGCTTGGAAAGACTGTTATCATAGCAATTTAAATCTCATCCGGTCGGTATTTCCCGGGGTCCAGAAGGGACAAGGCCTCGCCGGCCGTGAAGAGCGACCCCGAGACGAGAATCAAGTCTTCAGCATCGGCTATTTGGTTTGCCCTGTCAAGTGCCTGTGACAGGGTCCCGGCGATCTCTCCGGGTTTGCCCAGTTGAGCGGCGGCCCTCTGAAGTGTCTCAGGAGATGCCGCCCGGGCATACACCGGACGTGTGTAAATTACGTAATCGGCCAGAGGCACTATTTCCTTCATTATGGACGGGATGTCCTTGTCTCCCATGACGCCGATGACCAATATGAGCCGGCAAAAGGAGAATGTGCGGGGAATGGCGTCGGCCAGGACCTTCAAGGCACTCGGGTTGTGGCCCCCGTCCACCAGGAGGGACGGACGGCTCGATATGAGCTGCATCCGGCCCGGCCAGCAGACCCGGGCCAGCCCCTGCCGTATGTGATCCTCGCTCAGCCGGAAGCCCTTTTTTTCAAGGACTTCAAGCAAAGCCAGGGCCAGTGCCGCGTTTCGCCCTTGAAATCGGCCTGGAAGACCAAGTTTCAAGCGTCGAAGCCGGCGGGACGTTCCCGCATAGCTAAGCCCGCTTGGGGTGTTCCGGTAATGAACATCGCGGCCCAGGCGTATCATACGTGCGTCGTTGTCCCTGCAAATCGTCTCGATACGTTGAATCACAGAAGGCTGGGTAACGCCGGTGACCAGTTCCACTCCCGCCTTGACAATTCCCCCCTTTTCTCCGGCTATATCCGAGAGGCGCTTTCCCAGGTATTGTTGGTGCTCCAGGCTGACGTTCGTGATCATGGTCACCAGAGGATCAATGACGTTGGTGGAGTCGAGGCGTCCACCCATGCCCACCTCCATGACCGCCATGTCTACTTTTTCCCGGGCGAAGTGGACCAGGGCCATTGCCGTGACCGCCTCGAAAAAGGTGGGGGGCTCATGCGGGTCAAAGGCTGCAAGGATCTCTGAACACAGGCCGGCCGCAGTTTCCCTGCTCATCTCCCTGTCGTTGATGCGGAAGCGCTCTGTGAATCGGACAAGGTGCGGGGATGTATACAGGCCGATCTTCAGACCCGATTGGGCTAGAATCGAGCTCGCCATGGCGGCCGCCGAGCCTTTACCGTTGGTGCCGGCTATGTGGATGAACCGCATTCCCCGATGAGGGTCGCCGAAGGCCTTGAGGAGGTTGGCCGTCTTGGACAGGCCGAACTTGATGCCGAACTTCTGGAGGTCGTAAAGGGCCTTCAGGGCCTCGGGATAGGTCATGGTTTTCGTGTTCATTGTTGTGGTCACAGGGCTCGAGCAAACCGTCGGCGCCTGCCTTTCATTATGGTTTTGCCTGCCGCCTATACTGCCACTGTCACCGATGAAGATCACGGGTCTTTATGAACGTAGAAGGCCGGTCCCCGGGAAATGTCCTTTCAGGGGCAAGACATGGCATGAACAAGTCCTACGACTTCTTCAATGTCGTGTACTCCAGATGGAGAAGCTTTCGCCCCGCGTTTCGAAAGAGGACCTCCACCTTGTCGTTTCCCCTGAACCGGGAGACGACGCCCTGACCGAAGGCCGGGTGTGTAACCCTTTCCCCAAGTCGCAGGCCTTCCGCCCTACCTTTTCCCTCGAATCCGGCCATGGCCCGCAAGGTCTGCCGCCTGGACTTAGGATGGCCGGCGAGATTGAACTGGTGGCCGGCGCCGTGCATCAGGACGCCTTCGGGCAGATCCCGCACAAAGCCTGAAAGTCCGCCGTAGTGGTATCCTTCAACGCCACCCGAGGTGTAACGGGCCGGCCTGGACTCCATACCAGGATAGCAGAGGTATAGCTCGTCCTTCGCCCGGGTTGAGGCCACGTAAAGAAGCCGCCGCTCCTCTTCCAGGTCATCCTCGTTTGCATAGGCCCGGGGCGATGGAAAATATCCCTCCATGACCCATATGATCACAACTACAGGCCACTCCAGGCCCTTGGCCGAGTGGACCGTAGAGAGCGTCAGACGGTCCGAAGGCGGGCGGTCTTCGAGATCTGCCGAGCTGGTGGGAGGTTCAAGAGCCATGTCGTCCAGGAAGGAACGGAGGCTTTGATAGCGAGATGCCATGTCGGGGAGCTGCTGCAGATCCAGGAGCCTCTTGGGAAAGTCGTCAAACCGTTCTCGGAGGATCGGTTCGTAGTAGGCTATTGAGGCCTCAACAGCCTCTTTAGGGGTCCGCCCGGGTCTGGAGAGTCCTTCGATAACCGAAGCAAGCGTCTTGAGCCCACTGTCCCGTTTTCCGGCCCCCGGCCATTCCCCTAAGCGGGACGGTTCCAGTTCGCTTTTTTTCAACCATTCGGCAATGGCCCGGCTGCGGCCCGGTCCGATGTTTTTGACCAGCCGGAGAATCCGCCCCAGGCTTACTGCGTCTTCCTGGTTAGCCGCCACGCGAAGGTGGGCCAGGAGGTCCTTGATGTGGGCGGACTCCATAAACTTGAACCCCCCGTATTTGACAAAGGGGATGTCGTGCCTGGAGAGTTCCAGCTCCAGTTCAAAAGAGTGGTAGGCGGCCCTGAAGAGGACTGCGATGTCCGACAATGAACGGCCGCGCTCGCATTGTTCCTGGACCAGTCGCCGCACAAAGGCGGCCTGCTCAAGCTCGGTCCGGGTGTCAACCGCCCGCGGTGGTTCCCCTCCGGTCCGGCTGGTGGTCAGACACTTGGTGTATTTCTTGCCGGCTCCGGCCATGAGGGCGTTGGTGAAGGAGAGAATCGGTTGAGTGGATCGATAATTTTCTTCGAGCTTGATGACACAGGCCCCGGGAAAGAGCGCGGGGAACTCGAACATGTTTCTGAAGTCGGCGCCGCGGAAAGAGTAGATGGACTGGGAGTCGTCTCCGACCACCATTATGTTGCCGTGATCCGCGGACAGCCAGCGGACGATCTCGGCCTGGATGCCGTTGGTGTCCTGGTACTCGTCCACCATGATGAAGCGGTACTGTTCAGCCAGGAGCAGGCGAATCTCCTCATGCTCCGCCAGAAGTGTCTTCAGGTTCAAGAGGAGGTCGTCGTAGTCCATAAGCTGATTGTCCCGTTTGTAGGCCTTATAGGCCTCCCCCAACTTTGTGAGATGGGTTGTGTACTCGAGAAACTGGGTGTATTCATTCTCCACCAGAGTCTCGACCGGGACCTGAAAGTTCACAGCCTTGCTCAGTATGGTGGCCAGCGTGGAACGCTTGGGGAAGCGTACTGACCCTTTTGCCACCTGAAGGTCCTTGACCAGCGACTGGACCACTTCCTCCATATCCGCACGGTCCATTATGGTGAATTGGGGGTCAAAGCCGATCCGTTCAGCATGGACACGGAGTACCCGATGGGCCAGGGAGTGAAATGTGCCGCCTGAGACCTGTCGGCAACGAGGGTCCGCCAGCCCCGCCGCCCGTTCAAGCATCTCGGAAGCCGCCTTCCGGGTGAAGGTGAGAAGGAGTATGGTATCGGGATGGTTGCCGGTCTCCACAAGGCGGGCGACCCGGTAGACAAGGGTGCGTGTCTTGCCGCTCCCGGCTCCGGCGATTACGAGGACCGGTCCGTCCAATGTGGTCACAGCCTGGAGTTGCGACGGGTTCAGGAGTCCGTTATAATCGATGGTTGTAGACCGGCTGTTCATCAGGATCCGCTTACCTTTCTTCTCACCCTGAGCGCTTTGTCTTTAGGAACTCCGGCAAGATCGCCCGCCCCGGTCAGGGTATTAAAATACAAGCTTTATCGGACTTGTCGACCGGTGTTTTCTTTCCTTCGTGATCTTTATCTCTTTGTGGTGAAGCCTTATGCTTTTCCGGTGAAAGAGGCTGAGCCGGCGGCAAAGCTGGTCATCAGTCCACACCGTCATAACATCCGGGTTAGCAGTGAGATGATCAGAGGAATCAGGACAATCATCGCCATAGTCACGATCAGGAGCAACGGCATCAGAAAGGCCAGGATAACCCGAGAGTAGGTGGTCTCATGGATTTCCCTCACGCCGATGATCAGGATCGCCAGGAACCAGAGGCCGCCGACTAGTCCTCCAAGGATCGGGACGACCCCGAAAATCTGCGTCGCCTGGCCATACGCCACCACCCTGAAGGTGCCTTCAAAGCCCTGGGAAGCGGCACGGAAAATCCTGAGGAACAGGTGCAGGACTCCGCTCATGCTGAAGATCCCGACGCACACGATGAGAGGAGAGAGGACCATGAGCCCGGACAGGAGAATCGGAGAGTCCACACCGGATGAAAGCATCTGCACGCCGCCCCCGTATCCCCACATGGACAGCACGAAATCTCTGAAGAGACCCATAATCAAGCCTATGGCCCCGAAGAGAATTCCTATAGCAAGGGGTTCCTTCAGCCCTTGCCGGGTGTGCATGGTTCGAAAAAAGACCGCGGGAGACAGGAGGGTGTCCAGGAAGCTGCGGTAGATACCCTTCCAAAGTCCGAGGCGGCCCCTATCTTCCCAGGGGGAAGGCCCACGGTCGGCTTTGAGGGGTTGACCGGCAGCATAGGCGATGTTGGTGGAATTGCCGCCGGACAAGGTGGTCTTGCCCGGCAAGGTGGGCGAAGACGGATTGTCCGGCCGCAGTGGAAAGCGTTCACGGCAGCGGGGGCAGGATGCAAAACGAGCTTTTAAGGGGATCCGTTCCGTGGGGATCTCAGCGGTGAAGCCGCAATGGGGGCAGGCGATCCGGGTCTTCATGGGGACATCCCCTTTTTCTGAGCCCGGGCCATACGTTCCATCTCCTTCCTGCGGGACCATCGCCGGATGCGGCCCCTGAGACCGGATTCGGCGGAACGCTCCAGCACGGCCTCCTGCATAAGGATTCCTTGTTCCGTTTTCATGGCCGCCCGCATACACTCAATGCGTTCCGGACAGGTGAAGCACTCGGCGGGCGTCTCTCGGAGACCGTTTTCTCCCATGGGGAAAATACGGTCCAGTATTCCGTAGCAATCCTTCTCGTTCATCATATAAGACCTTTCCGGCGTCTATACAACAATCGGTCCTTGAAATAAAGGCCAAACTCCCCGCACCGGACTCCCCGCACCGGATTGACACGAAAGCCGTTCGCGCCTATGATGCTATCCATGAAAGCCCGCAACAGGTTGTACTTGGCCAGGCACGGCCAGGTGGAAGGATATGAAAACTTCCCGATTTACGGTCACACCGACGTAGAACTCACCGACGTGGGGCGAATCCAGATGGAGGCCCTTGCGGAGAGGCTTCGCCATACCCGAATCAACGCGGTTTTTTCGAGCGATTTGAAGAGGTCTCATGTCGGGGCGAAGATAATCGGACGACATCATGACGTACCGGTCCTGGCCGTCCCCGAACTCAGGGAAATGAGCTTCGGCGCATGGGAGGGGTTGACACTCGGGGAGGTACAAGAGCGTTTCCCGGGTGAGCTTATCGAGCGCGAGAAGGATTTGGCGGGATACCGTATGCCTGGAGGCGGTGAATGTCTTAAGGCGTTTTCCCGGCGCATTCTTTCCTGCATAGAGGAGATCTTCCATGAACGTGAGGGAGAAAACCTCCTCGTAGTGGCCCATGGCATGGTGAATCGTGTCATACTTTCCGATGCCCTGGGTATGGACTTTTCCCGAATATTCGCCCTCCACCAGGCCTATGGTTGCCTGAATATTATCGACTATTTTTCCGACGCCTCGCTGGTGAGACTGGTGAACGGCTAGAGGATGCCTGCATGGGGCTCCCTGAAGACATTGCCGCAATTCCGCTTTTCGAAGGACTGCCCGCGGATGACATCGAGCAACTCGCCGCCATTTCCACCGAACAGTCATGCCGTCGCGGCACGAGCCTCTTCATGGAGGGGGACGAAGGGGACGGTTTTTACGTGGTCCTGTCGGGCAGGGTCAAGGTTTTCAAGCTCTCGGCGGAAGGGAAGGAGCAGACCCTTCACATCTTCGGCGCCGGCGAGCCCTTTGGCGAGGTGGCCCTTTTCGCCGGAAAACGCTTTCCTGCAAATGCCGAGGCCATGGAAGACGGGCGGGTCCTTTTTTTCCCAAGGGAGGCCTTTGCCGGACTTATTCGGGAGAACCCCTCGGTGGCCATGAATCTTTTGGCCCTGCTGAGCGTAAGGCTCCGCAGGTTTACCGCTTTGATCGAAGACCTGTCGCTCAAAGAGGTCCCTGGCCGGCTTTCCGCCTACCTCCTCTATCTGAGCCGCGAGCGGGACGGCGGCCTGGAACTTGATCTGGACGTGACCAAGGCCCAACTCGCCAGCCTACTGGGAACAATTCCGGAAACTTTGTCCAGGATTCTCGGCCGCTTGTCACGCCAGGGCCTAATTGAATCGGACGGTCGAAAGATCCGGATACTTGACCGCCGGAGGCTGGAGGAACTGGCGGAAATGGGCGTAGGGCTTTACCGGGCAAAACTGGACGGGCGTAATCGGGTGGTTATGAAATCATGACGCCGCCGGGCTGGACATAAAGGCACCTTATCAGGCCGAGGGCATGGAATCGTTCATCGGCATTCTCAAATGGTCAGTCGGTATTCTCCACTTACTCCTTGTGGCAGGTACCGCAGGACACGCCCTGCTGTTCAAGCGGGATCCCAGGGGCAGTTGGGGGTGGATCGCCGTTTGCCTTGTTTTTCCCCTGATCGGACCGCTTCTGTATCTCCTTTTCGGCATTAACCGGGTGCAGACCCGGGCCAAACGTCTAAGGGGGCACCTGCCTTTCCTGTTCCCTTTTCAGCCCGAATCGCCTTCGATTCCTGTAGCTTATCATCCGGATATATCTCTTCCTGAGGACTTCGTGGCTATTGCCGGGATTTCCGACAAAGTCACAAGGCGACCGCTTCTCAAGGGAAACCGTGTCGATGTGCTGCATAATGGGGAAGAGGCTTACCCGGCCATGCTGCAGGCGGTGGAGCGGGCTGAGGAAACCCTTTTCCTCGCCACCTACATCCTGGAGTCGAACGCGACCGGGCGCAGGTTTATAGACGCCCTCGCTAGGGCTAAGGACCGCGGGGTTCAGGTGCGTGTTCTGCTTGACGGGATCGGAGAGTTCTACTCGTTTCCCCGCAGCGGAAAACTGCTCGCAAAGAGAGGGGTACGAGTTGCGCGTTTTATGCGTCCCACACTGATTCCCCCTTCCCTGCATATCAACTTGAGAAATCACCGAAAGATCCTCGTGGCCGACGGGCGGTATGCGTTTGTGGGTGGAATGAACATCGGTGACCGGCACCTGGCTGCGGATGTCAAGAGATCCTCGCGTGTGAAGGACATGCACTTTCAGGTCGCTGGACCGGTGGTACGGCAGATCGAGGAGGTGTTTGTCGATGACTGGGCCTTTGTGACCGGTGAGGAGATTTCGCCACCTGAGCAGGATCTCGATGCGGCGGGAGAAGCGGTCTGCCGAACGGTTGTGGACGGCCCGGACAGAGATCTGGACAAACTGGCCGTGATCCTGGCCGGGGTCGTGTCCGCGGCGCGCCGCAGAATCCTGATAGTGACCCCCTATTTTCTCCCTTCCAGGGAGATGATCGGTGCCCTCCAGTCCGCATCCCTCAGGGGAGTTGATGTCCAAGTGCTGCTGCCTGAGAAGAACAACCTTTCCTTTGTCCACTGGGCCACAAGGAATATGCTCTGGGAGCTGCTGCAATGGGGTGTCCGGGTCTTCTACCAGCCGGCGCCGTTTGTGCACAGCAAGATATTTATAGTAGACGATTTCTATGTGCAGGTGGGGTCGGCCAATATGGATCCCAGGAGCCTTCGGCTTAATTTCGAGCTTATACTGGAAGTCTTCGACCGGGACCTGGCTGTGCGACTGACCGAATTCGTGGAGGCCTTCCGAGCCCGCTCCAAGGAGGTCTTTCTTGCTGATCTCGACAGTCGCCCGATCCCTGTAAAGATCCGCGACTCCCTGGCCTGGCTGTTCTCGCCGTACCTTTAGTGAGTGATGAGTGACGGTGTCTGTGTCGGTGTATATGTAGGTGTAGGTGCCGGTGAAGGTTAGGGTGAACAGAGGCAGAGTCCTTTGCTTGTGGGTGTTGATTTTTTCCCTTAACACCTCAACATTTTAACACCTTAATACCTCAACACCTGCTTTTGCCCCTCATCCTCCTTGCGCAAACACATTGAATTGGTTAAAAATAAATGAACACTGGCAGTTCGAGGTGCTAGGGAGGTTCAAGTATGGAAAGCCTGGAGACCTTCAACCGTCTGATTTCCAGGGACTATTGCGGCCGTATCCTCACGGGTGACTACAGCGTGGGTCTCAAGAAGCACGTGGCGGGTTATATTGACGCCCTGCGTGCATTCGAAAGGACGGGCAATCCGGCGGTGGTCTATCTCTCGGCGTGGCATGAACAGGATGAAGGCCGGATCTGGTACGAATTCGTGAGCAGGCGTTTCGCCCGTCTCATGGGGTGTGAGCGGTCCAGGGTGGCTGAGGTTTTCAGGGATCGTATCCTGGACCAGCACATCCTTCGCTACAGCACCCCGGACGCAGGTATTCAGGAGGAGATCCGCGATCGTGATGCCTTGGATGAGTCCGCCCACGAGCTTCGGGAAGACGTCAAGCGCAGGGGCGTGGGCGATGCGGTCTACAAGGTGTCTCTCGAGGGCGGGAGGATCGCCTGGCTGAAGGATATGGCGAGGATAGAGACCCACGGGGGGGATCGTATCTGCTTGTCGTCCGGCTGCCTGACCCCGGTCACAAAGGAGCGCAAGGCGGAGGCTGAACGGTTGGAGCGTGAACGCCTGCAGGTCTCTCTGCAGATGGCGGGGGCTGTGTGTCATGAGATGAACCAGCCCATGCAGAGCATCTCGGGTTACTCGGAGAGCCTCCTAATGAACGTCAAGGAGAGCGATCCCCTGTACGTCAAAATAAAAAAGATCATCGAACTGACACGCCGGATGGGAGAGATAACCAGAAAGCTTACCCGCATAACCCGCTACGAGACCAAAGACTATATTGAAGGGATCAAAATCGTGGACATCGACCGCGCGAGCAGCGACGTGCCTGAGATGGAATGAAGGCGGGCGGTCCCTGCACCGCTTCCGCGACGGACATGCGGGCATTGAAGGCCATTTGGAGGATGACGATCCAGGTCCTAGTCGGTCTTACGCTCGTGGCAACTGTAGCACTTGAAAGGAGCGTATTCCTCTTCCCCCCCTTCATTCATCTCACGATGACAGGTTCGACAATTCTTGTGATAGGCCGTGGCCAGTTTATATACCGCTCCCTGTGGCTTGTCCGGCTTATGGCAAGAGATACAGGGCCTGGCCTCATCGTCCTCGGTCCATATGTTTTCTCCATCGACATAATCGTGATGGCAGTCGTCACAATAGAGGCCGTAATCCTCCCAATGAGCGTCGTGGGTGAATTTGACCGGCCCCAGCTTTCGATTCGGGTATGCATCGTTGAGAATGAGCATGTAGTTTTCATACTCTTCGGTGTCCCCGGCTGAGGCCTCCTTTTCAGATGAACAGGCCGGCAAAATCACCGGGAGCAACAGGACCAGCAAAATCAGTAACCTCGCAAACAAGCTCCCACCTCCTTTCGCCTCGCTTCACCGGTAAGTCAATTTTCAGCGGAGATCCGCGAAGCGTCGTGTTGGATACGGCAAGGCTTTTAATCGCATATTACCGCACGTTAGGCAACCAAAATCTTGCGATCCAAAAGTCGACCGCACAGGAGGAAACCTTGCGAACCGCCCGTTACGGTTCGTCGGCCTGGAAACCGGGCAGGTCCCCGGGTGGCCCGTAACGTTTGTGATGAATCCAAGAGATGTTTCGTCTCGCGCATAGACGAAAAGGAACAGATGAAAATATACACTTATTGCCGTTTCCCTGCGTTGTAGTAAAATCGTACTGCCGTCTGAAGGTTTCTTGTTTTTCAAACGAAAAATAACCGGTTTTTCCGCAAAGCCGGTGAGATTGCAGAACAGGGAACCCACTTTGCCCTGGACTGGCGTGCGGGCCTCTGGTAGAAGACCGGAATTCCGATCTGCAGGGAGGCTTTTAGAGGTTGAGCATGGAATCGATCTCCTGAATGCAGGAGAGGAGATCGGAGACAGGCCCTGACACCTGCACCTCCCTGGATATTTCATGTTTTGTTTCGAAGAACTGAAAAGGAGAACCCGACTCTTTGGAATTCACTGCAATCAAGGGATTCAAGGATATCCTCCCTTCAGAGGTTGAACCGTGGCAGCGGTTGGAGGCCGTGGCAAGGGAGATCTTCGCGGCATTCAACTTCAGGGAAATCAAACCTCCGGCCATGGAATGGACCGAGCTTTTCAGTCGTTCCATCGGTCAGGATACGGACATCGTATCCAAAGAGATGTACACGATTCATGACAGCAAGGGCCGGGGCATGACCCTCCGTCCCGAGGCCACGGCCTCGGTGACGCGGGCCTACATTCAGAATCGTCTTTACCAGGAAAATCCGGTTCAGAAGCTCTTTGTCACAGGGCCGATGTTTAGACACGAGAACCCTCAGAAGGGCCGGTTCCGGCAGTTTCACCAGATCGATGCAGAGATCTTCGGGGATCCCGGGCCGCTCTCGGACGCCGACCTGATAGTAATGCTTCTTCACCTCTTCGAGTCTCTTTCCATCTCCGGCCTGACGCTCCATCTCAACTCGCTGGGATGTCCCGGCTGCCGCACCGGTTTCAGGCGCGCGTTGACGGATTACCTGGAGGACCGCTCCCGAGGACTATGCGGGGACTGCACACGACGAGCCGGTACGAATCCGCTAAGGGTGTTCGACTGCAAGGTGGAGGGGTGCCGGGAGCTGGTGGAGGGGGCCCCGTCCGTCCTGAATTACCTGTGCGGTGACTGCCGGGATCACTTCGATAAGCTCCAGGGGCTTCTTGCGGATGCAGGCGTTTCATACGTTGTAAATTCCAGGCTGGTGCGCGGCCTCGACTACTACACCAGGACAGCCTTCGAGGTACAGACGGAGCGGTTGGGGGCCCAGAACGCTGTGGCCGGAGGAGGGCGCTACGACGGGCTGGTCAAAGAGCTGGGAGGGCCTGACCACCCGGCCATTGGCTTCGCTGTCGGTGTGGAGCGCCTGATCGCCTTGATGAACGAGGATTGCGCGCCCGTGGTGCAGGCCCCGACCCTTTTTGTCGCCGCACTGGGCGAGGAGGCATACCGTAAGGCCTTTGCATGGGTGATCGGGCTTCGCAAGGTCGGCCTTCGAGTGGAGATGGACTATGCCTCAAGGAGCCTGAAGTCTCAGATGAAGCAGGCTGACCGATTCGGTGCCCGGCGGGTTCTTATAGTGGGCGAAAACGAGCTGGCCTCCGGCAGGGGGCTCCTCAGGCACATGGAAACCAAGGCCCAGGAGGAAATACCCCTTGAGGGCCTTATCGAGAGGCTGTCAAGCCTCGATCACATCCCCTGACTTTACGTTGAAAGGAAAGGAATTTCTTGCAGATAGATTCGCTTGGAGACTGGAAGAGGACGCATGACTGCGGATCGCTCCGCTTTGATGACGCCGGACTGGAGGTCGTGCTCATGGGCTGGGTCCATGGGCGCAGGGACCTGGGGAACCTTATCTTCATCGATCTGCGGGATCGCGAGGGCATCACCCAGGTGGTATTCGACCCCGGAGTGAATCAGGTCGCCCACGAACGGGCCCACGTGCTTCGAAACGAGTGGGTTGTCGCCGTAAGAGGCGAGACCGCACCGCGGCTTGAGGGGCAGGAAAACCCGGCCATGTCCACGGGCGCCGTGGAGGTAAGGGTGAGTGATCTGAAGATCCTTAACCGTACTGAGACGCCGCCCTTTCAGGTGGAAGGGGCGGTGGACGCCTCCGAGACCCTCCGGCTCAAGCACCGTTACCTGGAGCTTCGTCGGCCGCGCGTATTCCACAACTTCCGCATGCGGCACCGTATTGCCGCCAGTGTTCGAAAATACCTCGACGACCGGGGGTTCATCGAGGTGGAGACCCCCTTTCTCACCAAAAGCACACCCGAAGGCGCAAGGGACTACCTGGTCCCCAGCCGGGTGAACAAGGGCATGTTCTACGCCTTACCCCAATCCCCTCAGCTCTTCAAGCAGATTCTCATGATATCGGGGTTCGACCGCTACTACCAGATCGTCAGGTGTTTCCGGGATGAGGATCTTCAAGCCGACCGTCAGCCGGAGTTCACACAGGTGGACCTGGAGATGTCCTTTGCGGACGAGGAAACGGTCATGTCCCTTCACGAGGGAATGATGGTCGAACTCTTTGAAAACGTCCTCGGAAAGTCGATTCCACATCCCTTCCCGAGGATGAGTTATGACGAGGCCATGGACAGGTTCGGCACCGATCGGCCGGATACCCGCTTCGGCCTGGAGATCCGCGACCTCACCGCTCCGGCGGCCGAGTCAGGATTTCAGGTTTTTCGTAAAGTGATTGACGACGGGGGCATGG
Source organism: uncultured Desulfobacterales bacterium (assembly GCA_964512335.1). GTDB lineage: Bacteria > Desulfobacterota > DSM-4660 > Desulfatiglandales > HGW-15 > JAIPEI01. The sequence goes on from CAZEIA010000013.1 coordinate 22,772, forward strand.
TCAAGGCCGTAACGGTCCCGGGGGGCGCAGAGCGGTTCTCCAGAAAGGACCTGGACGAGCTGGGCGCCTTCGCGGCCGAGTGGGGCGCCCGGGGCCTGGCCTGGGCCAAGGTGACCGAGAGCGGCTGGCAGTCGCCGATAAAAAAGTTTTTCAGTCCCGAGCTTCAGGCGGCAGCAAGCAAGGCCGCCGGTGCAGGGCCGGGGGATCTCATGCTTCTGGTGTCCGATGAGCAGGAGAAGGCGCTTCGCGTACTCGGCATGCTTCGCCTCCATCTTGCCCGACGACTGAACCTGTTCCAGGACGGCGAGACCGCGTTCGTCTGGGTGACGCGGTTTCCCCTGTTCGAGTACAATGAGGAGGAAGACCGCCTCGAGGCCGTGCACCATCCATTTACCTCCCCTCTGGAGGAGGATTTGCCCCGTCTCGAGACCGAACCGGAGGCGGCTCGGGCCCGTGCATACGATCTCGTCCTGAACGGGAGCGAGATCGGCGGTGGGAGCGTCCGGATCCACACGCGCGATCTCCAGGACCGTATCTTTCGTGCCCTGGACATCTCCAAGGAAGAGGCCATGGCCAAGTTTGATTTTTTCCTTGAGGCCCTCCGGTACGGGGCGCCTCCCCACGCAGGCATGGCGCTCGGTTTCGACCGTCTGGTAGCCATTATGGCCGGGGCGGAGAGCATACGTGACGTGATAGCGTTTCCCAAGACCCAGCGGGCCACATGCCCGCTTACAGGGGCCCCTTCTCAGGTGGACGAGCGGCAGCTTTCGGAGTTGGGGCTGTCTTTAGGGCCTGCGGAGTAAAATGCGCTGATCCTGCAGAATTCAGATAATGCTCACTGCCGAAAAATGGGTGTTGACAATTGCAGGACGTTAAGTATAATTCATTTTTTAAGACTGATTTGAAGCGATTCCATTCCGAGGCATTTCATGACTTTTGAAGCCATTTCAATCATCATAATTACCACCGCAGCAGGGGCATACTTGTGCGCTCTGTTGCTTTCCCTTCTTGGTTTCGGTTTGAAACCAGCGGGCCTGATGATGGAATAGTAACTTAAAAAAACAACAAAATCCGTTATCAGGTCCTACCTGATAACGGATTTTTTTTTGAAAGTGAGGAGACATCATGCAGGCATTTGTCAGCCTTTACGACACCACACTGCGAGACGGCACCCAGGGAGAGCAGGTCACCCTGTCGGCCGAGGACAAGGTCAGCATCGCGAGAAAACTGGATGACTTCGGAATTCCTTACATCGAAGGCGGTTGGCCCGGGTCCAACCCTAAGGACGCCCGCTTTTTCAGGATGATTCAAAAAAACCCGCTTCGACAATCCAGGCTTTCTGCTTTCGGGAGTACTCGAAGGCCCGGGAGAAAGACCGGGACGGACGATAATGTCAAGGCCTTACTCGAGAGTGAGACAGGGGTTGTAACAGTAGTTGGAAAGAGTTGGGACCTTCATGCCACGGAAATCCTGGAGGCCACCCTGGACGAAAACCTGCGCATGATTCAGGAGACTGTAGCTCATCTGAAGGCGCGGGATCGTGAGGTCATATACGATGCGGAGCACTTTTTCGACGGGTATCGCAGCAATCCCGGCTATGCCATGAAGACCTTGAAGGCGGCCATGGACGGAGGGGCGGACGTGATCGTGCTCTGCGATACCAATGGGGGTATGATGCCCCACGAACTCGAGGAAATATTTGAGGGCACAGCTTCGCTGATCCCATCGCCCCTTGGAATTCATGCCCACAACGACTGCGGCTTGGCTCTGGCCAACTCTTTGGCCGCTGTCCGGGCCGGAGCTTCCATGGTTCAAGGGACCATCAACGGGTACGGAGAAAGGTGTGGAAATACGGATCTCGTATCCATGCTGGGAGTCTTGCAGGTCAAGATGGGGTATTCGTGTATTCCCGCTGAAAAGATCGCCCAGTTGACCGAAGTCTCCCGTTACGTGAGCGAAGTGGCGAACGTGCCCCCCTTGAACCAGCGTCCCTTTGTTGGAAGGAGCGCATTCGCGCACAAGGGCGGCATTCACGTCAGCGCAATCATGAAGAACCCTGCCGCCTATGAACACACCGACCCCGAACTGGTGGGTAACCGTAGGCGGGTTCTGGTTTCGGACCTGTCGGGCCGCAGCAACATCGCATATAAGTCCAAGGAACTGGGCATCCCCCTTGGGGGTAACGGCTTTGACAGCCGCAAGATCGTGGAGCGGATAAAGGCATTGGAAGACCAGGGGTATCAGTTCGATGCGGCGGAGGGTTCCCTGGAGTTGCTGATCAAAAAGGTGACAGGCCAGTTCGAAGCGCCGTTTACCCTTGAATCCTTCCGCGTTACCATCGAGAAGGACGGAGCCGGCCCCACCATGTCTCACGTTACTATCAAGATCTCAGTGGAAGGAGAACAGGAGATCACGGCGGCCGAAGGAGACGGTCCTGTCAATGCCCTGGACAACGCCCTTAGAAAGGCCCTCTACAAATTCTATCCGGAAATCCGGGAAATGGGCCTTGTGGACTTCAAGGTGCGCGTTATCGACGGGGGAGCCGCAACGGCGGCCCGTGTCAGGGTCAATATTGACAGCCGTGACTCCCGAGAGATCTGGTCTACCATCGGGGTTTCAGAAAACGTCATAGAGGCCAGCTGGCAGGCCCTGGCCGACAGTGTGGAATACAAGCTGCTCAAGGTGCGAAACGGGAAGAAGGAGCTTTGGGAAAAGAGAGCTTGAAGAGCAGCATTCGGGAGAAGGCCAAAAAGTTATGAATTTTCCAATACAGCAGGAAGAGGAGCGCTTCACCGCAGATCCCCCCGAACCGGGGGGGCTGCGGAGGGTCCTTGGAAAACGGTCTCGTTAAAGATCCGAAGCCCATAGCACGTTATACAAACCCTCCGGTTTCCAAGAGGACCGGTAGGCTGCGTGCAGCACTTTATCCGACATCCGACAAAAGAGAGGCCGTATAAATGAAAGAAGATAGCCGTATCATCATTTTCGATACTACCCTTCGGGACGGCGAGCAGTCGCCCGGAGCCAGCATGAACACCGCTGAAAAGGTGCGAATCGCCACCCAACTGGAGCGGCTGGGAGTCGACGTCATTGAGGCGGGGTTTCCGGCCGCCTCTCAGGGAGACCTCGAGGCGGTTCAGGCCATCGCACAAAAGGTCAGGGGTTTGAGTGTGGCCGCCCTGGCGCGGACTTCAAAGGACGACATCGACAAGGCCTGGGAGGCTGTCCGTGATGCGGCCCGGCCCAGGATTCACACCTTTCTGGCTACCTCGGACATTCATATGGAATACAAGCTTCACATGAGCCGGGACGAGGTTATCGCGGCCACGGTTGAGGCGGTTAAATACGCCAGGCGTTTCACCGAAGACGTGGAGTTTTCAGCGGAGGACGCCTCCAGGAGCGACAGGGATTTCCTGTGCCGGGTGTTTGAGGCGGCCATAGAGGCCGGCGCCACAACAGTGAATGTCCCGGACACGGTGGGCTACATCCTGCCTGATGCATTCGGTGAGATGATCCGCTATCTCCGGGAACACACGCCCGGCATGCATCGAGCGATCCTCAGCGTTCACTGCCACAACGACCAGGGGCTGGCAACGGCCAACACAATGGCCGGGCTCAAGGAAGGGGCCGGGCAGGTGGAGGTCACGGTCAACGGGATCGGGGAGAGGGCCGGGAACACCTCGCTGGAAGAGGTGGTTATGACTCTTTACAACCACCGGACCAACCTGGGTCTTTTCACCGGGATAAACACCCGCGAGATCTATCCCACGAGCAGGCTGGTCTCCATGATCACGGGCATCGTCATTCAACCCAACAAGGCCGTAGTGGGCGCCAATGCCTTTGCCCATGAGGCCGGGATTCACCAGGACGGCGTGCTCAAGAATCGGTTGACCTACGAGATCATGGAGCCGGAGATAGTGGGCATTTCCCAGAATCGGCTGGTCCTGGGAAAGCACTCGGGGCGCCATGCCTTCCGCGATAAGCTGGCTGCCCTGGGCTACGATCCGGACCCGGAACAGTTCGATCACCTTTTCCTGAAGTTCAAGGACCTGGCTGACAAGCGCAAGGAAATACTTGACGAGGATATCGGAGTGCTTTATGCGGAAGAAATCCTGCGGGCTCCGGACGTTTACAGGCTTGAGTACCTGAATGTGGTGAGCGGCACTCAACTTGTGCCTACCGCCATGGTCAAGCTGACCATCGAGGGTGAGGAGATGCAAAGTGCCGGGTTCGGCAACGGCCCCATCGACGCGGCTTACAACACCATCGCCAAAATGACCGGGACCCGCTCCAAGCTGCTGCGCTTCTCAATCAGTTCCGCCAGCAGCGGTACCGACGCCCTGGGTGAGGTGACAGTGCGGCTCAAGGAAAACGGGCTGGTCGCCCTGGGCAAGGGTGCGGATCCCGACATCATCACTGCCAGCGCCAAGGCCTATGTCAACGGGCTGAACCGGCTCGAGTACCTTAAGAGGAACCCGTCTCTGGCGCCGGAGGAGCGAGGACTCTAAATGACAAGACCCATGTGCGTAACTGAAAAGATCCTCGCGGCCCATGCGGGCCGCGAGGCCGTTTATCCCGGAGAGTTGATTCAGGTGCAAGTGGACGTGGCGCTGGCCAACGATATTACCGCCCCTCTCGCCATCAGTGTGTTTCGTGAGATAGGTGCCGGCCGCGTGTTCGACCCGGAGCGCATCGTCCTGGTAGCGGACCACTTTGTGCCCAACAAGGACATCGCATCGGCGGAGCAGGTAAAAACGGTCCTGGATTTCGCCGCCGAGCAGGGCATTCGTCATTACTACGATCCCGGAAACGGCGGGGTGGAGCATGTCATCCTGCCCGAAATGGGCCTTGTGGGGCCGGGTGATCTGGTACTGGGTGCTGACAGCCACACCTGCACCTACGGGGCCCTGGGGGCTTTTTCCGCGGGGGTGGGGAGCACCGACCTGGGCGCGGTCATGGCAGCCGGATCAACATGGCTCAAGGTGCCCCCGGTCGTCCGGGTTGTGTATGAGGGCGAACTTCGTACCTGGGTGGGCGGTAAGGACCTTATACTATACACCCTGGGGGAGATCGGAGTGGAGGGGGCCGCCTATAAGACCCTGGAGTTCACCGGGGACACCATCGAGCATCTTCCCATGGCGGACCGTTTCACTATGGCCAACATGTCAGTGGAAGGGGGGGCCAAGAACGGTATCGTGGCCCCGGACGAAACCACCCGGGCCTACACGATCGGGAGGACACTCAGAGAGCCGGTCTTCTTTTCAAGCGATCCGGAGGCCGAAGTAGAGCGTGAGCTTCACGTGGACGTGTCCGCTGTTGAACTTCAAGTGGCCTTTCCTCACTCGCCGGACAATGTGCGTCCGGTCTCGGCGGCGGGCAAGGTTTCGCTTGACCAGGTCTTCATCGGGTCCTGTACGAACGGAAGGCTGGAGGACCTTCGACAGGCCGCGGCACTGCTCAAGGGCCGCACTGTGGCTCCGCGAACCCGGGTCATCATACTGCCGGGTTCCCGGGACATCGCCCTTCAGGCGGTCCGGGAGGGAATTATGGAGACTTTCCTGCAGGCCGGAGCCGTAGTAGGCCCGCCGAGCTGCGGGCCTTGCCTGGGAGGACACTTGGGCATCCTGGCAGCCGGGGAACGTGCCCTCAGCACGAGTAACCGGAATTTTATTGGCCGCATGGGTCATGCGAAGAGTGAGGTTTTTCTCGCCGGCCCGGCAGTGGCCGCGGCCTCAGCGGTTCTGGGTAGGATCGCTTCACCCTCGGATCTTTAAGGAGAGCGGGACAATGCACATTGAAGGAACGGTGTGGCGCTTCGGGGACCATGTGGATACAGACCTGATTATTCCGGCTCGATACCTGAACGTTTCGGACGGCAAGGAACTGGCCGGACATTGCTTTGCCGACCTGCGCCCGGATTTTCCCTCCCGGGTCGAAGTGGGAGACGTGCTTGTGGCAGGCAAGAATTTCGGGTGCGGCTCCTCCCGCGAGCACGCCCCTCTGGCTATTCGGGAAGCGGGCGTTCGTGTTATCATAGCCGAGAGCTTTGCGCGGATATTCTACCGCAACGCCTTCAACATAGGGCTTCCTCTTCTCGAGGCCCCTGATGCGGCGCAGGCCTTGAAAGAGGGGGATCGGGTAAGGGTGGATCCAGCCTCGGGCGAGATTGTCCGTGAGCTCGATAAGTCGGTCTTTCGTGCTGAGCCCATCCCGTTGTTCATGCAGGAGCTCATCGAGGCCGGGGGTCTGGTTCCCTATCTTCGGGAGCGCCGCGGCACATGACGGATATTTTTTTGGGGCGTATCTGTGGTGCTCCTGCCCGGGGCGCAGGCTTCAAGACGGCGGAGTAAGGTCTGAAGGCTTGGTGCTGAAAGGCGAAAGGTGAGAGGCGAAGGGTCAATGGAAGTGGATTTACAAAAACAGGCGGAAGGCGCTATGGACGAATCCGTATCACCTCCGGGTACAACTGATGGAACCGAGAGTCTCTTACGCGATCTGATCGATGAGTCCGGCGATAGTTTTTATGAGATGGATAACCATGGCAATCTCATAAGCTTCAGCAACTCTCTTTGCAAGGTGCTGGGCTATCCCAGGGAGGAGCTTCAGAATCAACGCCTAGAAAAACTCATGGATGACAAGCACGCGAGGAAGTTTCGTGAGGCGTTCAACAAGGTCTGGGTCAGCCATCAGAGTTTCTCCAATCTCATATGGGAAACAACGGACAAGGCGGGAAACAGAAGGGTTATAGAGCTTTCCGCCCATCTGGTCAAAAATCACCAAGGGAAAAAGCTGGGCTTTCGAGGAATCGCTCGAGATGCCACAGAGAAATTCAAGACAATGAGCGCGCTCAAAGAGGCCCAAGAGCGTTATGAACGGGAATTTGCCGCCAAGCGGAAGGCACGGCGGAAAATTAAAAACCTCTTTGATTTTGTCCCCTATCCCATGATCGTGTTCACATCATCGGGTAAGATAACATATATAAATCCAGCATTTACAAAGGTGTTTGGCTGGACGCTCGAGGAGCTGATAGGGCGTAAAGTCCCCTATATACCGCCCGGACTGGAAAAAGAGGCGCGGGAAATTCTGAAGACTTTCAGGGAAGATCCGGACGCCACCATTGAAACCAAACGTCTGACCAAGGATGGTCGCGTCCTGGATGTGAGCATTCGAGGACAGCTTTCTTCCCAAGGGCTGCCGGACACCTCCGAAGAACTCTTTATCCTTCGGGACGTCACTGAAGAGCGCAGGAACGAGCGCATCACTGAAACCCTTTTTCAGATAAGCAGTGCCTTGCCCAGATATCCCGTGCTGGAAGAACTCCTGGATTTTATCAGCGGCGAGGTGAAACGGCTTCTCAACACTGAAGGGGCGGTTGTGGGCCTCTTTGACGAAAACCGAAAGAATATCTATTTTTTAGGGGCTTCTTATGAGGACTCCTCAACCGAGAATCACATCAAAAAGACCTGCCATCCGGTTGACAGGGGGGTTTTGGGTCGTGTGGTAAAAAGAGGCGAGGCAGCCGTTTTAGCAGATACCGCCGACGATCCGGACTTCTATCGTGAATTTGACGAGGCTATCGGTTTTCATACAAAAAGCATCATCATTGTCCCGTTGGAGGCCGGCGGCAAACTGATCGGAGTGCTCATCGCCATCAATAAGAAGGAGGAGGCCTTTGATCAGAAGGACCAAAAGCTTTTGACAATGATCGCCGGCACGGTTGCATTGTCCATATCGAATGCCGGGTTTTCCAAGGAATTGAAGGAGGCCTATCAGGAGGTTGCAAGCCTTAACCGGGCCAAGGAAAAGATCATAAACCATCTTTCTCATGAGCTGAAGACGCCGGTCTCCGTCCTTTTGGCCTCTTTGAATCTGTTGAGAAAAAAGCTCAAAGCGCTCCCTGAAGACAAGTGGTCGGCTACGGTTGAAAGGGCCGAGAGAAACCTTCAACGCATTCTCGAGATACAGCTTCAGGTGGAGGATATCATGATGGATCGTGGATACAAGGCATATCCCATGATGTCCAGCATGCTTGAACAGTGTATCGAGGAGTTGGAGGCCTTGCTCGCGGAAAAAGTGGGGGAAGGGGAGGTCGTACAATGGTTGCGGGACCGGCTGGAGCAAGAGTTCGGCCTTCGGGAGAGCCCGCTGGAAGAAATTTTTTTGAGTGGGTTTGTGGAGGAGCGATTACGGGCCTTAGAGGAAAAACACGCACATCGCCGCATTAATATTGTCAAGCACCTGGAGACAGATGAGTCCGTAAATATGCCCCGAGATGTGATGGAGAAGATTGTGGACGGCCTGGTCAAAAATGCCGTTGAGAACACGCCCGATGGGGGGCGTGTGGAGCTTTTTGTGCGAGACCGTGGCAATGGTATTGAACTGGTGGTGAAAGACTATGGAGTCGGTATTGTGGCGGAGAACAGCAGGAGAATATTTGAGGGTTGTTTCGCCACCCAGGATACTATTGATTATTCTTCAAAGCGTCCCTTTGATTTCAACGCCGGTGGCAAAGGTTCGGACCTTTTGCGCATGAAGGTCTTTGGGGAGCGTTACGGATTTCAATTGAATATGACTTCAAGCAGGTGCGGTTTCCTGGAGCGGAAGGGTGGAGCCTGTCCTGGAGACATTGATCAGTGCAAAGACTGCGAAAGCGAAAATGACTGCCTGAACTCGGGTGGTTCAGCCTTCTCGGCCTTTTTCCCGGCAAGCGGTTCGGCCAAGGAGCAACCTTTGCAAAGTTAGGGCCTTATCATAAAGGCTGATCAAACGGGCAGTCCACGGCCCCCCTTCCTTGAATAATATTTCATTGCTGAATTGGAAACTCGCCAGTGCCCAAGAGGCGTTTCTGGATGGGCACGAGCTATGAGACAGTGATCATTTCCGCTGGATCGGAAACGACCTCTCCGATGACGGCGACCTCGGAAACGCCGCGTTTTTTGAGGGCCGCCAGGAAATCGTCCGCCTCATGCGGAATAATACAAATCAACAATCCCCCGGAAGTCTGTGGATCGAAAAGGACCTCCTTTAAAAAAGGATCAACTGTGGGTTCGAAGCGCACAATTTGTTGATAGAAATCACGGTTATTATAGGCCCCGGCCGGTACAAGACCCATGGAGGCGTAATCCAGGGTCTCCGGAAGTAACGGTATGCTGTCGGCGTGGAGTCGCACACTGCATCCCGAACCCCGCACCATCTCAGTGATGTGCCCCAGAAGGCCGAACCCGGTGATGTCAGTGCAGGCATGTACTGTATAATCCGGCATAACCTCTGCGGGGATCCGGTTCAGTTGCGCCATGAGGCGGGTCACGACATCGATGATCTCCGGAGAGGCTAACGCCCCCTTTATGGCCGTATTGATGATGCCTGTACCCAGGGGCTTGGTCAGGACCAACACATCGCCCACTCGAAGATTCTTTTTGGTGAGGACTCGATCAGGGTGGATGAATCCTGTAACGGACAGACCGTACTTGAGTTCCTTGTCCTCAACGCTGTGTCCGCCCACCAGGACTACATCGGCCTCCTTCATCTTGTCCAGGCCGCCCTGAATGACCTGCCGCAGGATGGATATGTCCATGTCCTTGACGGGAAACGCCACAAGATTCATGGCGGTCTTGGGTACCCCTCCCATGGCGTATACATCGCTCAAGGCGTTGGCCGCGGCGATCTGGCCGAACCAGTAAGGGTCGTCCACGATGGGGGTGAAAAAATCCACGGTCTGAATTAAGGCGATATCGTCCGTTACCCGGTAGACTCCCGCATCGTCAGCCCGTTCCAGGCCCACAATGAGATTCTCGTCCGTCGGAAACTCCATGCCGCACAAAGCCCTGTCCAGGTCCCCCGGAGCCAGTTTGGAGGCTCACCCGGAACCTGCGACCGTCTGTGTGAGGCGGACTTTTCTCTGTTCTTCCATAACCAACGGTCTCCTCTTGTGGTCCGGCCCGTACAAGTCATGGTACTTCCCGAAAACGGGATGCATGGGCTGAGTCCTGCCGGGCGTGGATGTGCCGTGTCGAGAACCTAGCGCCGGAGTATGCGGTATGTCAAACTGGAAAATACGATATTCTGCTGTTCAGGAACAGGCAGCTCCGATCATGAATTAAGTCAGTCCGGGGGTAAAGGCCTTGATTCGTCCAAAAAAATATTTACTATAATGGATCAGGTAAAGGAGAGGAGGAAGACAGACAAATGAAGCGTGTAATGCTCTTTATCATTACCAA
>CAZEIA010000014.1:0-31676 GCA_964512335.1 uncultured Desulfobacterales bacterium
GAGCGCGTGACTGGCAGTCACGAGGTCGTGGGTTCGATCCCCATCAGCTCCACCAAGTCATTAAAGGTCATAGGTTCTGCGGCCGGTTCCCTGATTCCAAGAATTCCTTTGATCGATCGCGTTTTCCAGGATCCTAGGCGGTTACTTTGTATAACCGCCTTTTTTCTTCTTCGCCTTTCTTTTTACCCCTTTTCTGCGATATGAACCACCCACTCTGCAGGCCTGCGTGAGCAACAGCGGAGGAAATCCTGTTTCGTGTCAAGTTTTTCGGGAGCCTGGTCGATAAGAATGTTTAGAAACCTCAAACCCACGGACCAGAATTCCATGAATGCACAGCCCGCCTACCAGCCCGTGACCAAACGAGCGGTTCCACAAAAAGGGCCTAATCACCGTCCATCGGACTCAATCAAGAAAATGGCCGTGCTTTTCACGGATGTAGTCGGTTCAAGCGGATATTTCAAGAAGTACGGCGACCTCGCAGGGCGGGAAATGCTTAGGAGGCACCAGGAGTTGGCTTCCGGACCGGTGACCGATTACGGTGGGGCGGTGGTCAAAGTCCTTGGTGATTCCGTGATGGCCTATTTCACGGACCCGGAAGAGGCCCTTAAGGCCGCGATCAAGATACAGCAGCAATTTTTTCGCAACAACGAGTCCAAGAACTCAAAAGACCATATAAGTGTGAGAATAGGCTTACATTATGGCGATGGAATTGTAGATAAAGGAGATATTTACGGTGATGTAGTAAACATTACCGCCAAGTTTCTTCCCCTGGTGAAAGGGGGGGAAATATTTGTATCGGAGCAGCTCCACGACCAGGTGAATGGGCTTCCGTGGGCCCGTTTCGAAAAGCTGAATCTGAACACAAACAAGGAAATTCTCAAGACGCTGGTGGTTTTCAGGGTCACCTGGGACCATAAGGCCGACCTTAACCCGGCCGTTACTACGGTCACCGTGCTCAAACCCTTATGGAACCTGGCCATGAAAGGGTTCAAGCAATCCTGGAACCGCCTCCTCCACCAAAAGGCCGAGCTGTGGCCCGGTGCGCCCGGCAAGAGTGCCGACCTTCCCGACGGAACTCTGATTTTTTATACCAAGGACCCGTCCACCGCCCCTGGCATCGGGCAAAAGGCCTTGAATTTCATTAGTAAAGACTTAAAAAACGACGGCATGCCTTTCCTGCCTGTTCAGGTCCTGATCGACACAGGCAGGTTCAGAAAGGCCGGCGAACCCGCCATCGGCAAACTCACAGAGAGCTGGGCCTATGCAAGACCCGGTGAAATAACCGTCTCCAGCCCGGCCTTTGATGCCATAAATATGCAGGACGACTTCAGGGTAATCCCACCGGAAGAGGGCCGGGAACCGGCGTTTTTTCGACTTCTTGCCAAGGATTCAGAGAAACAGCCCGACTCATGCTTGTTTCTCTATCAGCAGTCTATGGCCGACGGAAAATACGCACCCTGCTTTTACTGCGGTGACCGGCGGCACCGCCCCGCAGAGTGCCCTTCCAAGCAATTGCCCGACGTTACACACGGGCTGGATCGGCTCGGCTATTACTCCATCGAACGGATAAATGAGACCTATTTCGAGTACGTTAACGGTGGTCGTAGCTCAGCCGCTCCTCACCCGTCGGAAGACCTGGCAGGGCAAGCCTTTTTTGAACTCAAGAGTGTATTCCAGCTTCGATTTCTGAGAACGCTGTGGGCCTCGAAAGCCGAGACTTGGAGTGGGCTCGAAGCAGGTAAGGAGGAGGGGGAAAAGGGGGGGCTGATCTGGATCGGACAGGACTGCATCCGTGTGTCCAACCTGGCCCAGGCCGAAAGCGTCCTTGTGGACGCCCTGGAAAAATACCCGGGCGATTACCTCGCCCTCTGTGCCATGGGTTTCCTGCATGTTGAAAAAGGAGATCTCCCCCGCGCCAAGCGGTTTTTCAAGCATGCACTGGACAACACCCATTCCTTGCCCAGGCAGATCTTCGCACGATTTCTTCTGGCCCGCCTCCATGAACTCAGCGGTGAGCAAAGGCATTCAGAAGACCAGGTACGCAAAATCCTTCTCACAGATTCCCTCTGTCAAGAAGCCCTATATCTGGATCTCCAGTTCAGATTCAGGAAAGGTAATCACGGGGAGGGGATTAAACGGCTTCAAAGGCTCATCGAGACCAACCGGAAGTATTTCATCGCAGCCTTGATCGATCCGGAGCTGGCCAAGTTCAACAATCGGATTCACCCGGAAATTAACAAGATACTGAAGAAGACCGCGGACCAGGCGGATCTCCTTGCATCACAGGCCGCAGACGAAATGGAGAAGATGCAGCGGCTCTTGGGCGGCGAGGAAACCGAGCTCAAGAGGGCGAGGGCATATTATGAGAAGGTGCAGGACCTTTCGGGCACGGAAAGCTATTTCGGTTTCCTCGACATTATCTACTACTCAACGGTGATTATCCGGATCGCCCGGAAAAGCAGCGAACACGCACGCAGGGAGCTCCTCCGCGCTCACGGAATCCTGAAAAAGCGCCATGAGAAATACGTTCGCTTTGCCGAGGTTTATCCGTACGAATCCTTTCTGGGATCCCTTCCCCGGGATCTCACGATCCTTGGAAGACAGGTTGAGGGGATACAGGAAGTGCTACGAAACACCACGCTGGAAAAATACACTGATTCCCTGAACCTGGCCCGTGACCTATCCATCGTCATGGACCGTATGGAGCAGAGGATCAACCGGCTTGAAGGCCTGAGACGATGGATCCGGTTCGGGAAGGATTTCGGCAAAAAGGCCTTCTTCATGGAGGGGGCGGTGGTACTCACGGCCATACTTCTTTTGCCGGTGGTGGCGCATTACCTGAACTTCTTAATTCCGGGATTGAATTTTTCACCGGAAAACATATGGGTTTATCAGAAGAGCCTGCTCATTCTAGGTGGATTTATAGCTCTCCTCACGGCCTTTCTCATGAGCGCCCGGACCCTGGAAGACACCTGAACCGGTTCACATCCCGGAGCGGTGTCATACAGGCTGAAAGCCGGCGAGGCACAGGATGTTGTGACAGTAGTCGGTCCGTCAAGCCTATGAATCGTGGTGAGGCCTCAGCAGCCCAAAACTTTCCAGGCTCAATCCGGATCCGATTCATCGAGAAGCGCCGTGTCCGCATTGTAGCGGGACGAGAATACAGCCGGCCGGCCGGAAAAAACGCTGCACGAGGTAAAGACATGCTCGGCAACATCCCGCCTGAGGGAGTCATCCAGTTGGTTAAACCTCTGCACAAACATGGCGTCATCACCAACAGTCTCCAGCACATGCCACAGTTCCTCGACCGACATGTCTTCCGGAAAGCAAGATCCGCCTGTTTCTGCAGAGCCCGCAAGGGCCCTCCTACCCCGCTCCAGGGCCCTCTCCAGTTCCGCGTGCAATTTCCGCGCTTCGGCCTCAAGGTCCTCGATACTGGCACAATCCTGGGTGACCGGGTGGAGGAAGGTCTCCCCACTCAGGTCACACCGTACACAGAGCCGCACCTTTGGAGAACGGTTTCCTTGGCTCTCATTCAGGACCACCGCATCAAACGGCTCTCCCATGCCTTCCCCTTTCTCCCGTTGATCTAATGGATTATCCAGACCGCCCGGGGGTCTTCTCTTCGCCCTTCAGCCACACAGGCAACCCCGCCGCCAGGAACACTACGCGGTCGGCAATTTGAGCCACAGCCTGGTTGAGTGCTCCTGCTTCGTCCCGAAACGCCCTTCCCAGCCGGTGTTCCGGTACCACACCCATACCCACCTCGTTCGACACCAAAACCACGCTTGTCGTACCGACCGCGATGGTTTCCAGAAGGTTTTCTCGATAGAACGGCACCCTGTCCCGCCCCTCTTTCAGCATCACGTTGCTGAGCCAAACCGTAAGGCAGTCTACAAGCACCGCATCCGCAAGGAAGCATCGGGTCCGCAGCGCGCCTGGCAGATCCAGCGGTTCTTCCAGGAGCGTCCATTCGGGACCTCTGGACTCACGATGAAGTCTGACGCGTTCGGCCATCTCATCGTCCAGGATCTCGGCCGTGGCCAGAAAAAACCTGGAACGATAATTCCGTTCCACGTATCTGAGAGCCCATGAACTCTTACCACTCCTAGCGCCGCCAAGCACCAGCACGACTTCATGTCCTGAATTTTCGGCCATTACCCCGCATCCCGGATGTACAATTCACTCACAGTTGAATAACGGTGTCTTCCCGGGCGGCCTCCACGCTCAGCTTCCATTCCCGCTTGCGTGAGATGTCCCTGCAAAGCACTTCGAAGGCCTTGATTTCCGCATCGGTCCTCGCCGGGTCATGATGAAAGAGAACAAGCCTGCCGGCCTCGGCCCTTCGAGCCAGTTCCAAAGCGGACCTGTAGTCAGAATGGCCCCAACCCCGGTGGGAGGGCATCTCATCGGGCGAATACTGTGCGTCATGGATAAGAAGATCGGCACCCCTGCAAAAGCCCTCGAAGCCCCTGAAGGATTCCTCGTCGCAGAGTTCGTTATCCGTAATAAAGACCATGGTCCGATCTCCTTCCCGTATCCGGAATCCCATAGCTCCCTGGGGGTGCCTCAAGGGGATGCTTTCCACGTAGACGTCTTCCAGCTCCAGGGGGCGGTGCTCCAGAACATTCAGGTAGGAGATTTTGATATCGAGGTCTTCAATGCTTACCGGGAAATACCCGCCTCCCATGGGGTTGTCAAAGGTGTGATGAAGCCCCATCATGGCATTGGAATGCCCGTCCACCAGCAACTCCGTACCCTTTTGAAGTCCGGTGGCAAAAAAAGGAAAGCCTATTATGTGATCCCAGTGCACGTGGGTCATCAATAGGTATAAAGGGCTTTCGCTGTCCCTTCCCTCCAATACGCCGCCCAGCCTGCGGATTCCCGTGCCTGCATCTATAATAAGGGTCTTGCCGTTCTCCAGCAATACCTCCAGGCACGTGGTGTTGCCCCCGTAAAGGGTCGTATCCCGTCCCGGAACAGCGATGGACCCTCTTGTCCCCCAGAAGGTGATCTTCATCGATTGTGACCCCCACTCACAAAAAATCCCTAATTCGCGTCCCTTTCCTTCCCTCTAATTCTTTTAATCTTGACCTTGTATTCCATATATCTTACTTGATACTTTAACCTTTTTACATTAAATTCTATCTTTAACCCTCTTTATTTCATATAAAGATGTGCCTTTTACTGTAAAACACACGCCGGCGGTCGCGTCTCAATCATCGAAGTAGGGGTGGAAAAAGGGTTCCAGGTCCGCAATCTGATCCTCGATGGACATCGGCACATCCACGGCGAACAGGTCAAGGAGTATCAAGGCGTTGATGCTCGCATCCTTAAGGGTCAAGGCCCGAATACGGGATGCCATGGCCTTGTTAACGAGTTTGACGTTGCGGTAAATTTCCGCAAGCCCGCTAAAGGTGAAATCCGCGGGCCGCCCTCGCTTCATCAGGAAAAATTGTCCTAGCAAATAGGCGCTGGTGGTCCTGAAAGTGGTCTCCATAATGCTCGGAAAGGGCAGGTGAAACCTGACCATGGGCCTCAGCTTGTCCATGACCGGACATCCGCTGGACACCATCAGGATGCCCAGTATGGAGCTGAGCCCGCGCTGCATCGTGGTGTTCTCATAATAGGTCCTCTCACGGGTCACTACGCGGACTTCGGCCTTTTCATGAGAAACCCGCTCCCTGAACTCCGAAACGAGTTCCTTGATGGACAATGCAATCGGGCAGTTGGACACGCTTTCAGCGTCAAAAGAGCAGTTTCTGCACTTATGAAACTCAAGCCGGGTCCAGGAATCGGACGCCACCTCACGCTGGGGTATGTAACGAAGGGAATCAGGCTCGAGGTGGATGGGAATGTATTTGCTTGATCCGTCCTCAAATTTGAAATAATACTCAAAAACGAGTGGGGGCTTATCGTTTGTCCGGCCGCCTTCGGGTCTTTGTTTAATGAGTGTCATTCGAGCCCCTGTGGGAAATTACGCCATTCATTCCATACCATAGAAGACAGAAACAGGCTAGGGGATCGGTGCTTTGAAATCAACGGGTTTCTTTTCCATAAAGCTTGCATCGGATCCGCCTATCCATCTCTTAAACATATTTTCCCTGTTCTCATCAACACCGTCGGCCGTTTCCTTCCCGCTCCACCTTCCTTGACATCCTGAAGCCGCTCGGGATAATGGACAAAAGAGTAATTTCCCATTAACTGGAGTCCTACCGGCATGTGCGGAATCTGCGGAAAACTCGATTTGACCGGAAGACCTGTACCCAGGGCCCTTATTGAGGGCATGTGCGAGACAATTGCCTACAGGGGGCCCGACCACCGTGGAATTCTGGCGAGTCCTCCGGTGGGCCTGGGCCACCAAAGGCTGAGCATAATCGATCTTTCCCGTGCCGGGCACCAGCCCATGAGCAATGAGGACGGGACCGTGTGGCTTGTCTATAACGGTGAGATCTACGACTACGAACCTATCAGGCGGATGCTTCTTGACCGGGGGCACCGTCTCTCAAGCCGCACGGATGCGGAGGTCTTGATCCACCTGTACGAAGACGAAGGCATTCATTCCCTAAAGCGCCTTAACGGCATGTTCGCCTTTGTTATCTGGGATGCTAAGCGCCAAAGGCTATGGGCGGTGCGGGACCGGCTGGGGATAAAACCCCTCTGCTATTTCTGGGACGGCCGTCGTTTTGTGTTCAGCTCGGAAATCAAAGCCATCCTGGCCGATCCGGACGTACCCAGGGACATGGACCCCGAAGGCCTGGACCTCTACCTCACGCTCAACTACATTCCGCCGCCCTGGACTATGTTTCGCGGCATTCGCAAGCTTCCGCCCGGTTCTCATCTACTCATTGAAAACGGAAAACTCAGCGTGGCCCCATACTGGGACATTCCAGAAAGAAACGGAGCAGATGAGAAAAAAGGCCGTCTTCGAAAAGGCTCAAGGCCAGAGGACTTCAGCAAACAACTGTTCAGCAAGCTTGACGCGGCGGTCCGGCGTCGTCTGATCGCCGACGTCCCCCTCGGGGCGTTCCTGAGCGGCGGGCTGGATTCAAGCATCATAGTGGGGCTGATGGCACGTAACATGGACCGTCCGGTCCAGACCTTCTCCATCGGCTACAAAGACCTTCCATCCTTTGACGAAACGTCCTATGCAAGAGAAGTCGCCTCGTTTCATGGCACCGACCACCACGAGTTTCGTCTCGATCACAGGGACATCCTGGACGCTTTTCCGGCGGTCCTGGACAACCTGGATGAACCGTTCGCCGACTCCTCGGCTGTTCCCACCTACATTGTCAGCCGCGAGACCAGAAGTCACGTCACCGTGGCCCTTTCCGGAGACGGCGGGGATGAACTCTTTGCGGGGTACCGTATGTATCGGGGCGAAGCCTTTGCGCGGGCATACGGTCGACTGCCCGGCCTTCTGCGAAAAGGCTTGATAGCCCCTTTGGTTGATCTGCTGCCCGAACGCCGCAACACGCCCGGCCTGGAAACCATTCGCCGCATAAGAAAGTTCGTGCGCGGCATGAGCCCGAGCTTCCCCGAACGGTTCTGCGGATGGCGGGAAATCTTCTCTCTGGCAGAGAGGCGTGCACTTATGGAAATTCCCCTGCGGGACGACGTGTATCGGGACCTTGTGCGCCGGGCCGTTGCTCGAAACACCGATCGTTTCAGAGATGATCCCATTAACCTGATGCTTTACCTTGATGTCCGAGGCCTCCTCCACGCCGACATGCTCACCAAGGTGGACCGCATGAGCATGGCCCATTCCCTGGAAGTGCGCGTGCCTATGCTGGACCACACAGTGGTGGAGTGTGCGTTCGGCATGCCGGGGCCGGTAAAGCTTTACGGCCGGACGGGCAAGGAGGTCCTTCTCAAGACCTTTCAAGGCCTTCTCCCCTCTTCCCTCCTTAACCGGCCCAAGATGGGCTTTGAAATGCCCATTAACGCCTGGCTTCGCAAGGAACTGCGTTTTCTCGTAGAAGAATACCTGAACGACGCCGCCATCCGAAAACAGGGCGTCTTTCGTCCGGCGGCTGTCAGAGAACTCGTCCGACGCCACATGGGGGGATACCAGGACACTTCCTGGCACCTCTGGAATCTGATCGTCTTCGGTCACTGGCATCGTAGCCACCTGAGCGGCCGGGCATAGGGATGTGATGAGCCGCATTATGCCCTCAAAGATCCGTTCCATACTTTTGAGCTCGGTCCTCCTGTTTCTGTCGGCGACCCTGCTGTCGGGCTGTTCGTTGTCCTACCTCATGCACGCGGCTGCGGGACAGATAAGGATTCTGCACCAGGCCGTTCCCATGCGACAGGCCCTCGAAGACCCTACTCTGGAAGCCCTGGAAAAAGAACGGTTGCTGCTCGTCAAGCAAATCAAAGAATTCGGAGAAACGGAACTCGGCCTGGCCCCAACGGACAACTACGAGACCGTCTACCTTGGGCTCGAAGCCAACCCCGTCTACACGGTCACCGCCGCTCACAAAACACGCCTGGAACTCGTGACCTGGTGGTTCCCTGTGGTCGGACGAATGCCCTACCTCGGGTACTTCAACCCGGACTCAGCGGAGGACAGGAAGCAACGGTTGGAACGCAAGGGTCTGGACGTGGTTATCTGGCCCGCCGAGGCCTACAGCACCCTGGGGTGGTTTCAGGACCCGATCCACAGGAACCTCCTCAGGAAAGACCCGGTGGAACTCGCCGATACCATACTTCACGAAATGACCCACGCCACTCTCTACGTCAAGGGTCAACCGGCATTCAACGAGACCCTGGCCTCTGTCGTGGGCAAGCGGGGAGCCCTTGCCTTCATGGAGGCGGCCTTTGGAAAGGATTCAATAGAGGCCTTGAACGCTCGCGCCATGATCCGGGATGAACGCAGGTTTTCCGACTTCATCGAAGGCCTGGTATCACGATTGACCTCCCTTTACAGCATGCCCCTGAGCGAAGAGGAAAAGCTCATATCGAGGGAAGAGGTCTTCAAAGAGGCCGTGGCCGAATTCAAAAACCTGGAGCGGGAACTGGAGACGGAACAGTTCCGGGGGTTCGGATCCCGGGGCCTTAACAACGCCTACATCCTGGCTGTGGCCCTCTATCACGCCCATTTCAACCTGTTCGAGGCGGTACTGGAGGTCCAGAACGGCTCCATTCCCGGCCTGCTGGAAACCTTTCGAATGCTGAGCGAAAAGCAAGGGGACCTCATCCTTCAGACAAAGGAGTGGGTTTCGTGAAAAGCGGGACTAAAAAGATCCTCTGGGGCCTTACCGCTACCACCCTCCTCTTGTTGGTCCTGGCCGCCTCCGCGCTTGGATACCTTTACCGGAACCCCTCCCGGATAAAAGATGTGGTGGCACAAGCCGTATCGGGATTCTCCGGATACGACGTCCGTATTAATACCCTTGACTGGAGCGTCAAACCCCTTTACCTGAGCATGCACGGCATTCAAGCGGCCTCGCAGGATGACCCGGCCGGCGTTTTTCAGCTCGCGATCCGGACCCTGGAGGTGGAAATGCGCCTCGAGGGTGATTTCGGCAAACGGATTCTGGTTATCGAAAGGGCGGGGGTCCAGGGAGTCAGCCTGACCCTTGAAGGAGTCCCGTTTATTGCGGGAACCGGGACCCAAAAGACAAGCAAACCCTCACTGGCGGCCCGAGCCGCGGCCGGCCTCATCAGCCGGCTCCTGTTCCGTGACGTGCGGATCGCACGCGCAGAAATGGAAGAAGCGCAGGTCACGGTGAAAACCGGGGCCTTGACAGTCTGGTTGGACGGGATACAGGCTGCAGTAACTGCGGAAAGGAGCATCCATGCATCCTGCGAGGCCCGAATCAGACACCAGGGGACTGATCTTCTCCTGGACCTGCCTCGGATCGATGCCGAGGCCGAGTTGGTAGACGATACAGAGGCGGTGAATGGGCGATTGTCAATCGGGGAAGGGGCATTGGAGCATCCGGGGGGCAAGGTCCAGGGGTTTTCTCTTGAATGCTCGGGACAGTTCCAGCCTGACTCCCGCCGAATACGAATGGACGCCTTGGACATTCATCTCCACGACCTCAGACCGTTTCTGCCTGTTTCTCTGCAATCCCCTGTGGAGGCGCTCGTATATGCTTCCGGGACCGCACTTTACGAGGAACAACGCCTGGAAAACGGACTCCTTGGCGTCTCTCTCAGAAGCCCGCCCGCCGAACTGAAAATTGAAACCGGAATCAACCTATCCTGGGGCCCAGTCCTGAAAGGGGCACTGAAAGGGATTAACTGCCGGTTCCGGCCGGCCGACTGGATTCCCCTCCTGCCGACAGAGCACAGAAAACCGCTGTCCGGGATCAACGTTTCCGGCCTCTTTCGCCTCTCCGGCGGCATGGAAGCAAGCCTGGACAAAAGAGGGCTCCATTTCGCAACGGACTTAGCCCTTCTGCTCAAAGACAATAGTGTGTCCTTCTCCTCTCCTCCGCTTGAGGCGGACAGCCGGATCTCCGGGGAGTTCAAGGTGTTTGGTTCATGGCCCGACCTGATGATTTCGGCCGATATGCACGCGGGAGAGTTGACGCTGGAACACCCCGCCGTCAGCATTCTCCCGTCCGAGGCGGTGGTCCGGTTGAGCGGGCGTCCGTCTGAAATCCAACTGGACAAAGCGGACCTGAGGACTCCGGAGATCCGCGTAACCCTCCCGGAAAGTCCTCTACTGCTTCGCGACGTGCGGGTGAATGCGGAAATGGGACTCCTGCATCCATTTATCCCATCCGGAGAGATTCCGGGAATGCGGGTGGAGGCCGAGGGCTTCGGCCCGGTGTTTGTCGAGGCCGGCGTTCGAAACGGAAAGACAGTCCTGTCCGTCCAGGGACAAGAGACCGGTCTTGCCTCCCTCCTCTCCGCTGAAGGCCTGCCGTTCCATGGCTGGAACCTGAGAGGAAAAGATTCACTGCACCTCAAGGCCGAAACAAGTGATGCAGAAGGATTGAAGTTTTCCACGCGCCTCGATTTCGAGGAGCTCTCGTTTGAAAACGCCGAGATCGAAACCTTTGCTGAAGGACTCCGCCTGTCCCTGGAAGCCGATGGTGTCGTCAGGAAGGAAAGCCCCGTTCTTCTGGACTCGTTGCACTTAAGGGCGTCCACCGGAGAGATCCTTGCCGGCCGATTCTACCTGAACATGGAATCCCACCCTTTTTCCTTAAAGGCGCGGACCGGTTTGGATTTCAAACCGCTTCGTTTCCTTGACTCAAGCCTGGACGTTGAAATCCAGGAGATTGTTTCGATCCGCATTTCCGGAAGCATTGAACAGACAGGCGGGAGCCTTAGAGCCGGCCTTGACCTCTCCATGCCCCCATTTCGCCTGAAGCCAGCATTCCAGCTTTTCGCTGTTGAACCCTTCGGCATGAAGATGCCGATCCTCAACAACATGTCCGTCAACGGTGAGGCCTCGGCCGACCTCCGCCTCAGAGTGGATGCGGGCGGTTTTTTCATCACCGGAGAGGCCCGCGTGCAGAAAGGCGGCCTTTCAGTAGGCGAACCGGCCTTGGCCCTGGAAGACGCATCCCTCTCGATACCCGTCCGGTATGGAACTATCCCCGATGACCAGGGTGCTCTACCCATGAATGGGAAACTGGCAATCAGGACCGTCAGCCTTCCCTTCCTTCCGAACCAGTCCCTGGCCCTTGACCTGGAGGTGCTTCCCAACCGGATACATGTTCCCGGCCACACGCGGTTCGTGATCCCGGGAGGGGAATTTCTATTAGGCCCCCTGGAGATAACGCACGATATGGATAACGGTCTCGGCTTGAAAGCCAGTCTTCAGCTGGAGGATGCGGACCTTGAACTGCTGATCGGAGATTTTTGGGCGGACGCGCCAGAGGGGCGTTTAATAGGCTCCCTGGATCCCATAGTCTACCAGGATGGGAATATAACGAGCCGTGGGGCCCTCGAGGCCGCCGTCTTCGGCGGTCGTATCACGGTGGAAAATCTTGGGGCCTCGGGCCTGTTCACCTCCACTCCGGTCTTTGGCCTCGACGCCCGATGGGAGGGGCTGGATCTCGAACAGATGACATCGGGGACCGCCTTCGGGCGAATTACCGGCATCATGGAGGGGCGCCTTGATGGGTTCGAACTAGCCTATGGTCAACCCCAACGGTTTTATCTGCACATGGAGACCGTTCAACAAAAAGGTGTGGATCAGCGGATCAGTGTCAGGGCCGTGGACAACATCGCCCAAATCGGAGGCGGCGGAAGCCCCTTTGCCGGAATGGCCGGATATTTCACAGCCCTATTCCGCGAGTTTCCCTACGAACGAATCGGCGTGCGTGCCGTTCTGGAGGCCGACGTCTTCCAGATCAACGGGACTATAATGGAAGGAGGCAAAGAATATCTCGTAAAAAGGAGTGGTTTTTCAGGTGTGAATGTTGTAAATCAGAATCCGGATAACAGGATAGGCTTTAAGGATATGGTCAAACGCATTCAGCGGGTTACCGCTTCCCAGGGCGGGCCCGTGATTCAATAGCTCAAAGGGAGGTCGGCATGAAAGGCATGAAAAAAACTTTGAGGACCGCGTCGTTGTTCTTCCTGTGCACGCTGCTCGCCTGCGTAACGATCAACATCTACTTCCCGGCCGAGAAGGTGGAGACTGTGGCCCAGGACATAGTGGACGACATTCGCGGCCGCGAGGGAACAACAGATACGCCCTCGGAGATCGAAGAAAAAGAGTCGCTACTGCAGTTGATTCGCACCTGCCTGTCCCCTGGAATCGCCTGGGCCCAAGACGTGACCGATGTCTCCAATGCCACTATCCGTGCCCTCAAGGAGCGCATGAAAGGGCGCTACCAGCAGATGAAGCCCTTTTATGACAAAGAACTCATAAAAGAAGGGGATGACGGGTACGTTACAACCGGAGATCAGGGCGGCCTGGGACTACGGGAAAAAAGGGATCTCAACAGCCTGGTGGACGCTGAGAACCAGGACCGCAAAGCACTCTACCAGGAGGTGGCCAAGGCGCTCAAGATAGACCCGGGACAGGTCGATCGAATCGGGAAGATATTCGCCAAGGAGTGGCAGAAATAGTGTGGAAGCTATCGACCTCGAAACCCACGCGAATTACATCAAGGCCGTCTCAGACATTACCCTGGCCATCACAAGCGGGCAGCCCATCGACGATCTTCTCAACCGGATTGTCATGACAACCGCCCGGGTGATGGCCTTCGAAGTCTGCTCCATCTGGCTCGTAGATAACAGCGTCACCCCCCGAGTTCTCCGCCTCAAGGCCACCCAGGCAGTGGATCCTGACTATGCCCGACCACGTTCCATGGGACGCGTCGAGGGGGTCGCAGGATTTGTGGCAACACACAATCAGACCCTCAAAATCCTCAATGTCATCAAGGAGCCCCGCTTCAAAGAAAAGGAAATCGCCCGGAAACTCGGACTGGTTTCCATGTTGAGCATACCAATAAATGCCATGGAGGACGAAGTCATCGGCGTACTAAACGCCTTCACTAATTACTCGCACGAGTTCTCCGCCTGGGAAATCCACATGGTAAAGGCCGTCGCAAACCTGGCAGCAGTAGCGATCCGCTGTTCGCAACTTGAGGATGAAACCCGGGCACTGGAGAAGGAACTGGAGACCAGAAAGATCGTGGAACGTGCCAAGGAAGTACTGATGCGCCGCCGCGGCCTTGACGGTCGCGAGGCCTTCCGTTGGATCCAGAAACGCAGCATGGACTCTAGAAAGAGCATGCGCCAAATCGCTGAAGCGGTCCTGATCTCCGAGGACATGTAAAGCGTCTTCCTGTTTCATCCCTTCGGATTCCACAATCGGGCCATCCTCAGAAATGCGTCCACTGAAATGCGTTGACAAACTCGATTGTAGCGGATAAACGTTCTCCTTCAATATTTTTGAACTTGAACCATCGGCACAATGGGGTGCCAGCCGGGTTCCGGAAGACGAAGGCGTCTTTTCCCTTTAACGGGAGGACGCTTTTTTTGTCAAAACACCCCTTAGGAGGTCAGATACATGAACTTACAGCAACCCAACTCCAACGATGCCCTGCAGACGAAAAACAGGTCCCGAAATGTGGCCCCACAATCCGGCATTTGCAGCCGTTGCATAGATGGCTGCAAAGGAAACTGCGATATGTTCCGGGCAACTTTTCGCGGGCGGGAGCTCCTCTACCCGGAACCGTTCGGGAACGTAACCGCCGGCGCGGACAAGGACTACCCCGTGGATTACTCCCACCTGAATATCATGGGATACGCACTCGGGGCCCAGGGAGTGGACCCCGATCCGGACTATGCCACATTCCCTGCCGTGGACACTGAGACCTCTTATGGAACAGAGACCAGAATTAAGATGAAGGTTCCCATATTCACAGGAGCACTGGGGAGTACCGACATCGCTCGCAGGAACTGGGAGCACTTCGCAATCGGGGCTGCAATCAGCGGCATAAGCCTGGTCTGCGGCGAGAACGTCTGTGGCATTGACCCTGAACTTGAAATGAACAGCACCGGGATGATCACCAAAAGTCCCGAGATGGACCGCAGAGTTCGTGAGTACCGGCGTTATCACGAGGGATATGGAGACATCCTCGTCCAGATGAACGTCGAGGACACCCGAATGGGGGTCGCCGAGTATGTGATTGAGAAGCTGGGCGTGGAGACCATCGAACTCAAGTGGGGCCAGGGGGCTAAATGCATTGGTGGAGAAATCAAGGTTGATTCCCTGGACCGGGCCCTGGAACTCAAGCGACGTGGATATATCGTCACCCCCGATCCCGAAGTTCCCGCCTACCAGGCCGCGTTCAAGGCCGGGCCTTTGAAACAGTTCGAACGTCACTCCCGCCTGGGATTCATTAATCGGGAAGGGTTCATGAAGGAGGTGGAGCGCGTTCGCAGTCTGGGGGCCAAACGGATCACTTTGAAAACCGGTGCCTATCCCATGCGGGAACTCGCCATGGCCATTCGCTGGTGCAGCGACGCCGGGATTGACCTCCTCACCATCGACGGCGCTCCGGGAGGGACGGGTATGAGCCCCTGGCGGATGATGACTGAGTGGGGTGTCCCCGCGATTTATCTGCACTCCATGGCCTATGAACTTTGTGAACGCCTCGAGAAAAAGGGAGCCCGTGTACCAGACATTGCCTTTGCGGGGGGTTTCTCATCTGAAGATCATGTCTTCAAGGCCCTCGCCTTGGGAGCCCCTTACACCAAGGCCGTGTGCATGGGGAGGGCCCTTATGATCCCTGGAATGGTGGGGAGGAACACGGAAAAGTGGTTAAGAGGGGAGGACGGTGGACTTCCCGCCACGGTTTCCCGGTTCGGATCCACCAAAGAGGAAATCTTCATGAACTATGAAGTCCTTAAGGAGAGATACGGAGCCGAGGCGGAGAAACTCCCCCTTGGAGCGATCGGAATTTACAGCGCAACGGATAAGATCAAGGTAGGTCTCCAGCAACTCATGGCCGGCTCCAGGAAATGGAAAGTTGAGTATATCAGTCGCAAGGATCTCATGTCGCTGACCAAGGAATGCGCCGAAATAACAGGTATCCCCTATGTCATGGAGGCTTACAGGCAGGAGGCCCTCGAAATAATCGACTCTTGATTGCCTTTTCGACATAGTGGCATTGCGGGCCTTGCTCTCCTTGCCTTTTCTTGACTTGGCACAACAGGCTATAGCAACAAGGCCTTTGTCTTATGCTGTGTTATGCGGCACACAGAGGTATTACAGATATGCACAGTGAAAGGCGTGATCCGCCCATGGAGATCGAGACATCCTCAGACCCGTCCTGCCCTCTACCCTCCGGGGAAAGCCAGCCGGGCTCCGAGTTTTATTCCCACTTCAAAGTGTTTCATGAACTCATGTCCTTGAAGGTTCGGGATATTCTCTTGGTATCGAGCCCATACGATGCATACATCCTGGAAGAGGATGGAAGCCTGGCCTCACGCATCATCAACGAGTACAGCGGCCTCAACCTGAGCCAGCCCCCCAGAGTCACGCGCGTTTCATCAGCGAGGGAGGCGCTTGACAGCCTTGACCACAAGCGCTTCGACATGGTGATCACTATGCCCCATGTTGGTGAGATGGACGCCTTCACGTTCGGGATTGAGGTGAGGAAGCGCAAGCCCCATCTCCCCGTTAACCTTCTGGCCCACAGCCTTCGAGGAGTCTACCCTCCGCCCGAAAATACCGATCCAAGCGGTATTGACAAGATATTCGTCTGGACGGGCAATTCCGATCTTCTGCTCGCCTTGGTCAAGAACGCTGAGGACCGGATAAACGTGAACCACGACACAGCCAGGGCGCAGGTCCGTGTACTCATCCTTGTGGAAGATTCTCCGGTTTACTACTCGACATTTCTCCCTCTCATCTACAAGGAGGTGGTGAGACAGACCCAGGCCGTGCTGGAAACCGGTTTGAATGAGGAGCACCGGCTGCTCACTATGCGCGCCAGGCCAAAAATTCTTCACGCAGAGGATTACGAGGAGGCGCTTGACCTCTTTCGTCAGTTCAAACCTTACTTGTTCGGCATCATAGCGGACACAAGGCTGCCGAGAAAAAACGTGCTGGATCCTAATGCAGGTTTCGATCTTCTGGGGGAAATTCGTGAGGAGATCCCGGACCTGCCCCTTCTAATGCTGAGCTCGGAACCGAAAAACAGGTCCAAGGCTGCCCGCATACCGGCCGTTTTCCTTGACAAAAACTCCCCGAACCTTCTAACGGAACTCCATGATTTTTTCTTGAAGTACCTGGGGTTCGGCGACTTCGTGTTCCGCATGCCGAATGGGACAGAGATTGATAGAGCTGCAGACCTTAGATCCCTGGAGTTGAAGCTCCGGGATATCCCCGATGATTCTCTCTGGTATCATGCACAGCGCAACCAATTTTCAAACTGGATCATGGGACGTAGTGAGATCACCCTAGCATCCCGTTTTCGAGAGGTGCAAGCCTCCGAGTTCTGCACTGCGGATGAACTACGGGAATACCTTATCACGAACATCCACACTCTGCGCAAAATGCGTCAGAAAGGTGTCGTAGCCCAGTTCAAGCCCTCAACCTATGACATTGACATCATGGA
This sequence comes from uncultured Desulfobacterales bacterium, assembly GCA_964512335.1. Taxonomy (GTDB): domain Bacteria; phylum Desulfobacterota; class DSM-4660; order Desulfatiglandales; family HGW-15; genus JAIPEI01. The sequence continues at coordinate 17,049 of CAZEIA010000014.1, forward strand.
TTTCGTGAAGGTGGGGCAGGGATCCATAGGAGGAAAGGCTCGAGGCCTGGCCTTCATGTCCACCATGCTCCATGATCACGAGGAACTTCATAAAAAATTCGCAGGCCTGGACATAAAGATTCCCAAGACTCTGGTAATTACCACTGAAGGATTTGAATCCTTTGTTTCGGAAAACAACCTCGGATACATGGCCAAGAACGGTTTCACAGACCAGGAAGTTGCCGATGCCTTTCTGAAAGCGGACACGCCGATCTGGCTGGCCGGAGAACTCAAGGCCTTCCTGACCCAGGCCGACTTCCCGCTGTCGGTCCGATCATCAAGCCTTCTTGAAGACGCCCAGTTCCAGCCTTATGCCGGTCTTTACCACACATATATGATCCCGAACAACCACCCCGATCCGGACGTTCGACTCAAACACCTCATTACGGCCGTTAAGCTGGTCTACGCATCCACTTTCTACGAAGGGCCCAAGTCCTTCTCTCGAAACACTCTGAACCAGCCACACGAAGAGGCTATGGCGGTCATTGTCCAGCAACTGGCCGGGGAGACCTACGGCGACTACTTCTATCCCGCCCTGGCGGGCGTAGCTCAGTCCCACAATTTTTATCCCTTTTCACGAATGAAAACAGAAGAAGGCATCGCCCACATTGCCCTGGGAGTCGGAAAAACGGTGGTGGATGGAGAACGCTCTCTCAGGTTCTCTCCGAAGTACCCGAACATCCTTCCTCAGTTTTCCACTGTCGAGGATACGCTCCAGAATGCCCAGCGTTACTTCTACGCACTCAAGGTCCGAGGCTATATCGAATACCCCAGGACCTTCGAGCACTCCAATCTGGTCAAACTGGAGGTCGACGAGTTCGAGGACGCTTATCCTGTATTGAACCTTTCCAGCACATACGTGCCAGGTGAAAACCGCATTCGCGATACAGGGTATATGCCGGGCCCCAAGATCCTTACCTTTGCCCAAATTCTCAAACATCGCACTTTCCCCCTTCCCGAACTCCTTTCGGAAGTCCTGAGCCTCGCCAAGAATGGGATGGGGTGTCCCGTGGAAATCGAATTTTCGGTCAATCTCGGGACAAATGAACAACCCAAGGCTGAGTTCTTTTTCCTTCAGATGCGGCCCATGGTGGCGGACCTGGAACGTCTCGACGTTCAGATTACCTCAGAGGAACTTGAGCGGGCCTTCTGTCGCTCAGCACACGCCCTGGGAAACGGTAGAAACCAGAAAATCGAGGACCTGATCCTTGTCAAACCCGAAGACTTCGAGCCCCAAGCCACGACCCGCATAGCCAATGAAATAAAGGGCTTAAATGGACATCTCATAAAGGAAAAACGGCCTTACCTTCTCATCGGCCCAGGCCGATGGGGCACCGCCGATCCATGGCTCGGTATTCCGGTCCAGTGGAGCCACATCTCAGGAGTGGGTGCCATTATCGAACTGCGAAACGCCCAGCTCAGGGCCGACCCTTCCCAGGGATCTCACTTCTTTCAGAACATCACGTCCCTGGGAATCCAGTACATCACAGTTGAGGAAAACGCCGACCACAAAGACTTCCTGGACTGGGCTTGGCTGAACTCACAGCCCGTGCATCAGGAGACCGTCCACCTCAGACACCTGAGGCTGAAAGCTCCCGTGACCATAAAGATAGACGGCAGGACTTCACAGAGCGTCATCATCGGACCCTGAGAGAAGGAACCAGTTGAAATCGATTTTGTAATCACTTTTTGGAGGCTCTTTATGACAGACATCATCAAATGGATCAAGGAGAGGGACCCTGAGCAGAAGGAGTTTCAACAGGCCGTGCAGGAGGTCCTGGAGTCGGTTCAACCCGTGCTCGACCGGACCCCCGAGATACATCGGAAAGCGCTGCTTGAGCGAATCACCGAGCCTGAACGGGTGATAATGTTTCGCGTACCATGGATGGACGATCAGGGGCAGGTCCAGGTAAACCGTGGATTTCGGGTGCAGATGAACAGCGCACTCGGTCCTTACAAGGGCGGGTTGCGGTTTCACCCGTCTGTTAACCTTAGCATACTCAAATTTCTGGCCTTTGAACAGGTCTTCAAAAATGCGTTGACGACTCTCAACATGGGCGGCGGCAAGGGAGGGTCCGACTTTGATCCCAAGGGGAAATCCGATGACGAGGTGATGCGATTCTGCCAGTCATTCATGACCGAACTTATTCGCCATATCGGACCGGATACTGATGCGCCTGCAGGGGATATAGGGGTAGGCGCCAGGGAAATCGGCTACCTTTTCGGGATGTATAAAAAGCTCAAAAACGAATTCACTGGAGTCCTTACCGGCAAAGGCCTGGGCTGGGGAGGGAGCCTGATTCGGCCCGAAGCAACAGGCTACGGATGCGTCTACTTTGCATCAGAGATGCTCGCAACGAGAAACGACACTATCGCGGGCAAAACCTGCCTTGTATCCGGATCAGGGAATGTTGCTCAATACACAGTGGAAAAAATCATCGAACTGGGCGGGAAGGCGGTGACGCTTTCAGATTCCTCAGGTTTCATTTATGACGATGAGGGCATTAACGCCAAGAAACTCGATTTTGTTAAACGACTCAAGAATATCCGTCGGGGCCGCATTCAGGAGTACGTCGAAAAATATTCTCAGGCGACCTACACTGAGATGGATGCCACACTGGACCACAACCCTCTCTGGGCCTACAAGGCCGACTGCGCCTTTCCGAGCGCAACGGAAAACGAGATCAACGGCAAGGACGCCCTTAACCTGATCAACAACGGGGTGACCCTGGTCGCAGAAGGGGCTAATATGCCTTCCACTCCGGAAGCCATGGACATTTTCCTGGGAAACAAGATCCTGTTCGGTCCGAGCAAGGCGGCTAACGCGGGAGGCGTGGCTGTATCAGGGCTCGAGATGGCCCAGAACAGCATGCGTCTGAAATGGCCCCGGGAAGAGGTGGACATACGCCTCAAGGAGATCATGAAGGGGATACACAGGACGTGCCTTGATGCTGCCGACCAGTACAGTAAGCCCGGAAACTACGTAGCCGGCGCAAATATCGCGGCCTTCGTCCTTGTAATGAACGCAATGCTCGATCAAGGTCTGGTGTGAAGGTTGTCGTCAGGGACTTTCGTCCCTGACGAGGCGCACACTCAGCTTGGACCTGGATACTGCGATTGCGGAAGATTCGTTCCTGTAAAGCTCCGCCGCATGGTAGGAGCTTCTCACAAAGGGGCCGCTCGCCACCTGTTCGAAACCCATGGCAAGGGCCAGTCCGCGCCACGCATCGAACTCCTCGGGCGGCACAAAACGATCCACTGCCAGGTGCTTCGACGACGGCTGGAGGTATTGCCCCAGGGTCAGCATGCGGCAACCTGCGTCAAGGAGATCGCAAAGGGCGGCACGCACCTCGACCGAACGCTCTCCAAGGCCCAGCATCATGCCGGACTTGACCGGAAGCTCCGGAGCCCTCTTCCGTGCCCGTGACAGAAGTTCCAGAGAGCGGCTGTACTCGGCCTCCGGCCGGACCGTTGGATAGAGCCTCTCAACGGTCTCCAGGTTGTGGTTGAGTACGTCCGGCCGGGCCTTGATCACGGTTGCCTGGTCTCTTTCCCTTCCCTGAAAATCCGGGATGAGTACTTCAATGGAAGCGCCGGCCACGCCCTTCCGGACGGCGCGGATTGTGTCCGCAAACAATCCGGCCCCGCCATCGGGAAGATCGTCCCTCGTGACCGAGGTCACGACCACATAGCGCAGTCCCATAGCGCGGGCGGCCCCGGCGACTCGGGAGGCCTCCATAGGGTCGGGCTGATCGGGTGTCCCGTGAGGGACGGCGCAGAAACGGCAGTTCCGTGTACAGGTGCTTCCCAGTATCAGGAAAGCAGCGGTGCGCCGGGAAAAGCACTCCCATAGGTTGGGGCACTTCGCCTCCTCGCACACCGTATGAAGGTGCGCCTTCTTGAGGAGGCCCTTCACCTCCTCGATCTCGCGGCCCGAAGGCAGCCTGCGTCGGAGCCACCCCGGCTTTGGAACCCGTTGAGCCTGCCTATTGTCTCCACTCATCCGCAACTCCCCTTAAAAGGGCCTTGATTCATGGCAAAAAAAGCTCGATTTAGATTTCGATAGCGATCCCGATTTCGATTTTAATTTTTTCCAACAATATTTTCATCCGCGGATGTACCCGTCAGCTCGACCACTCAACAGCTCATCAGCCAGAGCATCCTCCAGCACTGACAACGGTGTCTCCTCAAGCAATGCCCCGAACACCTCCTCCATGCGGCGCTTCAGCATGGGGCGCACCCGGTCCGGGAAGGCATCCCGAGCGCCTTCACGGGCCAGGGAAGTCATCTGTACGCCCTGAAGCCCGCAGGGGTTGATCCACTCAAAGGGCGTCAGGTCCGGATTGACGTTCAGGGCCAGCCCGTGAAAGGAAACACCCCTGCGCACGGCTATTCCAACGCTGCCGAGTTTCCGGCCGCCGACCCAAACCCCTCGATTCCGCGGGTCTCGAACCGCCTCCACTCCCAGGTCCGAGGCCGTCAGGATCATCACCTCCTCGAGTCTCTCCACGAACTCCACCACCTTGAGGCGCGCCTCGGCCAGGCCCACGATCGGGTAGGCCACGACCTGGCCCGGGCAGTGATAAGTGACGTCTCCGCCCCGTTCCACATGAACCACGGGCACTCCGGCCCGGCGAAGAAACTCCGGCCCGACAAGGAGGTTTTCCGTAACGCCTCTTCGTCCAAGTGTAAAGACGGGCTCGTGTTCCAGAATAAGGACGACGTCTTGCTTGATAAGCATCTTCTTTCGCGCTTCCACCAGGGCCGCCTGAAAGGCCAGGACCGGGCCGTAGGGAACCCGGCCCATGTCGACGGCCAGCCATGGTTTGTTACGGTCCTGTTTCCGCCTGTTTTCGTTCAAGGGAATACCAATCATGCTCGAGGCCCTTAATCCGTGTCCCGCAGAATCAGATCAGCCCTTGAGGCAGGGATTCCTTGCAGCAGCGGTCTCGTCCAAACGCCTGAGGCGGCATTTGTGGGGGGCCTCCCTCAGGATTTCGGGGTTTTCCTCGGCCTCTTTTGCGATGGAACGCATGGCCTCGATGAAGCGTTCAATCTCGTCAAGGCCCTCCGTCTCCGTAGGTTCGACCATTATCGAACCGCTCACCACCAGCGGGAAATAGACTGTCGGAGGGTGGAAGCCGTAGTCCATAAGCCTCTTGACGATGTCAAGGGTGGCCACCTTGAGGCCCTTCTGGCGGTTGTCCGTAAACACGCATTCGTGCATGCAGGGCCGATCATAGGGAAGGTCGTAAACGTCCTTGAGCCGCTCCTTCACATAGTTGGCATTGAGCACGGCGAGGCGGCTGGCTCTCTCGAGACCTTCCGCGCCCATGGTGAGGATATAGGCATAAGCCTTGATCATGACCCCGAAGCTCCCGTAAAACGAGTGAAGCCGTCCCACGGTCAGAGGAAAGTCCTCGGACAGGACATAGCGTTCGCCCTCCTTAACGACTCTCGGGACCGGAAGAAACGGCTCCAGCTTCCGGGTCACGCATACCGGGCCGGACCCGGGCCCTCCCCCACCGTGCGGCGTACTGAAGGTCTTGTGAAGGTTCAGGTGAAGCACGTCCACACCGGCCTTCGCGGCATCCAGGATACCCATCACTGCATTCATGTTGGCCCCATCGCCATAGACCAGCCCTCCCTTGTCGTGGACTATCCCTGCAATCTCACGGATATGCTCCTCGAACAGTCCCAGGGTGTTGGGATTCGTGACCATGATACCGGCGGTCTCCTCGTCCATTACCTCAGCCACGGCCCCGGCCGTGAGCACTCCCTCATCATTGGAAGAAACAGGAACCGGCCTGTACCCGCACAGAGCGGCACTCGCGGGGTTAGTACCATGGGCGGTGTCCGGCACTATGATCTTTGTGCGTCTCGAACCACGATTCTCGTGGAATGCATGGATAATGAGCATCCCGGTCAGTTCGCCCTGGGCCCCCGCCGCAGGCTGCAGGCTCACGTTGTCCATGCCGGTGATCTCCGCCAAAAAGGCCTGAAGATAATGTATCAGGCGAAGGCTCCCCTGGCAAAGATCAGCAGGGTGCAGCGGATGTACGCCCGCAAACCCATCCAGGGCCGCCAGGTATTCGTTGATCTTCGGGTTGTACTTCATGGTGCATGACCCAAGTGGGTACATACCGGTATCCACGCCGAAGTTCCACTGCGAGAGCCGGGTAAAATGGCGGACCACGTCCAACTCGCTCAAGTCCGGTAGATCCGGTTCCTCGCCCACCAACGCATCGTCAATAGGCGCTTGCTCCACGTCTTCCGGCGGCAGGGAGAAACCTTGTCTTCCCCGGACGCCCTTTTCCCAGAGAAGCGGCTCGTTAAGTACCAGTCCTGTCGTTCCCAGGTTTTCCCTCATGATGTCATCTCCCTCACCAGTCTGTCCATGTCCTCGGCCGATTTGGTCTCGGTTACGCAGAAAAGATAATGATCTTCAAGCTCGGGGTACCAGGGGGAAAGACAGATACCCGCCACGATTCCCTGTTTGAGCAGGCGGTCGTGGGTCCTTTTGAACCCTTGGGGCGCCCTGACCACAAACTCATTGAACGTGGGGGTCTCGAAGGCGATATCGAGGCCCACGTCCTCGAGACGGCCTTTCAGATACTGGGCCTTGTCGTAATTCATGCGCGCCAGTTTCCTCAGTCCGGTCCCCCCCAGGCATGCCAGATAAACGGCCGCGGCCAGGGCGCAGAGGCTGTTGTTCGTGCAGATGTTGGAAGTGGCCTTCTCCCTCCGGATGTGCTGCTCGCGGGTTGCCAGGGTGAGCACAAAGCCCCTTTGGCCTTCCCGGTCCACGGTCTTTCCCACCAGGCGGCCCGGGACGCTCCTGACATACTTTTGGCGGGTTGTGAACAGCCCCAGCAGAGGTCCGCCGAAAGACTGCGGAATACCGAAGCTCTGCCCTTCCCCGCAGGCGATGTCAGCGCCCAGGCTGCCCGGAGACCGCAACAGGCCGAAAGCAAGCGGCTCCGAAAAGGAGGCCACGAGAAGTCCGCCCCGGTCGTGCACCCGATCCGTCGCCCCCTCTAAATCCTCGATGCAGCCGAAAACATTCGGGGACTGGATCGCCACGCCGGCGAGGTCGTCCTGCCCTTCCAGAAAGGAAATATCGGTGGTGCCGTTCTCGAGAAGCGGGATTTCCAATACCTCGTATCCGGTGGGCCTCAAATAGGTGCGGACCACATGCCGGTAAAGAGGGTGGACCGCACGGGAGACGGCAACCCGCTTTCTACGGGTCACCCTAATGGCCATAATAACGGCCTCGGCCAGGGAAGACGCGCCGTCGTAGAGGGAGGCATTGCCAACATCCATGCCTAAGATCCGGCTTATCAAAGTCTGGTATTCATAGACGGCCTGGAGGGTGCCCTGAGTCATTTCCGGCTGGTACGGCGTGTATGCCGTGTAAAACTCGGAACGGCCCAGCAGGGCCCGGACCGCAGCCGGGACGTGATGTTCGTAACTTCCGGCTCCGACGAATGAAAGGCATTCGGGGGCCGATGCGTTGGCTCCGGCCAGATCGGCCGCGTGCCTGGAGAGGTCCCATTCGGTCATGGCCGGCGGCAGGCTCATGTCCCTGTTCCTACGGCAATCCGCCGGGACTGTCGTGAAAAGATCATCCAGGGATTCCACCCCCACACGGGCCAGCATGGAGGTGATCTCCTCAGGGGTGTGAGGAAGATAACGCATAACTCATTCCTGTCCTTTCAGTCGGTCCTTGTAATCATTGGAACTGAGCAGGGCTTCGGCCTCGGATCCTTCCACTGAAGACAGCTCTATCATCCAGCCCCTTCCGTAAGGATCCTTGTTCACCATTTCAGGGGCCTCCATCAGGTCTTCGTTTACTGCAACGACCTCTCCCCCCACAGGCGCGTATATCTCCGCCACGGCCTTGACCGACTCCACAGTACCGAACTCCTGTCCCTTTTCAAGGATGTCACCGACTCCCGGAAGTTCCACGAAAACGATATCACCGAGTTGGTTCTGGGCATAATCACTGATACCTATGCGGGCCTTTACTCCATTGATCTTGACCCACTCGTGACTCTCGTTGTAGCGGAGGTCTTCAGGCAGAACGAGTTCATGGATCTCTTTCATGGTCTTTCCTCCCTTTTCTCAATTTTTCGTTTCCCGCTCCCATGTTGTTTCGATTTCGATAGCGATCCCGATTTCGATTTGGATTTTCCTAAAGTACATAAGGCACCCTGATGTTGTACCCCTTGTACACCACAAAGGTCTCCACCGACTGCACATCCTGAATCCGGCTGACCTCCTGGGTATAAAATTCCAGCAGGCTGAAGCTCTCGTTCAGAAGCACATGCAAAAACAGATCGTATCGTCCCGTTACTACACAGACGGAGATCACACCCTTTAGCCGGCTGAACTCCTCTCCTTTTCTGACAAGTTCCATAGTGCCTAGTTTAACACCAATGAGCACCAAACGGTGACCGGGTATGCCTTCCGGGTCCACTAACCCGGATATCTCAAGCATTCCTTCTTGTTGCAAGGTGCTGGCACGGCTTCGCACAGTATTTTCGGAAACTCCGATCTCTTCCGCTATACTGCGAAAGGATTTTCTTCCCTCCTTGAGATGCTTGATGAGGGAGATGCTCGTTTCGTCGATCTTCATAGTGTGACTCCTCAAAACGGGGCGCGTGTGAAGGCCCATCTCTTCCTTAAAAGACAGCTTGGTGTGATGAATACGGCTTTTTGATCAAACTGTCAATATGTATTTAATGTTTTGCAGAATAATTCAATTTATCATCCTTTTTTCTCTTGATATTGCGAGCTTTAAATGTTAGGAGTCCATATTTCCCGCTGCCGGTCGTAGGACACCTATCCGGCCGGCGCCTTGAGCTATTTGCATAGAGGAGAGAGACCCATGTCTGAATCCATGCGAACGCCGCTCTATGATCGACATGTTTCCCTGGATGCAACCATAACCGAATTCAGCGGTTGGGACATGCCCATTACTTACCCCACCGGCATCGTGGAAGAACACCTGATTACACGCAAGGCTGCAGGCCTGTTCGATGTTTCACACATGGGACGCTTCGTGGTTCGTGGGCGTGACAGGACATCCTTCCTCCAGCACGTCCTTACCAACAACGCTGAGGTCCTGGACGGACGGGAAACAGGAGCCCAGTACACATTCATTCCCAATGAATCCGGCGGGGCCCTGGACGACGCCTATCTATACAGGTTCGAAGAAGATGAATTTCTTCTGGTAGTGAACGCCGTCAACCGAAGCAGGGCTTGGAAATATCTTTTTGAGGCTGCCGCCGCCTTTGACCGGGTAAGCATTAAGGACGAGACATCAGAAATCGCCATGCTGGCGCTGCAGGGTCCGCAATCCAAGGAGATCCTGTCTTCGATCGTGGAACAAGGCCGCCTTCCAGAGCCCATGCGAAACGCCGCCTGCATATTGACGATACAGGGCAGACCCTTCCGGGTGGCCAGGACAGGGTACACCGGTGAGCCTCTCTGTTTTGAGCTTTTCATGCCTGCAGAGGCGGCCCCCGCCGTATGGGACCTTCTCCTGAGCCGTGGGGCATCTCCTGTGGGGCTTGGCGCCCGCGATACTCTTCGACTCGAGGCCGGGCTCCCCCTCTACGGGCACGAACTCGGCACGGACCCCGAAGGCAATGAAATACCTATTATGGCATGTCCCATGTCCCGCTTCGCGGTGAGCTTCAATCCGCTGAAAGGCGACTTCGTGGGACGGGACACCCTTTACCGCCAGTTCGAGGCGCGCTCCCGCATTCTTTTCAGAGACTATTCACGGATAGGCGATCTTCCCCGTCTTATTTACCCCCTGGCAGTCACCGGCCGAGGAGTGGCACGGGAAGGGGCGCAAGTCTTTCGAAAAGGGAAGCACGTGGGCTACGTTACAAGCGGGACCATGGTTCCTTACTGGAAAGAGCAAGGGGATGGCCTGGAGGCGGCCCGGCTCGATGAACATGCGCTCCGCCCCCTTTGCCTGGCCTACATCGACTCGGATATCCAGAACGGCGAGGATCTGTCCATAGAGATCCGCGGCCGCTTGGTCGAAGCAACGGCTGTCCCTTATCACCTTAGAAGCGACGCTCCTCCCTATGCCCGGCCCATCTTGGCCGGAACGGCTCCGGTCGAGCCTCCGTCCGCCCCGGGCACGGTGCAAAAACTGCTGGAGGAAGCAATCCGGAATACCGTTTGGCGACAGAAGGACTGCATCAACCTGATCCCTTCAGAGATGACAGCCTCACCTATGGTAAGGCTTCTCTCCATCATGGATCCCTCATTTCGATACGCCGAGCACCGCAAAGTCAGGGCCTTTTACGACACGGACGTGTTCTATTACCAGGGCACGGATTTCATAGCAGGTGTCGAACGGCTTCTGGAGCGTGAACTGGCCTCCTACCTGGGATGCACCGAGGTGGAGACCCGGCTGATCAGCGGGCAGATGGCAAACACCGCCGTGTTCAGCGCCGTGATGCAGTACCTGAACCGCGGCGACCCCAGGCGGGAGCCCAGGCGCATAGGGCCGGTCATGAACCAACACATATCAAGAGGGGGGCATCTCAGTGCTCAGCCCATGGGGGCGCTTCGGGATTTCGTAGCGAGGGACCCTAAAACCGAGCGGCCTGCGGTCGTACCCTTCCCGGTAATGGCGCACAACCCCTTCCGCATAGACATAACGGCCGCATTTAAGCGCATCGATGAGGTGCGACCCCGGCTCATCATCTTCGGCAAAAGCATGGTCCTGTGCCGTGAGCCGGTGGAAGCGGTCCGAAAATTCATCGACGAAACCGGCATCGATGCGGTGTTGATGTACGACATGGCGCATGTGCTAGGCCTCTTAGGGCCCCACTTCCAGGAACCCTTCCGGGAGGGGGCGGACTTGGTCACAGGCTCCACCCACAAGACCTTCTTCGGCACCCAGAGGGGTATTGCCGCGACCCACCTCCTTGAGGAAGACGAGCGGTACGCCCTGTGGGAAGCCATTGTTAACCGGACGTTTCCCGGTTCCGTGTCCAATCATCACCTGGGGACTCTTCTGGGGCTTTTGATGGCGGCTTTTGAAATGAACAGGTTCAAAGATGAATACCAGCCCCGCGTTATCTCCAACGCCAAGGCGTTTGCCCGGGCCTTGAGTGAGTGTGGGCTTGAAGTCGCAGGGGACCCTGAGGAAGATTTTACTGAAACCCACCAGGTGGTGGTCAAGGTGGGATTCGGCCGCGGGCCCGAGGCCGCATCAAGGCTCGAAAAAAGCAACATCATCTGTAACTACCAGGCCACGCCTGATGAGGAAGGGTTCACCGCATCCGGGGCGCTTCGAATGGGCGTGGCCGAGATGACGCGTTTCGGTATGGACGAAACCGCCTTCCAGGAGCTGGCAGGGCTCATCCGGGATGTACTGAAAGGCGGTTCGAACGTCCTGGAGCGCGTGAAGACGCTGCGCAGAGAATATCATGATCTCCTTTACTGCTTTCGGGGAAATGAGTTCGATTCACTGTTTGACAAACTGCACGGCTTGATCTGACAGGCGGGAAAACCGCGCAGGGCTGGCGGGGGTAGTGTAAACGATGTTTACCATCGATACCGGTGAACTGACAATGCACCTTGAAGTGGTCCTGGTCGAGTCCCTAAAGGCTCACGAAGAGACCCTCCCACGCGTGGCTGAGAGCCTTTCCCTCGAATTCAAGGACTGGGCCCGCCTCCAGAACCCTATCATCATTGAACAGAACAACATCGTCCTGGACGGCAACCACCGCACCTTTGTATTCAAACGCCTCGGTTTCCGTTACATACCTGTCTGTAAAATTGACTACTTCAGCGAGCATGTGGGGCTTCGATACTGGTTTCGACTCTTAAAAAATGTTCACTGCTTGGACGGATTTCACCGAATAATCCGAGAGATGGGAGGGACGCTCGAGCTCATTACCGACCGGCCCTCTCTCGCAGCACGGCTCGAGGCCGATCCTTTGATCATGGGCGTCGAGCATGGGGAGAGCAGGGGTGTTCTGCGTTTTCCCGTTGAGCTGGTCTTCGACGGAATCACCGCGTATGAAGCCCTGGACCACCTTCAGAAGCTTATGGTCCGTGACGGCGCTCACCTTGAATACGTCCCCTGCCAGGCTGTGGCAGAAGGGACCTGCAGCCAAGGGCCGCCGGAAAACACTCTCGGAATCTGGACACCGCACATTACAAAAGATATGGTGGTGGAGGCGGCGAACCGGGGAAAAGTGTTCTCACCAAAGGCGACCCGTCACCTTGTAGGGACTCGTCCCGTCAATGTCAACGTCCCGATCCGTTGGTTTAGGGAAAACATTTCGTCTGAGGAGATGAACCGGCGCTTTGCGGACTTTCTGCATAATAAGGATCTTCGCCGTTTCGGGCCGGGCCAGGTAATAAACGGCCGTTACTACGGCGAGGAAATATTCGTGTTTTACGACAGAAAGGGCGATAAGTCGCATCTACCATGAGAGGGGGTACCTGCATGCCCGCACCCGCACACATCGTGAGCCTTTCGGCAATCGGCCCTGATTCGCCCGGTCTGGTTTCAAGAATCACCAACAGGGTGCTCCGGCTTGAGGGCAACATCCTGGACGTGGAGGAAAGCTGCCGACGAGGAATCTTTTCAATCTTTCTGGTAGTCGACTTCTCAGCCTCGGACCAAACCCCTGAGGCGATTCAGGAGTCGTTGAACGGCATCGAAGAGGAGACAGGCCTCAAAGTCATTGTCAGGGGTTCAGACGAAATCGACATCGTGGCCACCGCTGCCGGCGATCATCTGCTGGTCACTATTCTCGGTACGGACCGCCCAGGGATCATCGCGGAAATTTCCTCTTTGTTTCACAGTTACAAGGCAAACATCGAAGGCTGTCGTATGATCGCCAGAGGGCCTTTCTTTTCCATGGAAATGGCAGTTACAGTGAACAGCATTAATGCGGAGGCCGGCCCCTCACGCGCAGTCGCCATCGAACGTATGAAAGAGGAGTTGAAGAGCCTGTGTGCCCGCCTGGGCCAGAGCGTGGTCATTCAGAGCGAGAGCACCTACCGGCAGGCCAAGAAGATAGTCGTATTCGACGTTGAATCCTGCCTGATCGAGGAATCCTCGGTCCGCCGGTTTCTGGATGCACTCAACGAGCGGCTGAATACCCTGGAGCGCCGTATCGGCCCCCTCAGCCATGAAGCAACAGGGGGGTGGGCTCAGGCACTGGTGGATCACGTCGGCGTGTTCCAGGGTATACCAATGCAGGACCTGGAGGCAGCCGGGCCCAACCTGAAGCTCCATACCGGCGTCCTGGAGCTCCTCCGTATCCTCAAGGCTATGGGTTACAAGGTGGCGCTCCTTTCCACGGGTTTCGACTGTTTCTTGAAGTGGATCTACGAGGCGGAAAGCGTGGACTATGCGTTTTGCAACACCCTTCAAAAGGACGATAAAGGTAACGCCGCGGGGGTCCTTGAAGAGCCCGTGTTGACAGCCTCCACTAAAATCGAAATTCTTGAGTTCATCATGAGCATGGAGGGCATCAGCCGTGATCAGGTGGTGGCCGTTGGAGACGGCTCCACATATTCCCGCTTCATGAAGGACGCGGGCCTTTCCATCGCCTGCAGTCCCGAAGCGGGAAATCTTTCCACGGACGGCGTCTTCAGCAGCGACCATATGCTCAACATCCTTTATTGCCTGGGAATCACCCAGGAGGACATCGCCAGGTACAGGGAAAACAGTGAAGTATGAAACCGCGGGGGAAAGAGGAACTCTCTTGGAACCCATGAAAGCCCTTGTAAAAATCATGGCCCGGACCCGGTCTTCGGCTCTTGGAACGGCGGTTTTGCAGCCGCCGGTCACTCCGTGATCGAGGCCATAAGGCGAAAGGCCGACACCTAAATCTGCACCAACCCTCTCAGCGTGGGGGACTGCGCGGCGGCATTTGAGGCCACTGAGATTGCAGACGGACCGGAAGGAAGAGAGAGGCTTTCCCTTCTGAAACAGAGGACCAAACAGTTCCGCGAGGGGCTTTCGGCGCTCAACCTGGAATCCATTCCGGGATTGCACCAAGTTGTCCCTCTTATGGTCCGGTATAACAACGCCATCCACAGCCTGGTGGACCGGCTCTTCAAGGGCGGTGTGCCGACGGTGGGCCTGACTTTTGCGGTCGTCCCGAGAGGAGATGAGACAATCCGCTTCCAGGTCAACGCGGGGCACACTTAACACGACATCGATCAGGTGCTGGGTCTGCTTAATCAGAGGTAGGTCCTGGCCCCGATGAAGCATTTGCTGTAATAGCCGTTCGAGAGGAAATCAATCCGGATGCTTTTGCCTGCGCCCGGCGCATGAATAAAGCTGTCTCGGCCGGTATAGAGGCCTACATGGCTGATCTTTCCGCCTGAATTGACGGCGAAGAAGACCAGATCCCCCTTATCGAGACTTCTCAGTGAAACGGCACGACCCTGCGCGAACTGCTCCGCTGAAGTGCGGGGGATATTGAGCCCGTTCATCTGGTAAACAGCCATGGTCAACCCGCTGCAGTCGAAGCCCTTTTCCGGTGAGGTTCCGCCCCACTGGTATGGGAGGCCGATGAAGCTCTCCGCCGT